>JAEUPI010000094.1 GCA_016790175.1 Burkholderiaceae bacterium | reverse complement strand
GTGCCGAAGGACAAGCTCGAGGCGCTCGCCAAGACCTATGCCGACCCGAAGACCAAGGTCACCAGCTACTGGACCATGGGCTTCAACCAGCACACCCGCGGCACCTGGGTGAACAACATGATCTACAACGTCCACCTGCTGGTGGGCAAGATCAGCGAGCCCGGCAACAGCCCGTTCAGCCTGACCGGCCAGCCCAGCGCCTGCGGCACCGCGCGCGAGTGCGGCACCTTCGCGCACCGCCTGCCGGCCGACCTGCTGATCGCCAACCCGCAGCACCGCGAGATCGCCGAGAAGATCTGGAACGTCCCGGCCGGCACGCTGCGCGGCGAGGTCGGCTTCCACGCGGTGCAGCAGGACCGCATGCTGAAAGACGGCGTGCTCAACTTCTACTGGACCACGACCACCAACAACATGCAGGCCGGGCCGAACCTGAACCAGGAGCGTTACCCCGGCTTCCGCGACCCGCGCAACTTCATCGTCGTCTCCGACGCCTACCCGACGCTGACGGCGCTGTCGGCCGACCTGATCCTGCCCAGCGCGATGTGGATGGAGAAGGAAGGCATGTTCGGCAACGCCGAGCGGCGCGGCCAGATCTGGCGCCAGCAGGTCAAGGGCCCCGGCGAGGCGAAGAGCGACCTGTGGCAATACGTGGAGTTCAGCAAGCGCTTCAAGACCGAGGAGGTCTGGCCCGCCGAACTGCTCGACAAGAACCCGCAATACAAGGGCAAGACGCTGTACGACGTGCTCTACGCCAACGGCGAGGTCAACAAGTACACCAAGGCCGAGGCGGCAAAGGTCAACGCCCATGCCTGGGCCAACTACACCAACGACGAGACCGAGGCCTTCGGCTTCTACCTGCAGAAGGGCCTGTTCGACGAATACCGCAAGTTCGGCCTCGGCAAGGGCAAGGACCTCGGCGAATTCGACCATTACCACCGCGTGCGCGGCCTTCGCTGGCCGGTGGTCAACGGCAAGGAGACGCTGTGGCGCTATCGCGAGGGTTATGACCCGTACGTGAAGGCCGGCGAAGGTGTCCGCTTCTACGGCAAGCCCGACGGCAAGGCGGTGATCTACGCGCTGCCCTACCAGGACCCGGCCGAGAAGCCCGATGCCGACTACGACCTGTGGCTGTGCACCGGCCGCGTGCTCGAGCACTGGCACACCGGTACGATGACGCGCCGCGTGCCCGAGCTCTACAAGAGCTTCCCCGACGCGGTGGTGTGGATGCACCCGAAGGACGCCGAGAAGCGCGGCGTCAAGCATGGCGACGCGGTCAAGGTGGCGAGCCGGCGCGGCGAGATTGCGCTGCGCGTGAACACACGCGGGCGCAACAAGATGCCCGAGGGGCTGGTGTTCATTCCGTTCTTCGACGAGCACCGCCTGGCCAACAAGCTCACGCTCGACGCCACCTGCCCGATCTCGAAAGAGACCGACTTCAAGAAGTGCGCGGTCAAGGTGATGAAGGCCTGAGCTTCGGGAGACGGCAGTGAAGCGGCGCGAACTCCTGGCCGACGGCGCGCGGCTGGCCTGCGGCGTCGGCGCGGCTGCGCTGGCGCTCGGGCTGCACGCGCGCCATGCCAAGGCGCGGCCGCCGCAGGCGATCCGGCCGCCCGGCGCGCAGGCGGAAGAAGACTTCCTGGGCGCCTGCGTGCGCTGCGGCCTGTGCGTGCGCGACTGCCCGTACAAGATCCTCGGCCTGGCGCAGCCCGAACAGCCGGTGGCCATGGGCACGCCGTATTTCGTGGCGCGCAGCGGTCCCTGCGAGATGTGCCCGGACATCCCCTGCGTCAAGGCCTGCCCCACCGGCGCGCTGGACCCCAAGTTGACCGAGATCGACAAGGCGCGGATGGGCATCGCCGTGCTCGCCGACCAGAAGAATTGCCTGAACTTCCTGGGCATGCGCTGCGACATCTGCTATCGCGTCTGCCCGCTGATCGACAAGGCGATCACGCTCGACCTGCAGCGCAACGCACGCACTGGCCAGCATGCGCAGTTCATTCCGGTGGTGCATGCCGACGCCTGCACCGGCTGCGGCAAGTGCGAGAGCGCCTGCCCGCTGCCGGTGGCGGCGATCAAGGTGCTGCCGATCGACCTCGCGATGGGCGAGCCGAGCAAGCACTACCGCCTCGGCTGGGTGGAGAAGGACAAGGCGGGCCGAAGCCTGGTCGCGCCCGACCCTCGCCATGAGTACAACCTGCCCGAGGGCATGCGCTACGAACTCGGCAAGGGACTGTCGAAGGACAGCGCTGCCTCCGCCGCCGTGCCCGGCGCCGCCTCGGCGCCACAGGGCGCGCCGCGGGCACTGCAGGGAGACCGGCTGTGACGGCCGCCGCATCGGCTGCTGCTGCGCGCCGCAAGGGTGCCGGAGCCGGCGTCGCGGGCGCGACGCCGGGTGTCGACGCCGTCGTCGCCAAAGGCTGGTGGCGTGCGCACCAATGGCTGCTCGCGCGGCGCGCGGTGCAGGTGGCCGTGCTGCTGCTGTTTCTCGTCGGGCCGTGGTTCGGCATCTGGATCGTCAAGGGCAACCTGAGTTCGAGTCTCACGCTCGGCGTGCTGCCGCTGACCGACCCCTATGTACTCGCGCAGACGCTTGCGGCCGGCCACTGGCCGCTGCGCGCGGCCTGGATCGGCGCCGCGATCGTGCTCGTGTTCTATCTGCTCGTCGGCGGGCGCACCTACTGCTCGTGGGTATGTCCGCTCAACCCGGTGACCGATGCCGCGGCCTGGCTGCGGCGCCGCCTGGGGCTCAAGGGCGGCGCGCATGTGACGCGCAAGACGCGTTATGCATGGCTGGCGGCCACCTTCGTGGTTGCCGCGGCCAGCGGCACCGCGGCCTGGGAACTGGTGAACCCGGTGTCGCTGTGGCAGCGCGGGCTGATCTTCGGCCTCGGCGCCGGCTGGGCCGTGATGGCGGCGATCTTCCTGTTCGACGTGTTCGTGATGAATCGTGGCTGGTGCGGCCGCCTGTGTCCGATGGGCGCGTTCTACAGCCTGCCGGCGCGCTGGAGTCCGGTGCGCGTCGTGGCTGCACGTCGCGACCGCTGCAACGACTGCCTCGACTGCATGGCCGTGTGCCCCGAGCCGGTGGTGATCCGCCCGGCGCTCAAGGGCCTCGGCGGCGCCGGGCCGGTGATCACCTCGCCCAATTGCACCAACTGCGGCCGCTGCATCGACGTCTGTGCCGTCGATGTCTTCTCCTTCGGCACGCGCTGGCACGGCCATGCGCCGTTGCCGGTGGCTCCCGTCGCGGCCGCCGCCGAATGATGTTGACGATGAACCCTCGCGATGCGAAAGGATTCCCCATGAAGACGCTGAAGACCACGCTGCTCGCCGCGCTGCTCGTTGCCGGCGTGTTCGGCTGTGCCTCCTTCTCCGGCATCGCCACGCTGCGCGGTGCCGATGCCGCCTCGGTCGACCAGGCCGGTGACATGAAGGCCTATGCCGGCAAACGCCCGGGCTCGGGTGCGCCGATCGAGCGCACATTCAAGGAGCAGCCGCCGCTGGTGCCGCACGCGGTGGAGAACTTCGACGAGATCACCGTGGCCGACAACCAGTGCCTCGAATGCCACGGCCCGGCCAACTACGTGAAGAAGAGTTCGCCCAAGCTCGGCGACTCGCACCTCGTGGCCGTGGGCGGCGCCAACGTGCGCATGGACCGCTACCAGTGCAACACCTGCCACGTGCCGCAGGTCGACGCCAAGCCGCTGGTGGTGAACACCTTCGTCGGCACGCCGGTGCCGCCGCGCAAGCCGTAACGCGCCTCGGGCCGCACGAGCTCACCGGCGAGCCAGGGCCCGCGGGCGGGGCCTGTGATCGGGTGGCGCGGCGCCGAGGCCTGCTCGAGGTCAACTCCCCGGGGCCGACGCATGCCTAGCATGGCCGGCTTGGGGGAGTCCACGTCGATGCCCGAGCCCGCGCGCCGACACATACACGCAGCTGCCGGCGCGGTGCGTGCTGCCGCGGCAGCGGGCAGGGCGCCCTTCATGCGCGATGACGATCGAACCACAGGCTGCTGCCGACCCGGCGCCCCGATTGCTGCTGCTCGGCCGGCCTGAGCTGGCCGGCTCAGGCGAGGCCGTGGCTTTTGCGCCGCAGCGGCGCTTTCAACTGCTCGCGCTGCTCGCCTTTCAGCCGGGGCAATGGATGCAGCGCGACCGGCTGGCTGCAATGCTGTGGCCCGAGCGCCCGAATGCCGAAGCGCGACGCAATCTGCGCCACGTGGTGTTCAAGGCGCGCGAGATCGCTACTGGGCTGCAGGCCAACGAACAGGCGGTGTGCTGGCACGTGGCGACCGACCTCGCTGCATTCCAGTCGCTGCTCGAGGCCGGGCAGCCGGCGCAGGCGATCGCGCTGCGCCGGGGCCCGTTGCTCGACGGGCTCGACGATGCCGCCAACCCGGCGTTCTCGGAGTGGCTGGCCGGCGAGCGCTTGCGCTTCGACACGCGCTGGCGCCAGGCCGCGCTGGATGCGATGGCCGTCGCGCCGCAGGCGCAACGCATCGAGCTGGCCCGCCGCGTGCAGACCGTCGATCCGCTCGACGAGGACGCGATCGAGGTGCTGCTGCGCGCCGAGATCGAGCTGGGCCATCCGGCGCATGCGTGGCAGATCTATCGTGCATTCGCGCTCGAGCTCGCCGAAGCGCTTGGCGTCGAGCCCCCGCGCCGGTTGCGCGACCTGGTTCAGCGCGAAGCCAAGACCGCATCGCCCGCGATGGCAGCCGCAGCGGCCTCGCCTGATGTAGAGGCGTCGTTCGTCGGCCGGCGCAGCGAACTGGCCGAACTGACGGCGCTGCTGGCGCAGGGCGATGCGCGCGCCATCACGATCATCGGTCCAGGCGGCGTGGGCAAGAGCAGCCTCGCACGAAGCGCGCTGCCGGCCGTGGCCGACGCTTTTGCGGGCGGGCAGGCATGGGTCGAGCTGCAGGATCTCGTCGACGCTCGGGAGGTCGTTGCGCGTGTGGCCGAGCAGCTCGGCGTGCCGATCACCGACGCACAGGACCCGATCGCGCAGATCGGCCGCCGGTTGGGCAGCGAGCGCGTGCTGTGCGTGCTCGACAACGCGGAGCACCTTCCGGAGCTGCCGGCGTTGATCGGGCGTCTGCTGGCCGCTGCACCGGGCCTGACGCTGCTGGTCACGTCACGCGTCCGGCTCGTCCATGCCACGGAGCAGCTGCTGCCGCTGGCCGGCCTGGCCGTGCCCGACGAGAACAGTCGCGACCTCGAGGCCGCCTCTGCGTTCGATGCCGTGCGGCTGTTCGAGGCGCGCGCCGGCGCGGCACAGCGCGGTTTCTCGCTTGCGCGCCACCTGCCGGCGGTGATCGACATCGTCGAATCGGTCGGCGGACTGCCGCTGGCCATCGCCATGGCCGCCGGCTGGGTGCGGCTGTTGCCGGCCGAGGAGATCGCGCACGACCTGCGCTGCTCGATGGACCTTCTGGCGCGCGACCCGGCTTCGCCCGGCGCACCGGCGCGGCCCGAGCACGACAGCGCGCGTGCGGTGCTCGAGCGCTCATGGAGCCTGCTCGCGCCGCGCGAACGCGAGGCACTCGCCGCGCTGTCGGTTTTCCAGGGCGGGTTCACTCGTGCGGCGGCGCTCGCAGTGGTCCAGGCGCCGCTGCCGCTGCTGTCGTCGCTGGTGGACAAGAGCCTGCTCGCGGTCGACGATGCCGGCCGCTTCGGCCTGCATCCGCTGGTCGCCGCCTTTGCGGCCGAGCGCTTGTCGCACGACGCTGCGCGTGCGGGCGAGTGTGCCCGGCGGCATGCCGCGTATTACGCGCAGTTCGTCGCCGACCTCGCCACGCACGCCGGCGCCGACCATCGGCCGCTGGTGGCAGGCATCGAACAGGAATACTCCAACTGCAGGGCGGCCTGGCGTCACAGCGTGGCACACGGGACGATCGAAGGGTTGGCGCGGTCAGTCGACGCATGGCGCGACTATTTCGAGGTTCGGGGCCGCGCCGCCGAAGGCATCGTGCACTTCCAGCCTGCGCTCGAGCTCGGCCCTGATCGGCCGGGGCAGCAGGCGCTGGCGGCCGACCTGCGATCCGCCCTGTCGCGTCTGCACTATCTGCGCGGCGAGCACCAGACGGGCCTCGCGATCGCCCGCTCGGGCATCGATCTGGCCGAGCAATGCGGCGACCGGCGTGCCTTGTTCCGCTGCCTGACCAACGCCGGCAGCTGCCTTTCGGCGCAGGCGCAGTGGAGCGCCGCCCGGCCGCATTTCGAGCGTGCACTGGCCATCGGCCGCGAACACGCGGTCGCCCACGAGGTCGCCACCGCGCTCAACAACCTGGGCATCGTCGCGAAGAACGAAGGCCGATGGAAAGACGCACTCGATCACTATGCACAGGCGCTGGTCATCGAGCGCGAGCTCGGCCGCCACGCCGCGGTGGTGCGCTGCCTGAGCACGCTCGGCGGGATGCATCTGTCGCAAGGCAACTGGGAGGCGGCGCGGCGCAGCATGGACGAGGGCCTGCGTCTGAGCGAGCGCTATCGTGTCGAGTTCTTCGTGCCCGTCCACGCCTGCGGGCTCGGCGAGGCCTTGCTCGAGCTGGGCGAGTTCGACGACGCCGAGCGCCATCTGCTGCGGGCGCTGGAGCGCAGCCTCAGCGGCGACAACCCGATGATCGCCGTGAATGCCCAGGCCAACCTGGGCCGCGTCGCGATCCGGCGCGGCGACATCGCGGCGGCGCTCGAGCGCCTGCGCGCGGCGATGCGCGGTGCTGCCGAGCGCGGCTGGACCAACATGTGCCTGCACATCGCGATGCTGTTCGGCGATTCGTTGCGCGCGCAAGGCGGGAGTCTCGACGCGGTGAGAATCTGGCGCATGGTGGCCGCCCATCCCCTCGCCGATGCCGGCATGCGCGCCCAGGCGCAGCAATGGTGCGATGCGCTCGCGATCGCACCGTCGCTTCAGGCCCGAATCGAGCACGAGCCGCTCACGCTGACCACCGTGATGGATCGGCTGGCGCGCGCCCAGGCCTGCACCGACCCGGCCTCTGCCGACAAACGCTGAGCAAACGCCCGCGTCGTACGGTCTGCTCCATCAGAGGCGGAAAGGCACGAACATGAAGCGCATCAATGCACTGCTGGTGGCCTGCACGGTGGCCATGCTGGCCGCATGCGGCGGAGGTGGCAGCGAGACGGCTGCGGCCCCGCCCACCGTGGCCAGGGTCGAGATCCGCGAGACGGGCTTGCTGCTGACGGCAGTGGGCGCGAGCCGGCAGCTGACCGCGGTGGTCACCGATGAGCAGGGCCAGGTGGTGGACGTTGGCGTGAGCTGGAGTTCGACCAACGCCGCGGCCGTGGGCGTCGACAGCAACGGCCGCGTGACGGCCAACGCCGCCACCGGCTCGGCGCAGATCACCGCGCAGGCTCAGGGCGTGCCGTCCGCGCCGCTGCTGGTGGCAGTGACGACACCGGCGCCCGGCGTCGTGCTGCTCACCGACGCGCAGATCGTCGGCGACCCGGTGGCCAGCGATCCGAGCGCGGCGCCGAGCTTTGCCAATACCTATCGCGTGGTGCTCAGCGGCGTGGCCGCCCCCGCCATCGGCCAGCGGCTGGTCAACACCGAGTCGAAGGTGGTGGCGGGCGAGGTCGTCGCCGTCGCGTCCTCCGGCGCCACGCACACCGTGACGCTCAAGCTGGTGCCGGCGCGCGTGCTGCTGCCCGGCCTGAACCTGAACGAGACCATCGACCTGTCGCGCGCGGCAGTGGAGTTCGCGCCCGACATCGCCGCGGCCTACGACATCGTCCGCAGCGGCCATACCTACACCTTCACGCCCAAGCCCAAGGCGTCGGGCAGCGCGAGCCCGCGGGCGCGCGCGCTGGCCGCGCAGGGCACCCATGCGCTGCCGCCGTTCACCTCGTGCGAGTCCACGCTGAACGCGCTGCCGATCGCACTGGACGGCCCGCCGCTGTTCAACCTGACGATCGACCCGGCGCTCGATGTGTTGTTCACTGCGGCCAACGGCGTCGAGCGCCTGATCGTGCGCGCCGAGCCCGTCGTGCGCGTGCAGGCGGGCCTGAACGTGACGGCCGCTTTCGAAGGCAAGATCGAGTGCAAGGTGGAGTTGTTCGCGATCCGCATCCCGGTGGGCGGTGCGCTGTCGCTGGTCGTCGGCGGCCTGGTGCCGGTGGGCGTGGGCATCGAGGCCGGCGGCAAGGTCACGGTGGCGACGCTGGCCATCGGCGCCAGGGTCGAGGCCAAGGCCAAGGCGCAGATCGGCCTGACCTGCCCCGGCGGCGGAGGCTGTGGCTTCGTCGGCGAGCTGAGCGACACGTCGCTGCAGTACGCGCCGACGCTGGACCTGCCCAGCCTGGGCGACCTGCGGGTCGAGCCGACGCTGATGGCCTTCGGCTACTTCGGCGCCGAGATCGGAAACCCGTTCCTGCGCCAGATCCGCTTCGATGCCTTCAAGGCCCGGGCCGGCGGCAAGCTGGCCGGCAGCTTCGCGCCCAAGATCAGCCAGATCACCGATACCGGCTACAAGTCCGACTACAAGGTCTCGCTGGAGGCCAGGGCGGGCGTGGGGCTGGATCTGGGCGACGTGCTCGGGCTCCTCGGCCTGGAGAGCCTGAGTTCGATGCTCGAGCGCACGATCAGCACCGATCTGGCCCGTTCGCCCGTGGGCACGGTGATGGTGGACCGGTCCTCGTTCGCGGCCGGCGACACGGTGCGCTTCACCGTGCAGTTCGATCCGGCACACAAGGACTTCTTCTCCAACGTCGGCCCGTACAACATCCAGCGTGTGCTGCTGGTGCGCAGGAACGGCCTCGAGGCGACCGTCGTTGCCAGCGCCGCGGCCAGCGCGGGGCAGACGGAGTTCACGATCCCCTTCACCGCCACCGTCTCCGGCTCGGCCAGCGAGTTCTCCGCCTTCGTCGTGACCTCGCTGATGCCGGCGGAGTTGCTCGCGCTGGAGGTGGCCCAGCCGCGCTCGATCTGGCTGGCGGACACGCCCGAGAGGGGTTGCTTGTTGGACCCCGGCAATCCTTGCGGCCGGTGGTGGGTCAATCTGGCGGCCGTGACGGCCCACGCAGACTTCCCCGGTGCCCTAGATCCTGTGCCCGGCCTGTCGGTGAGCGTGACCGGGGATGCCTGCATCGCCCCCACCGCGAGCAGCCAGACCAACGCGCAGGGGGCGTTCACGATCGCCTGGTCGCCGGCGGGCTCCGGGACGGGGTGCGCGGGCAACGTTCATCTCGTGCTGGCGGAGCCCGGCGGCGGCGTGGTGTTCGAAACCGACCTGGTGGGGTTTGATTTCGATGATGAATGACTGAGAAACCCGGGCCAGCGTCAGGTGCCCGACCGTGATTTCGCCGACCCCTTGGCCGCATGCGATGGACGCATCGAGCGCCGGCCCAAAGCCTTTCGGGAGCAGCCATGCCTGTCCGCCTCGAGTTCTTCTTCTTCATCGGCAGCACCTACAGCTACCTGTCGGTGATGCGCGCCGAGGCGGCCGCGCACGCCGCCGGGGTGGACCTGGTGTGGCGACCGTTCAGCGTCCGGACCCTGATGCGCGAGCAGAACAACAGCCCGTTCGTCGGCAAGCCCGTGAAGATGCGCTACATGTGGCGCGACCTCGAACGCCGGGCGCTGCGTTTCGGCATCCCGTTCGACGGCATCCCGCCGTACCCGATCGACGCGGATGAACTCGCCAATCACTTGGCGACGTTGGCGGCGCTCGAAGGCTGGTGCCCCGAGTTCGTGCAAGCGGCCTGCAGGACATGGTTCCTGGGCAAGCAGGATCCCGGTCGGCCCGAGGTCCTGCGCTCGATCCTGGAGGGCTTGGGTCGGCCGGCGGATCGCTGCCTCGCGCAGGCGTCGTCCGATGCGGTGCGCGACGCCTATCGATCGCGCACCGCACGCGCACGCGAGCTGGGCCTGTTCGGATCACCGACCTTCGTCTTCGGCACCGAGCCGTTCTGGGGCGACGATCGCCTGGAGGATGCGCTCGAATGGGCGCGGGCCAACGCCGACCGCTGACTGACTGACGCACACCCGGGCCGCGGCCCGGCGCGAGCATCGACGAAGGGTCGGTGAGTCGATCACGCCTCCTCGACCCAGCTGTCCACGGCGTCGGCGCCCTCCAGCCAACGCACGACCTCGACGGCCATCGGATGCGCCGCCGGCGCATAGCGCTGGCGCAGGCGCTCGCGGTCGTCACCCAGGTGGTCGATGCCGCAGTCCTGCAGGGCGTGCCCCTGCGACAAACGCTCGACAAACGCCTACGGCCTAGCATCGAATTTCGGTGGCCGTCGCCGCGAGCCGGAAGCAGCAGCCGATTCGCTGAAAAGGAGAAGTCTCGATGAAGATCGCATCGCACTCATCTGCAGGGACGCTCGGTGTCGCCATGGCGCTGTGGACTGCGCCGGTGCCGCTTCTCGCCGCTGGTGCCACTTCCGGCAGTGGGTCAACATGCACGGTCACCGTCTATACGACCAAAGAGGACGGCAGCACCGACAGCGCCGTGCGGCCGTTCCAGGCATCGTGTCGAAGCGGGCAGAGCAATGGCGACTTCGAGTACTACAACCCCTACACCGACACGTACGAGACGCGCAGCGGGTTGCCGCGCATCGAACCCCTGGTGACCAAGAAGACGTCGTCGAGCAGTTCGCGCACCGGAACCGGAACGTCGCAAGGCGGCAGCCGCAGCACATCGGGCTCGTCCTCGTCGCAGTCCTCGACCAGCAGCTCGGGTGCACCCTGCACGTCGTCATCCACGTCGTCGAAAGCCGTCAAGAACACTCGAAGCACCTCTTCCGGGCGGTCGTGCACGTCAACTCCCAGATAGAATTTGCAGGCCCGGCTCGTGTCCTCGTTCAGTCGGGGCGCCGGCCGCAGCACGCGGCGACGGCGGCTCAGCGGTGCGTGACGGTCAGGCCAGTGAGGTCACCGCCGCGCAGCACGTTCACCGGTTAGTCGAACCAGCGAACGCCGCTTGGCGTTCGGCGCCAGCACGGCGGCCGTCGCATCGCCCGTCTGCATTGGTGCGCGACGGTAAGCGCGTCAGCGCGGTGCCGCCTTCTTGTCGTCGCCGCCGTGCCCGCTCCAGCGGCGGAACAGGTCATGCTCGATGCCGACCTGATCGAGCGCTTTGCCGATCGTCTGGTGCACCAGGTCCATGATCGTCTGCGGGCGGTGGTAGAACGCCGGCATCGGCGGCAACAGCGTCGCGCCGCAGTCGGCGGCGCGCGCCATCAGCTCCAGATGGCCCTTGTGCAGCGGCGTTTCGCGCACGAGGAGCACCAGCTTGCGGCCCTCTTTCAGCTGCACGTCGGCGGCGCGCACCACCAGGTTGTAGGTGAACGAGTTGGCGATGGCGGAGAGCGTCTTCACCGTGCACGGCGCGACGATCATGCCGCGGGTGCGGAACGAGCCGCTGGCCGGCGCGGCGCCGACGTCCTTGTTCGGATACACCACGTCGGCCAGCGCGCGCACGTCCTCCAGCGTGTAGTCGGTCTCGATCGACAGGTTCAGCCCCGCGGCCTCGCTCAGGATCAGGTGAGTCGGCTGGCCGAGCTGCTTCAGCACGCGCAGCAGCTCGACGCCGTAGATGACGCCGGTGGCGCCGGTGATCGCGACGATCAGGGGCAGGGTCATGAGCGGTTCCTCAGGCCGGATGGGGTATCCGTGCCGCCGCGACCGGTGGCACCGGGGCGATCGACTCGATCACCGGAAAGCCGTCGGCGGCGAGCGCCGCCGCGACCGCGCCGACGTCGCCCGCGTCGAAGCACACGATGAGCCGGCACGGCGATGAACCGTCGCTGCACGGCGCGTCGCGCCGACCCAGCACCGGAAACAGCGCCTGCAGCACCGCGCCCGCGCGCTCAGCGACCTCGGCCACGCGTCCGATCACGCCGGGTTCGAGGCGCACCGGCCCGATCGTCAGCCCGTTGCGGCGCTCCCAGGCGCCGAGGCAGTGCGCGGCGATCTGGAAGATCTCGTTGGCCGAGATCACGCCGACGACACGCTCGCCGTCGAGCACCGGAAACTGCGCGACGCCGAGTTCGCGGCCGCGGCGCAGGCACTGCTGCATCGTGTCGCCGGCCTGGATCGTCGCCGGCCGGCGCACCATCACATCGCGCACCCGCAGCCGCGTCACGAAGTAGTTGAACTCGTCGGGGTCCTGCGTGCGCAGCACGAAGGCGCCCATGCGCAGCAGGTTGGCGCGCGTGACCAGGCCGCGCAACCGCCCGTCGTCGACCACCGGCAGCGCGTGCAGGTTGTGGTCGGCGAGCAGACGCTTGGCCTGCGACACCAGCGTGTCGCTGGCAATCGTGATCGGGTCGGCCTGCATCCAGTCGCGCACCAGCATGGTCCGCTCCCTTGCCGTCAGGCCCGCGCGGGCGTAGCGCCGAACAGCCGCACGAACTCGGCGACCGCAGCGCCGGCGAACTCGGGCGTGTACAGGTGCAGGTCGACTTCCTGCACGTGCGACGGATCGTCGAGTCGCTCCTGCAGCCGCGTGACGAAGGCCGCGTCGGCCTGCGGATCGAAGATCGGCCGGCCCTCACGGTCGAGCGACGACCAGCCCTTGCGCGGCACGAGGAAGGTCCACGGCCCGCGCGCCGCGTTCAGCCGCTCGGCGATCACGTCGGCTGCGGCGCGCAGCTCGTCGGCGCTGGTGCGCACCTGCACGCGCAGCGCGTCCTGCACGAACTGCGGCCGGTCCTTGGTCTTCTCCAGCATGTCGGCACGGCCGCCGTACGACAGGATGTCGAGCCCGCACGGTGCCAGCACGGCCGGGATGCCGGCCGCGGCGGCGGCCTTCAGCCGGTCCGGGCCCGGATCGCGGTTGCCCTTGTACAGGTTCTCCATCACGCCGCCGATGCAGAGGTCGATCACGCCCTGGAAGGCGCCGTCGCGGATCATCTCTTCCATCGCGCGGTCGCCCTTGCCCTGCGCGTGACAGACGATCGGCGTGAAGCCGGCTTCCTCGAGCATCGGCAGCGCCGCCTGCACCGCCATCTCGCCGAAGCTGAACGACGAGATCGCGACGCATGGCTTGTCGAAGCGGAAGTCGGTGCCGAGCGTCATCTCGACCATGCCACAGATGGCGCCGACCGCGTTGGTGATCTGCGCGCGCAGCAGCGGGTTCATCTTGACGATGTCGAGCACCGTGTGGTGCATCGTGATGTCGCGCGTGCCGACGTAGCCGTCGATGTAGGCCGGATGCGCCGCCATCGGCGAGGCCATCAGCTTGGGCAGCCCGAACGGCAGCTGCTTCATCACCGAGGTCGCCACCAGTGTGCAGGTGCCGCCGCCGATGCCGATCACACCATGCACGCGGCCGGCCTTGTGCAGCTCGCCGACGATGGCTGCCGCACCGCGGATCTGGTTCTGCGAGGCGGCGTCGCGGTCGCTGCGGTACTTCTCGCGCACGGTTGCGATCGTCATGCCGCCGCGCGCGGCCACCTGTTCGGTCGTGATGTCGCCGGCAAAGGGCGGCGGCTCCTCCATGCTGAAGTCGAGCAGGATCGGCTCGTGGCCACGCGCGGCGATCAGCTCCTTGACGAAGACGATGTCCTCCCCGCGCGTGTCGAGGTTGCAGATGATGACGATGCCCTTGCGTGCCATGGTCGTCGCGCCCGTCGAGGTGCTGCGGCTACTGTGATTTGGCCTTCTTGGGCGCCTCGGGCTTCGTCAGGCGATTGATCATCCCCGCCACCGGGCTGGCGCCGGCGAAGCCATAGTCGTTCCACCGGTCCGACACCTTCTGCAGCACCGCGCGGTCCATGAAGATCTCGTTGGGCTTGTTCTTCCACTCGAACGGCGTGCAGGCGTCGAGGATGATGCGGCTGGTGATCTCGCGCGCCTCGATCGGCAGCCCGGGGTCGAGCGGCGTCGAGCGGCCGCGGTCGATGATCTGCGCCGAGCGCTTGGGATCGAAGCGCGTGGCCAGCGCCCACCAGACGCGGTCCCAGTCGTCGGCCTCGATGTCGTGGTCGACGGTGATCACGCCCTTGACGCCGTAGTGTCCGGTGGTGCTTGCGATCACGGCATTGCCGACGTGGCTTGAGTGCCCCGGGTACATCTGCTTCACCGACACCACCACCCAGAAGCGGCCGCAGGCCTCGGGCGGTATGTACACGCTCTGGATGCCCGGCACCTTCATCGTCTCGAGGTCGTACCACAGCGTGGCGGTGCGGTTCAGCGACTGGATCATGTGGATGTCGTTGATCGGCTTGCCGACCGTGGTCGCCCACATCACCGGCTTGTGGCGATGCAGGATGCGCTTGATGCGCAGCACCGGCTTCGGATAGTCCTTGCCCTTGTTGCCCGAGTAGTAGCCGGTGTATTCGCCGAACGGGCCTTCATCCATCAGCTCGTTCGGGTCGATGAAGCCCTCGGCGATGATCTCGGCGTTGGCCGGCAGCGTGAGCCCGGTGACCTCGGACTTGAACACCGGCACCGGGCGGCCGCGCAGCGAGCCGGCGATGTCGTATTCGTCGACGCCGGCGCTCACCAGCGTCGAGCCGGCGAGGAACAGCACCGGGTCGCAGCCGACCACCGCCGCCGCGGGCATCAGCTCGCCGCGCTCGGCGTACTTCTTCATGTGCATGTCGCCGTGCTTGCCCTTGATGATCTGCGAGCCGAGGATGTTCTTGCCCAGTACCTGCGAGCGGTAGGTGCCGAGATTGGTCCAGCCGGTGTCGGGGTCCTGGGTCACCAGGTAGCCCGCGGTGACGAAGAAGCGCCCGCCGTCGTCGGGGTAGAACCACGGCGACGGAAACTTCTCGATGTCGATCGCGTCGCCTGTGATCTGGTTGTCCATCACCGGCGGGTCCTTCACGATGGTCGGCTTGATCAGTTTGGCGGTGGTCAGCTGCATCCACTTCTTCGACAGCTGGCTCATCGACAGCGACGCGTCCTGCTCGAGCGCGATCGCCAGGCGCTGCGGCGTGGTGAAGGCGCTGGTGAACACCGGGATGTCGTAGCCCTTCACGTTCTCGTACATCAGCGCCGGGCCCTTCTGCTCCTCGTTGACCTTGGACACGTGGCACAGCTCGAACTTCCAGTCGACCTCGGTCTTCACGCGGTGCAGTTGTCCGTGCGCCTCGAGCGCCGCGATGTAGCTGCGCAGGTCGTCGATCGGGCGGACTTCGTTGCGGGCGTTCATAGATGTCACTCCGTGGTTGAGGCTGGTTTCGGAAGAGGGGTGGGAGGAATGGCGGGCGTCAGCCGACCTTCTTGCCGGTGAGCATCGCCGAGAGGATGTAGTCCATTGCCGAGCGCGCGGGCGGCGTGGTGCCGGCGGCCGCTTGCTGGCGCGCGCTCCACACGGTCTCGGGGCGCGCCTGCAGGATGAAGATGTTGCCGCCGGCGGGCAGGTCCTTGTCGACCGCCCACTCGATGTCCATCGCGCGGCCGTAGTGCTGCTCGATCTTCTTGCCCATCCAGGCCAGCTCGGTGATCTCGTCGTCGATCAGCGACTGCACGCGCTGGCGCTCGAACGGCACCTCGATCGTGCGCGCCGCCTGCGCCTTCGGGTCGACCGTGACGCAGACCAGCTTCTGCGAAATCGTGCGTTCGATGATGTCGAGCGTGACCTTGTTGACGACGAACTGGTCAGGCGTGACCTCGCCCGACACCACCGACTCGCCGAAGCCGAAATTCGAGTCGATCACGATCACCGAGCGGTCGCCGCTGGCCGGGTGCACGGTGAACATCACGCCGGCGGTGTAGGCGTTGGCCATCTTCTGCACGCCGACGCTGATGCCGAGACCGGTGTCCGCGAAACCCTTGTTGGCGCGGTACGCGATCGCGCGGCCGGTGTAGAGGCTCGAGATGCAGCGGCGTATGTGGTGCAGCACCTCGTCGACGCCGCGGATCCACAGGTAGGTGTCCTGCTGGCCGGCGAAGCTGGCGTCGGCCAGGTCTTCGGCGGTGGCGCTGGAGCGAACTGCCACGGGTGCCGCCGGCAGCCCGCAGCGCAGCGACAGCTTGCGGTAGCACTCGGCGACCTCGTCCTCGATCTCGGCGCTGAAGGAATGCGCCTCGATCAGCGTGCGGATGCGTGCGCTGGCCGCCTCCAGCGCGTCGAGGTCGCGCAGGTCGATACCCTGCAGCAGCGAGCGCAGCTCGGCGCCGACCCCGGCGTCGGCGACGAAGCGCCGGTAGCCCTCGGTGGTGAACGCGAAGCCGGGCGGCACGCGCACGCCGGCATTGATCAGCTCGCCGAGCGACGCGCACTTGCCGCCGACCAGCGGCACCGAGTCCTTGCGGCAATCCTCGAACCAGCACACCGCCGGCGGCGTCGCCCAGGTGGACGCCGCCGCCGCAACGCGGCCGGTCATCGGCTGCAGCACGCTGCTCATCGCCGCCGGCCTCGGCTAGCGTGCGATGCTGACCGCCCCGGTCGAGCCGTCGACGCGCAGCATCATGCCGGTGCGGATCACCTTGGTCGCGTGGCCGGTGCCCACCACCGCGGGCATGCCGTACTCGCGGCAGACGATCGCGGCATGGCTCATCACGCCGCCGACGTCGGTGATGCAGGCGCCGATCTTGGCGAACGCCGGTGCCCACGACGGCGAGGTGGTCGGCGCGACCAGGATCTCGCCTTCGCGCAGGTCGCCGACTTCGCCGACCGTGCGGCACACCCGCGCGCGGCCTTCGATGATGCCGGGGCTGCCGGCGAAGCCCTTCAGCTCGGTGATGGTTTCGGGGTCGGCCACCTCCTGCACCGAGGCCCAGTCGGCGAGCGACTTGTTGGTGACGCCCCACAAGACGATCGTGAAGGGCTCTTGAATCACTTCCGGCGCGGTGCCGATCGCCGGCGGCGCGTGCCACTCCTTGAACTTGCTCATCACGCCCTTGCGCCACTCGATCTCCCTGGGCCAGGTCTGCGTGCCGCGTGGCGTGACGCCGGTGGCCCAGGCGGTGACGATGTCCCACAGCGCCGACTTGATCTCGTCGCGGCGCAGCAGCCAGACGTCCTCGACGTCGGCGATGACGCCATGCTCCTTCATGATCGCGCCGACCTCGCGCATCTTGTTCCAGAACACCGAGTGGAACCAGTGCTCGACGTAGAAGAGATGGTTCTCGACGTACGGGAACACGGTCTTGGCGCAGCCGAGCAGCTCGTCGAACTGCTTCAGGTCCTCGGGCTTGTCGATCAGCGCGCGGTACTCGGCGGTGATGCGGTCGCGCTCGGCGCGCACCTTGTCGGTGGGCCGGTCGATCGACACACCCTGCTTGAGCTTGTGGATGTAGGTCGCGATGCCCGACAGCGGCACGTTCATCTGGTCGTTCCACGAGCGGTCGTGGTGGAACCAGCCGGTGCCGGTGGAGATGTTGAACCAGGGCTCGCGCGCCAGGTTCAGCGAGGTCAGCCACTTCACGCCCTGCGGCAGCTTCTTCAGCGCCTCCTCGACCACGCTCCACTGTGGGCTGAAGGTGATCACTTCATCGACGCGCAGCTCGATCGCCAGCCGCGCCAGCTTCTTCAGCTCCTCGTCGGGCTGGTACATGATGACGTCGATGCCCGAGATCATCTGCGTCACGCGCTGCGCCGGGATGTTGGGGAACAGCTTCTGCGCGAAATCGAGGAAGAACACGTAGGCCGCGTAGCCGAGGTTCAGGAACTCGAAGTGGTACTGCCAGCACTTGATGCCGAGGTTGATCAGGTCGTCGTAGTTCTTCAGCAGGTGGTAGCCGTGCGATTCGCCGAGCGCGCCGGTCACCACCGACAGGTCTTCCATGTCGGCCAGGCGCGGGATCTGCAGCGCCTCCAACTCGCGGATGGTGGCTTCCATCTTCACCTTCCACTTGGCCTCGAGCGCGTCCCAGTTCTTGTAGTAGTGGCCGGCGCGCTCCATGAAGTGCGGGACCCGGCTGCCGATCTCGTTGCCGTCCTTCACCGGCACCGGCGAGATGTAGACGTAGCCGTTGATGATGCGGTGGTCGACGCCGCGCACCGGCGGCACCATGAAGATGCGGTTGTTGAACTGCGAGAGGGCCAGGTACCAGGCCTCGTCCCAGATGGTGTCGAACGGGTACAGCGGCTCGGGGTAGTGCAGCCCGTCGTAGAACCAGAAGGTCTCCTTCTCGTAGCCGCTCCTCACCGGGTCGTCGGTGACGAACTGGTACTGGTACGGATACATGCGCTCCCAGCCTTCGGTGCCGGGAATGGTCTGGGCTTTGACGTCGTGCGGAACCGGGAACTTCATGAGGGTATCTCCTTGTCGAGGGAACCGAAGCTGTGCAACGGGGCCGGGCGTGCGACGCTGCGCATCGGGGGATCAATCGCAAAGGCCGTGCCAGATTGCGTTGCGCCGGCGACGAGCGACTCCTGCTCCCATTGGTGGAAGAGGGGGAAGCGGCTTTCGCACGCCGACCCTGCGGGCGTGCGAAAGGCGCCGCGCGCGACTTGATGCTTTGATGAGGGCGGCGCCTCGATGAAGCGGCGATTCGACGATTTGATGAAGTACGGTGCGCCGCCACCGTATCCGGGACAACCCCGGGCGTTCATGCCGGACGGCTTGACGCCGCGCAAGCCGGCGACGACCGCCGCGTCCTAGAAGCAACCTTTCGCAGGAGGGGCGCCACGATGGCCAAGCTCCACAGCATTGCGCGCGCGACCCGCGACGACCTGCGGGCGCGCGTGCACTTCTGCGCCGAGACCGGCCAGATCTGGCTGCATGAGCACCGCATGCTGCTGGTGCACGCCGAAGCGCAGGCGATGCTGCGCAAGGAGCTGATCGACACCCTCGGTATGGACCGCGCGCGCGGGCTCCTCACGCGCATGGGTTACGCGTCGGGGCTGCGCGACGCCGAACTGGCGCGCACGCGCTCGCAGGACAGCAGCGACGTCGAGGCCTTCATGACCGGGCCGCAGCTGCACACGCTGGAAGGCATCGTGCACGTCACGCCGGTGCAGCTGCAGCTCGACCGCATGGCCGGTCGCTTCTACGGCGAGTTCCTGTGGGAGAACTCGTGGGAGGGCCAGTGGCACCGTCGCCACTACGGTCAGCACGACGAGCCGATGTGCTGGACGCAGATCGGCTACGCCTGCGGGTACACCTCGGCCTTCATGGGGCGGCCGATCCTCTACAAGGAGGTCGAGTGCGTCGGCATGGGCCATCCCAACTGCCGCATCATCGGCAAGCCGGTCGAGGAGTGGGACGACGCTGCCGAGCACGAGCGCTTCTTCCGGCCCGAGCCGATCGCCGAGCAGCTGATCGAGCTGCAGACCCAGGTGGTGCAGCTGCGCTCGACCATCGGCGAGCAGCAGAAGCTGCCCGCAGACATGATCGGCACCTCACCGGGCTTCCGGCAGGCCTTCGAGCTGCTGCGGCAGGCCGGCGGCAGCCAGATCACGGTGCTGCTGTCGGGCGAGACGGGCTCCGGCAAGGAGCTGTTCGCGCGCGCGCTGCACGCGATGGGCACGCGGCGCGACAAGCCGTTCATTGCGGTGAACTGCGCGGCGATCCCGAACGAGCTGGTCGAGTCGGAGCTGTTCGGCGTCGAGCGCGGCGCCTACACCGGCGCGCAGGCGGCGCGGCCGGGCCGCTTCGAGCGCGCCGACGGCGGCACGCTGTTTCTCGACGAGATCGGCGACCTGCCGCTCACGGCGCAGAGCAAGCTGCTGCGCGTGCTGCAGGAAGGCGAGATCGAGCGCCTGGGCGACCACCGCACGCGGCGCGTCAACGTGCGCGTCGTCGCCGCCAGCAACACCGAGCTGCTGGGGCTGGTGAAGGAGGGTCGATTCCGCTCCGACCTGTACTACCGGTTGAACCCGTTCCAGATCCAGATCCCGCCGCTGCGCGAGCGCAAGGAAGACATCTCGCTGCTGGCCAAGCGCTTCCTCGAGAAGCACTCGGCCATCCACGGCAAGAAGCTGCGCGGCTTCACCGACAAGGCCAAGCGCGCGCTGCTCACCTACCCGTGGCCGGGCAACATCCGCGAGCTGCAGAACATGGTCGAGCGCGGCGTCATCCTCGCGCCGAACGGCTCGAGCGTCGAAGTCAGTCACCTGTTCACGCGCTGTGGCGACGTGCAGCCGGCCGAGTTCGGCCTCGACGGCGACGGCAACCTCGACCTGCACCGCTGGGCCGCGGGCAAGGAGTTGTGCGAGGCGGTGTTCAACGGCGTGATGACGCTCGACCAGGTCGAGGCGATGCTGATCGAGACGGCGGTCGACAAGGCGCACGGCAACCTGTCGGCCGCATCGCGCATGCTGGGCCTGCGGCGGCCGCAGCTGGCGTACCGGTTGAAGCGGCTGCACGAGCCGGCCGACGCCGAGGGGCACGACGGCATCGACGGGCCGGCGCCGTGACGCTGGCGCTGCCGCCGCCGGTGGCGCAGTTCCTGGCCGATCACCATGTGATGACGCTGGCCACGCATGGTGCCGAGGGGCCGTGGGCGGCGGCGGTGTTCTTCGCGCGCGACGGCGACGATCTGATCTTCCTGTCGTCACCTTCGAGCCGGCATGCCGGCAACCTGGCGCTCGATGCGCGCTGCGCGGCGACGATCCAGTCGGAGGTGGCCGACTGGCGCAGCATCCAGGGCATTCAGCTCGAGGGACGGGTCGACGAACTCGACGGCGACGAACGCGTGCGCGTGCAGCAGGTGTACGGCGCGAAGTTCCCGTTCGTGCGGCCGGCGCTGGCGGCGCCGGCGATCGTCCAGGCGCTGGCGCGCGTGCATTGGTATCGGCTGCGCTTGGCGCGGCTGTACTTCATCGACAACGCGCAGGGGTTCGGGCAACGTCAGGTGTTCGAGGGCTGAGGCCGATTTGCGACCGTTGAT
Source organism: Burkholderiaceae bacterium (assembly GCA_016790175.1). Classification (GTDB taxonomy): domain Bacteria; phylum Pseudomonadota; class Gammaproteobacteria; order Burkholderiales; family Burkholderiaceae_C; genus JAEUPI01. The sequence continues at coordinate 71,250 of JAEUPI010000094.1, read as the reverse complement.
CGAGGCTGCGCCTCGCGCAGGCCACACGCTGGAGTGATTCGCCACGATCTTCTTGTCCCGGAGCAAGAGATGCTGCCGGCCGAGGCTGGCTCGACGCCGTTATCGTTGCGGTATTCGGAGGAGTCCTCTCATGGCCGTTATCGAAGGGGTGTGCCGCGACGTCTGCGATGCCACCGAGTACGTCACCATCGTGACTCAGGGGCCCGACGGCCCGCATCTGGCCGGGCATTGGGGCAACTACATGCGCATCGTCGATCCGGGTGACGTGGTGGTGTTCCCGGTCGGCCGCTTCCAGCGCACCGAGCAGAACCTGCGCGCCAACGGCCGCGTCCAGGTCATGGCCGCCTCGCGCAAGGTGCCCGGCAGCCGCGGCCCCGGCCAGGGTTGCGTGATCGACGGCACCGGCGAGATCGTGACCGCCGGCGAGTATCTCGACCTGGTGCGCGAGAAGTTCCCGTGGGCGCGCGGCGCGCTGGTGATGCGGATTGCCGCGACCTCGACGCAGCTCTGAGCCGCTGCACACGGCCCCCGAAGATCCGCCCCTGACCCCCGCCCCTTACCCCGTCGCCTCTCCCCGGAGGGGAGAGGGAGTGAAGAGGGGCCCGATCGCATCGAGGGTGTTCTTCAGCACCAGCGCGAACTCGGTGTCACCTTCCATCACCAGCGCGCGCTCGAAGAACAGGCGGTCGGCGTCGTCGTCGCCGCGGGCCAGGCGGACGAAGGTCGGCAGCGACGCGGCAATGCGCAGGGCGACGCTTTCGTGCGCGGCCGCGGGCGTGAAGCCGCCGTGCTGCAACCGCAGCCGCAGCGTCATCCCCATGTCGGTGAGCGCGACCTCGACCGCCCGTGCCGCTAGCGCCGCCTTGGCGTCGGCCGGCAGCCGCGGCAGCAGCATGCGGTTCAGTGCCAGCGCCAGCAGCAGCGACGGTGGCCGCATCGGCAGGCGCTGCAGCACCGGCCGGGTGAAGACGGCCGCGAGCTGGTGCCACTGCAGCAGACTCATGCGCTCGCGCCCGTCCACTGCAGCCCCGCGCCGCCGCCGGCGTATCCGTTGGCAAGACCGCCCGGCCACGCCATCGCCTCGAGCCGGCGCCGCGCCATGTCGGCCGGCGCGTCGTGGTTCATCACCGCGTCGAACAGGGCGAGTACCTCGGCGAAACCCGCCGCCGACGGCGACAGGCGCAGCCGCGTCACGCCGGCCGCCTGCAGCGCCGCGCGCTCGCCGATGAGGCAATGACGCGCCGCCGACAGCGTCTGGATCCCGTTGAGCGCCAGGAACGGCGTGCCGTCGGTGGTCGACAGCAGCAGCCCGTCGGCATCGTCGGCGCAGCGGAAGTCGCACGAGTCCTTGCTCAGCTTGTGGTGCCGCGCCGTGAAGCAGCGCGCCGAGAACGCCAGCGGCAGCCGCCCGAAGGCGAGCACTTCGGTGGCCACCGGCGAGCAGGCGCCGTCGTCCGGCAAGTGCGCGGCGACGCCGTCATCGGGCGCTGGCGGGTTGATCCGCGACAGACTGGCCAGCGGCAGCTCGGCCGGAGCGACCCAGCGCACCGCGCCGAGCCGCCGGTGCTCGCGCAGCGCCGCGGCGCTGTAGATGTTGATGTGGGGCCCCAGCACGAACGGCACGCCGGCACCGGCCAGCACATTGAGCGCCGATGCGTCGCCGGCCTCGACCAGGAACTCGCGCTGCCCGGCCTGGCGGCGCAGCAAACGCAGGTCGGACTCCGATTCGATCAGGACCTGGGTGCCGAGCACCACCTCCTTGCCGGCGCTGCGCAGCTCGGCGCCCAGCGCCAGCCAGTCGTCGAGCTTCATCTCGCGCCGGCGCGCGCAGACGACCTCGCCGATCACGACCGTCTCGACGCACGAGTCGGCCACGTCGGCATAGAAGTCGTGCAGCGCGCGGCGCGACCAGTAGCCGAGCACCGGGCCGACGGTCAGCGCGAAGGCGCGTTCTTCCTTCACGACGTCAGCGCCAGGGCCGGTCATACGCGCCCAGCGTGTGCTGCTGGCCTTCAGCCAGGCGGTCGAGCGCCGCGGTCCACTCGGTGCGCGGCTCGAAGCGCTCGATCTGCGCGTGCGCGCTGTCGATCGCCTGGCGCCACACGCGCGTGACCTGCTCGACGTAGGCGGGGCTGCGCTGGCGGCCCTCGATCTTCAGGCCGCGCACGCCCAGGCGCATCAGCTCGGGCAGGATGCTCATCGAATTCAGGCTGGTCGGCTCTTCCAGCGCATAACCGCGCTGGCCGTCGACCTCGAAGCGGCCCTTGCACAGCGTGGGGTAGCCACGCGGCTCGTTGGGCGCGTAGCGGTCGATCAGCAGGCCGTTCAGGCGCGACTCCACGCCCTGCGGCGTGTCGGTCCAGCGCACGGCCGACGGCGGCGAGCACACCCCCGCGTTGTTGGGCGACTGGCCGGTGGCATACGACGACAGCGTGCAGCGTCCCTCGACCATCACGCACAGGCTGCCGAAGGCGAACACCTCGATCTCGATCGTGGTATTTCGCAGCACGTGGCCGACCTGCGACAGCGTCAGCACGCGCGGCAGCACCGCGCGCTCGATGCCGTAGTGGCGGCGATAGAAGTCGATCGCCTCGTAGCTGGTCGCCGAGGCCTGCACCGACAGGTGCAGCCGCAACGCGGGGTGGCGCTCGCGCGCATAGGCCATCACCGCGGTGTCGGCGACGATCAGCGCGTCGGCGCCGGCCCTCGCCGCGGCGTCGACGGCTCGATACCACAGCGCCTCGGCGCCGGCGCGCGCGAACGAGTTCAGCGCCATGAAGACCTTGCGGCCGCGCGCATGCGCATAGGCCACGCCCCGTGCCAGCTGCGCGTCATCGAAGTTCAGCCCGGCGAAGTTGCGCGCGTTGGTGGCGTTCTTCAGGCCGACGTAGACCGCGTCGGCACCGGCGTCGACCGCCAGCTGCAGCGCCCGCAGCGAGCCGGCGGGGCAGACCAGTTCGGGGGCGCGGATCTCGGCGGCGGGCATGAGCGGCAGGCGAGTCTATCGGCGGGCGATCCGCCGGCTCTGCGCCACGTCAAGCCGCGCGACCGGCTGGTGATGGTGTCGCCGGGGCCCGCCACCCGTGACGAATCTCTGATCGCAGTCAACCGCCCGTCAGCCGCGCCAACCCGTCGCCGAGCGGCGTCGCGATACTGTCCGCGTCGCATGGATCGGCGTCTCGAGCTGGCGTTGCTGGGCCGCCCGCGTGTCACCGTCGCGGGAGCCGAGGTCGCCCTGCCCACCCGCAAGTCGGTCGCGCTGCTGGCCTACCTCGCGCTCGCCGGGCCGACGCCGCGCAGCGTGTTGGCCGCGCTGCTCTGGAGCGGTAAGCCCGACGATGCCGCGCGCCGCAACCTGCGCCAGGAAATCCACCGCCTGCAGCAGACGCCGGTGGCCGGCTGGATCGAAGCCGGCGCAGAAACGTTGCGCCTGCGCGAGGGCTTCGTGCTCGACGTGCCCGGCTGGCGCGGCGGCGCCGGCTCACCGCAGTTTCCTGCCGGCGTGCCGGCCGAGTTGCTGGAGGGTTTCGAACTGCGCGGTGGCGAGGGCTTCATGGATTGGCTGCGCGCCGAGCGAGACGCGATGCAGCAGTCGCGGCAAGACGCCATCCGGCGCGCGGCGGCGGCGCGCGAAGCCGCCGGCGACCCGCAAGGCGCGCTCGATCTGCTGCGCGACGGACTGGCCGCGGTGCCGGCCGACGAGGCGCTGACCCGCGAGGCGATGCGCCTGTCGCATCAGGTCGGCGACCCTGCCGCGGCGCTCGAACTGTTCGAACGCCTGCGCAGCCGGCTCGCGAGCGAACTCGACGCCCAGCCCGATCGCGAGACGGTGGCGCTCTGGCAGCGTGTCCGCAGCGCATCGGCCGCCGGCCCGGCAGCAAATGCCGGCGCTGCATCGGTCGAACTCAAGTCGCCGCTGATCGGCCGCGAGGCCGCATGGCAGCAGATCGCCGAAGCGAGGCAGGCGCTGGTGCTGATCGACGGCGACGCCGGCGTCGGCAAGAGCCGGCTGGCGCTGGAGTTCGTGCACGCCCGTGGCGCCGCGCTGCTCGTCATCAAGGGCCGCGAGGTGTCGCGGGAGACGCCGCTGTATCCCGTGGCCGACGCGCTGATGAGCGCCTACCAGGACGACAGCCGCTGGTTCGACCTGCTCGACCCTGCCTGGCGCCGCGAAGTGGCGCGGCTGCTGCCGTCCTTGTCCGATGCCGATGGAACGCCGGCCGCTGGGCCGCTGGTCGAGGCCCGGGCCCGCTTTCTCGAAGGGCTGAGCGCGGCGCTGCTGACCGCCGCCGGCGCCGGCACGATCGTTTTCGACGACATCCAGTGGTACGACGCGACGACCGCCGAGCTGATGGCGCATCTGGTTCGGCACCGGCCACGGGCGCGGCTGCTGGCCACCGCACGCAGCACCGAACTGCCGCGCGACGCGGCCGCGCAGCAGGCGCTCGAGGCGATCGCGCGCGACGGCGAGCTGCTGCGCCTGACGCTGTCGCCGCTGAGCGAGACCCAGGTGCTGGCGCTGGTGCGCGCGATGTCCGGCAGCCGCGCCGCGGCAGCATTCTCGCGCCGGCTGCATGCCGCCACGGCAGGCAACCCGCTGTTCATCCTGGAATCACTGCGCGACCTCTTCGCAGCCGGCGTGTTGTGGCACGAGAAAGACACCTGGGGCACGCCGTTCGACGAGCAGACCGAGGACTATCGCGAGCTACCGCTGTCGCCGAGCGTGCGCGACGCGGTCTTGCGCCGCATCGACCGGCTGGGCGAGCCGGTGCGCCGGATGCTCGAGGCGGCCAGCCTGGCGGGCGACGGCTTCGAGCTGGACTGGCTGGTGGACTGCACCGGGCTGCCCGAGCAGGCACTCGCCGACGCCACCGATCGTGCGATGCAGGCGGAACTGATCGCGGCCTCGGCCAGCGGCCTGCGCTTCACGCACGACCTGGTGCGACGGTCGCTCGATGAGGCGCTGGGCGGCGAGCGGCGCAAGCTGCTGCATCGCCGCCTCGCCGATGCCCTGCGCCGGGCCGGTGCGCCGGCGGCCGACATTGCCGCGCATCTCGAGGCCGGCCAGCGCGGGGCCGAGGCGGCGGCGCACCGCGTGCAGGCGGCGCAGGCGGCCGCACGCGTGTTTGCGCAAGGGGAAGCACTGGCGCAGTACGACCTGGCGCTGGCCGACGGCGTCGACCTCGCGACCGCCTTCGACATCCACAGCGCACGCGTCGAACTGCTGCGCAATCTCGACGACGACACGCGACGGGCCGCAGCCATCGACGCGATGGCTGCCGCGCTGGCCGAAGGCGCCGACGAGTCGCACCGGCGCGTCGAGCTGGCGGTCAAGCAGGCCGTGAACCACTTCGAGCACGGCCGCTACGCCGAGGCGCGTCACACCGCGCGGGACGCCATCGACGCGCTGCGCGATCGCATCGATCCGGTCGACGAGGCCGCGCTGCTGCTCGAATTCGGCGCCGCGTCGAAGGCGGCGGGGCTGCTCGGCGAGGCCGAGGCGGCGCTGTCAACGGCACTGGAGCGCTATCGCGGCGTCTCGGCGCTCAAGCACGCCAACTGCGCCTACTGGCTGTGCCAGTGTGCGATCGAGCGTGGCGATCTGGCGCGTGCGCGCGAGCTGTGCGAAGTTTCGCTCGTCGCCACCGCGGCGGCCGGCTATCGGCGAGGCCACGCGATGTCGCTCTCGGTCCGCGCCGAGCTGGCGTTTCGCGGCGGCGACGAGCCGGCCGGCCTTCGCGACCTGATGCAGGCGCACGCCGAAGCACGCGAAATCGGCAGTCTGCCGCTGCGGCGCGCCTTCGAGCAGCTCCTGATCGATCGCCTGCAGGCCGCCGGCCGCCACGACGAGGCGGCCGCGCTGCGTGCGCAGGCCGCGCCGTAACGCCGGCATCGGGCGGTTGTGACGCGGCGGTAACGCCGCGCGCCCTATCGTCGCGTCCAGGCTTCGGATGACCGAAGCGACCCGGCAACGACAGAGGACCCGTCCATGCCAAGGCGATTCGCGTTCCGACCGGTCGCACCGCGCGCGCAGGCCGCCGTGCTCGCCGGCACCGGGGCCGCCGTGTACGCGGCCTGCCCGCCGGGACAGGTGCCCGGCGCGCTCGGCGGCTGCGTCAAGCCGCCGACTTCGCCGTACACGATGTGCTCGTACCAGGCGGCCACGAAATACCCGCCGACCTCGCCCGGCGCCGGCACCGACGCCTTCAAGCAGAAGGTGCAGCAGTACATCGAGCAGTGCATGAAGACCTATGAGCAGCAAGGCAGCGCCGGTGGCGCACGCAGGATGTCGCCGCCGTCGGCCACCGGCCTGCGGGCCGTCGCGCCGGACTCGACCGCGTCGCCGGGGCGCGACGGCACGGCAACGAAGGCGATGCCCGCAGCGCGTGCGACGGCGGATGCAGGCAGGGTCCCGAAGGCGCTGCCCGACGTGACGCTCGCCTGCGGCCTCGCGGCCAAGGGCATGAAGGCGGTGGGCAGCGGCAGTTTCGCGACGATGAAGCGCGAGTACGAGTTTACGGCGACCCATACCGGCAGCGCGCCGCTGCCGGCGGCGTTGCGCATCGTCTGGTCGGTGCAGCCGCACACCGCGGCGCCGACACCGCCCGGTGGTGTGCACACGCTGCAGGCGCCGCTGGCACCGAAAGCGTCGCTCATGCTCGGCACGGTGCTCGGCGCGCCCGCCATTGCGCTTCAGCAGTGCACCGCGGGGGCCAAGCCATGAACGACGGAGAACTCGCGCGGCGCGATGGCGGCGTCATGCCCGCGCCTGCTGGCCGCGAGGCCGCACTGTTCCACATCGAGCTGCAGCGGCGCGGCGAGCGCTGGCAGGCCGTGATCGAAGGTCACGACCGGCCGCGCGAAGTCGCCAGCCTGCATCAACTGATCCGCTGGCTGGTCGATCTGGCCGCGCCCTCGCCGCGACCGCCGCGGGACCTCCGCTAGGAACTGTTCACGTTCAGGAGCCATCGCCATGACCCTCGCAACGATCCATCGACGCTTCGGCGCCGCGGCCACGCTGGTCGGCCTGGCCGGCATCGCACTGGCACTGACCGCCACCGCCGCGCTGGCGCAGACCGCCAGGGCAGCGCTCGCGCAGGCGGCACCCGCCGCCACCAAGTGGCGCGGCGACGCGGTGGCGACCCACGTGTCGACGCTGCGCGGCGGCGGCGACGGCCGCGCGGCGAGCTGGCTCGTGACCTTCTATTCGCCGGGCGCGAAGAAGAGCGCCATCGTCACCGTGCGCGACGGCGGCAAGGTCGAGGTCGAGGCCGATGTGCGCAACACCTCGGTCGACGCGATCGGCAGCGATTTCGTCGACAGCGACCAGGCGGTCGCGGCCGCCGCCAAGGCCGGGCTGAAGCTCGACAAGTCGGCGAAGAACCTCGGCCTGGGCCTGGTGGTCGGCAACCAGGCGCTCGGCAAGCCACAGCTGTTCTGGTCGGTGTCGGTCATGACCGACAAGGGCATGTCGTCGGTGACGTTGAGCGGCAGGGACGGCGCCTTCGTCAAACGCGACGACGTCAAGTACTGAGCAACCGGTGCCCACGATGAACCGCGACGCGCTCGCCGACGCCGGCCCGGTCGATCCGCCGTTGCCCTTCAGCGGCGGCCGGTATCCGGTGTCGGCCGCCGAAGCGGCGCGGGTCGAACGCCGCATCGTCGCGCTGTACCTGGTCGCGCCGCTGGCGGCGACGGCCGTCGCGCTGACCGGGTTTCACCTGGCGCGCCCGGCGTGGCTGGCGCTCGGCATGGCCGGGTTTGCTGCGATCGCGGTCGCCGTCGGCGTGCTGGCGGTTGCCGAACGACGCTTGATGTTCTTCGCGCGCAGCTTCATGCGGCGCGAGGCGCGCTTCGTCATCTACGAGGGCGCGGCGGCGGTGCCGTTCGGGGTCGCGCTCGCCTGGCTCGGGCTGTGCGGGTTCGCGCTGGTGCTGGCGTGGGTGTTCGGCGTCACGCCGGCGCAGTTGCACGACGCGCTGCTCGCGCGGCCGGCGTTCGCGCTGATTCCGCTCGGCTTGTGGTTTGTGCTGAACGCGCTGGGGCTGCTGATCGGCTTCGCCGACCGGCGCGGCGACCTCGCGCGGCGCGCGATGCATGCGGTGCAGGATCTGACGACGCGCCTGGCCGGCGCCGTGCTCGGCCTGATCGGCGCGGCGCTGCTGGCCGCGGGCGTCGCCGATGCGGCCGCGCCGGCGCTGTTCGACGCCGCATGCCGATCGGTCTTCGGTCAGCCCTGGCCCTGGCGCACGCACTGAGGCACTGTCGTCCACGAGGAGTCACCACGATGAAGCATCCCTGCCTCCGCCTGGCGCTCGCCGCCGCCATCGGCGTCGTGCTCGCCGCCTGCAGTCAGACAATGGGTGCGCTGGCCGCGCAGCCGGCGCGCGCCGATGCGACCGTCGGCGCACAGGCGCTGAAGAAGCTGCCGCGCAAGGCCGGCGAGCGCGTCGCGGTGACCCTCTACGAGGTCCGCACCGAGCTGCCGGGTGTCAGCGCCCGATCGGCGACCGAGATGTTCAAGACCGCGCTCGTGCAGAGCGGACAGTTCCGCGTCGTCGAGCGCGCGCGCTTGAACGACGGCGTGATGCGCGAGAAGCAGCTGCAGCTAAGCGGCCTGGCGTCGGGCAAGGCGGCGGCGCGGACGCTGCGCGGCGCGCAGTATGTCTTCGAGGGCACGCTGTCGGAGACCAACGCCGGTGAGCGGCAGCGCTCGGCCGGCGTCGGCGTTGCCGGTGCGCAGCTCGGCGGCAGCAGCAACCGCGACACGATCGCGATCGACGTGCGCATCGTCGACGCCGGCAACGGCGACATCGTCGATGCGGTCAGCGTACGCAGGTCGATCCGCTCCGACGAGGCCGGCGTCAGCGGCACGAGCAGCCTGATCGGCACGATCCTCGCGCAGCGCGGCAAGTCGTCGCCCTACACGCCCGAGGTCCAGGCGCAGCAGCGCCATAGCGAAGGCATCGACTCGGCGCTGCGCGCGGTGATCGACGAGGCGGTGCTGCAGCTGGCCAGACGGTTCGAGCCCTGAACGGAGGACGCGATGCAGCACACCAGTCCCTTCTGCGCGGCACTGCGGGCCGCCGCCATCGTGACGTCGTTGGCCTCGGCCGCCGCGAGCGCGGCCGACAACGCACGCAACACGCCCACGCCTGCGCCTGCCGGGCCGGCACGCCAGGCCGTGGCGGCCCCGCTGAAAGGCGACTTGCGCCTGTCGCCCGGCAACGTGCCGCGCCTGGTCATTCCGGCTCTTGGGCTCGACACGCTCGCGAAAGACTTCAACAAGTTCTCCGGCGACGCGAAGGCCTTCGAGTCGATGGTCAAAGCCGTTCCGGGCATGGCGCAGGAATGCGCGAACAAGTCGTACAGCGTGCAGGATCAGACCAAGGCCGGCTGCACCGCCAACGACACGGTGGCGCAGTGTTCCGACAAGCTGCTGAAACACTGCCTGCAGAGCTACCAGAGCACGAGTCTGCCGGTTCTGGGTCTGGGCGGAGGTTCCGCCGGCGGCGTCAGGCTGCCCAACGCAGGCGCCGGCAACGCCAAGATCGGCTTCTCGCTGCAGGAGTTCCAGAAGACGGCGGCGGCCACCGCCGCCGAGGCCCGGGCTCTGAGCCAGCAGCTCGCGGCATATGCCACTCAGGTCGAGCTGAACGCCAAGAAGGTGTTGCCATGACGATCGCTCTTCTGTCGCGGCGCGTTACCGGCGCGGCGCTGCTGCCGGCGGCGCTGTGCCTGCCGCAGGCGGTGTCGGCGCTCGGCTTTTCGAGCACGACCACGACCGTCGACAAGACGCACCTCGTCAAGCACATGGCCGACTGCGGCAGCTTCAAGCTGAAGCAGGTGACCGACGATGCCGCCGCCCGCACGCGCAGCTACTGGTTCGACGGCATCTGCAAGATCTGGGTCGACCACGTCAAGGCAGGCGTGGCCGCGCCCAATACAGGCGAGTCGGCGCTGTGGGCCGAGGCTCGGGTTACCTGGCATTCGGGCGCGAGCCGGCTCGAAGAGCTGGTGAAGTTGACCGATCCGGGCAAGAAACATTCGGGCACCTTGCGCTCGGAGTTCAAGTGCACGGGTGACCCCGTCGTCCAAGACGACCCGTGCGTGCGGCTCGAATTCAAGAACCTCACCGATTGGTCGGGATTCTCGGTACCCGCCGAGAAGAATCGCCCGCTGCTGTCGAGGGCCACGACCGGAGCCGAGGCGAACAAGCTGGCAGCGATGAATAAGCCGGTGTCACCGTCCGGCCGGATGGCGGCGCAGCAGGTCCAGACGCCGCCCTTGCCCCGGGGCAAGACGGGCGCAGCGGGGCAGAGCACGCCAGACGCGACGGCGCAGCCCGGTGCGGACATGACGGCGCCGGGCAGGGGACGGCTCGCGACCCTGCCTGCGATCGGGGCGGCGCTGCCCGATCTGGCCAGCGGCGCGCGCGTCGTCGTCGCCGGCAAGCACAGCGCCGCGTCGGGCGCCATGCTCGCATTGCCCGACACCGACGCGCGCACGACCGCCAACGGCGTGTGCCAGGTCGCGTTCGAACACGAGGTCCGCAACCTCGGCGCGGCCGGCAGCCCCGCATCGGACCGCCAGTGGACGGTCGAAGGCAGCCCCGGCGCACAGGTGGCGCAGACGCCGGCGATCGCCGCCGGGGCCGCGGTGAGCCGCGTCGACACGATCGGTCTGCGGCCGGGCGTCAACAAGCTGCGGCTGCGCCTGGACCCGCTGAACCAGCTGAAGGAAGCCAGCAAGGCCAACAACGAATTCATGCTGACGGTCAGCGTCGCGGGACTGTGCGGTGGTGCGCCGCTGCCGCCGCCGCAGGCCGCAGCCACCGACAACCTGCGCTTCAGCCCGGCGCAGGACGGCACCGCGCCGGCAGCCGCCGGTCGGCTGCACATGCCTTCGGGTTCACGCTGAGCAGGATTCGGATTCGAGAGAGGACCTCGACATGGACGCACGCTTCCTGATCGCGGCCCGGACGGCCGTTACGGCCGCGGCGATGCTCGCGCCCGGCGCGCCGGCGCTCGCGGCTGCCGAGGCGCCGGCACGCGCCACCGCGGCATCGAGGGCCGTCATCCCCTACACGCCGGCCATGACCGCGCGCTCGCTTGCCGGCCGCGCCGACAGTGACATCGTCGAGTTCGCGCCGAACCGTCGCATGCGTGTCGGCGATCTGCGCCGCCTGGACGCCGCCGCGAGCCGCATGCGCGGCGGCGAGCGTGCGGCACCGGCCGGGCTGGTCGCGCCGCCGGGGCGCAGCGGCACGCCGCTGCGCAGCGGCGAGGACCTGAACGACGCGCTGCGCCGGCCCGGCACCGAGGTGTTCCAGCTGCCGTCCGGCCGCACGGTGACGGCCGAGCAGTTGCGCTTCGTGATGCCGCGCGTCGAAGCCCGGCTCGGCCGCGCCGTGACCGCGCCCGGCCAGCCGGCGGCGGGACGGGTACTGCGCGTCGACGCCCGCACCGACTGGCGCGCGGTGCTGTCACGGCCCGACGACACCGTGCTCGAGTCGCCCTCGGGCCGGCGCGTCACGGTCGGCGCAATCAAGCGCGAGCTGGCGGCGGCCACCGGGCAGCGCGCCACGCCGGCGGGGAGCCGGCCATGAGCACGGACCGCTCCGAACGGTGCTCGCAGCCCGGAGGTTGCACACCGAACCGCGTGGCACCTCCGGGCACGACGATGCGGCGGTTCGGGTCGATGGTGGCGCTGGTCCTGCTGCTGCCGCTGGCCTGGCTCGCACCCGGCCCGGCACGCGCCGACACGCTCGACGACTTCATCAGTACCTATCAGAAGATCGACAAGGCCGCGCCGCCGAATTCGCTGCCGGTATCGGCAGCCGATCTCGCGGCGTCGAAGGGTCTCTTCGATTGCCTCGCCTCGGGGAAGACCGATCCGGTGGTCTGCGTCGACAGCTTCCACGACACGCCGCTCGGCAAGAAGGCGTCGAACGAAGCCGGCGTGCCGTCGTCGTTCTGGCAGGCGGTCGATGCCTACATCGCCTACAAGGACAAGGACTACTGGGGCGTGGCCTATCACCTCGGTGCCGCGGCCACTTGCGCGGTGGTGCAGGTGCTGCTCGGCGGCGCCGACGCCTGCGCGCTGATCGCCGAGCTGATCGAGTTCGCCAAGGATGTCTACTCGGGCGGCAAGGCGGTGGCGGAGTTCTTCGCCGATCTCGGCGAAGGCGCCTACAACGTCGCGAAGGACGGCTACTGCGCCACGGCCGGCAAGCTGTTCGGTGGCTGCGACAGCAGCGGGCCGCCGCCGAAGCCGAAATCGCAGCAGGTGTACGAGAAGTACTTCAAGCCGCGCCTGCTGCCGGAGGGGCTGACGGCGATCGAGTCGGAGGACCTGTGGGCGCTGCAGAAGCTGGTCGATTCGATCAAGGCCAAGGCCAAGGCAGGCGGCCACGCCGATGCCGAGATCGGCAAGGCGGTCGAGGTGTACGACAAGGCGCTCGATGCACAGTGGTCGGCACACGTGGTCCAGCAGGTGCTGCCGCAGCTGACCAAGGAGCGCGTCAACTTCAACGGCGCCGGCTCGGTGGCACTGGCCGCGGCCAACGCCTGGGCGCGCTACCAATCCGACAGCAAGAAGCTGCCTGCCACGTCGGTGCCGCTGTACTGCAACCAGCGCTTCGTGACGCTCGGCTACTCGCACGTGACGCGATGGGTCAACGCGCACACGGCCAAGGCGGCCGAGCTGAAGCTGATCGGCAACTACACCTGGTGCAACCAGGTGTTCTGGCAGGGCAACAGGGCGGCCTTCGTCAAGGCCTTCCGCGACGCCAAGCTGGTGGGCAGCGTCTGTCCGGGGCTCGGCTGCCCGAGCGCCAGCGCGATGGCGACGTGCAAGCCGTTCATGGCGAGCGTCGGCGAAAGCTGCGTCTACAGCGTCTCGGCGGCGAATCAGCCGGCGCATCCGCGGCCACCGTCGAAGGTCGATCTGCTGCCGGGGGCCGTGCCACAGCGCTCGCCGACCGCGGCCGGTCCGGTTGCCGGCGAGCGCTCGGTCACCGCTGCCGCGGCGGCCGGTGTGGCCGCTCCGGCGCCGCAGTCGCTGACGTCGCCAGCGGGCGTGCAACGCGAGCTGGCCGCGGTGGGATGCATGTCGCGCGGCGGCTCGCTGCACTTCGTCTGCGCCGACGAGTCCGGCGTGCGACGCTGCGAAGCTTGGCACGTTCGACGCGCGGTGCAATCGTGCCGTCTGCAGCTGCGCCGCTGACGGTTTCCGCGGTATCGGCGCCGGGCGTCGTTCGCAGCGCGCAGCCGCAGGGCCTGCCGCGGCGCGCCCGGGGAAGATGCCCACCCATGGCGGCCAGAACCTGTGGCCGTGCCCTGGGGAGAGTTCTCAATACGGTCGGTCCGCTGCCGCGGCCGATCACGCAGCGAGTTCGGCAGCGGGGCCGAAAGACCGGGCAACGCAGCGTAGTCGGCGCCGCAGGCGTCGACCGACCCAGTGTGAGTCCCAGGCGGGTACCGCCCGCCGCGCCGCGCCGACCGCGCGCGAGAAGACCCGAAGATGGTACGGGCCGCGCAAACGCGGGTGCCTACAGGCGTCGATCGGCCCTCACCCGCTCAGCGCATAGAACGACATCGCCGGGCTGCGCACCTCGAGACGGCGGAACTCGGCGAACCCCGCGGCCCGCGCCAGCGCGCGGGCGCGCGACTCGCCCCAGCACGCGCCGAGCCCGGGGCCACCCTGCGCCAGCGACTGCGGCACGCAGTGCAGGCAGCTCATGCCGTACAGCATGCGCGCGAACGGGTTGGCGACGTTGTCCTCGAGCCGGTCGGCCACCTTCGGTTCGACCATCAGGTAGGTGCCGCCTTCGGCCAGCGCGGCGCGGATGAGTACCAGCGTGCCGTGCGGATCGGGCAGGTCGTGGATGACGTCGAAGGTCGTGATCAGATCCCAGCGCTCGTCGCGCGGCAACTGCTCGACGGGAGTCTGCAGGAATTGCACGCGCTCGCCGACGCCGGCTTCGCGGGCGCGCTCGCGCGCGATGGCGATCGAGCGAGCATCGAGGTCGAGCCCGGCGATCGTCGCGCGCTCGAAGGCCTTGGCCAGCGTGATCGGCACGACGCCGGTGCCGCAGCCGACATCGAGCGCGCGGCCGCCGGCGCGCAGGCGCTCGAGCGCGGCAGGCAGCGCGGGCAGCCAGTCGCGTACCAGGCGGGTCTCGTAGACCGGCCGGTTCATCGCCTCGAGCGCGAGTGGCATCTCGGCGCCAAAGTCGGCGAAGTGCACGCCTTCGCCGGTCTGGTAGGCCTGCGCCACGCGCGGCAGCGACGACATCAACCCCGGCAAGCCGTGGAACAGCCCACCGAGGTAGTACTCGGTCGCCGGGTTGGTGAGGAAGAGGGCGTGTTCGTCGGGCAGCGTGTAGGTGTCATGGGCGGCGTCGTGCTCGACGTAACCGGCACCGGTCATCACCGCGAGCCATTCTTCGACGTAGCGCGGCTGCACGTCGCTGCGCTCGGCGATGACCTGTGCGCTCAACGCACCGGCGCCGGCCATCGCGCGGAACAGACCCGAGCGGTCACCGACGAGTGCCGCGCCAGCCGCCAGCACCGTGCCGACGTCGCCGACCACCTTGAGCATGAACTGCTGCGACTTCGCCTTGTCCATCACGCGCTCCTGCTAAGGCGACCAACGGCCGCCAATCGTCGACGATCCTCAACACCAGCTTGCCGAAGTTCCCGCCCGAGAACCGTTTCAGCAGCGCGCCGGAGACGCGCTGACGCCGCCGCCGACCACGGCTTCGCGGCTCATCAGGCGCTCGCGCATGGTAGTTTCAAACGCCCCCCGGTCGACGTGTGGCGGAGCCTGTGACGGTGCTGCAGTGGCCTGAAGTGCTTGGACCAGCGAGCGCAGCTTGGCGTTCGGTGCCAGTACGGCACGTCGTCGTCGAGGTCGAGCGTGGTGCGCATCGCATAGTGCTGGTGATGACGTGATGCGAACTGCACGCGAGTACTGCGATACCCAAAGGCGCAAGTACACAGGCAAGGGCGTCCATGAGGCGGCACGAATCGGGGCTCTGGCCGCCGGCGGAGAAATCACCGTCAGCGAGCAGACGATCAGGGCCACCCAGCGCCGGGGGGGAGGCGCCGATCCACGCACGGTCGCTCTGAAGGGCATCAGCGAACCGGTCACGGTGTACACGTTGCTGTGGCGTTGATCGCCGGCGCGCCACCGCGACGGCCTCGTGACCGAGCAGGGCGCCAGCGAGCAGTGCCGCTCCGGACGATGCGGCGTTGCAAGGGCTGCGGCTTTGGAATGTCTATCTCTGCGCGGCTCGCTGCTCGAGGCCGCGTCAGCCGCCGGCGTGCCACAGGGCGGCGAAGAAGTGGCAGGTGCTTCCGCCGATCACGAGGACATGCCACGCGAAGTGCGCGTAGCGCAGCTTCGAATCGAACAGGAACACGATCGCGCCGACCGTATACGACACGCCGCCGGCCACCAGCCAGGCCAGCCCCGACCACGACATGCGCTCGACCAGCGGCACTGCGGCGACGAGCGCGACCCAGCCCATCGCGACGTACAACGCGGTCGACCACAGCGGATGGCGCAGGCGGTCGAACAGCTTCGCGACGACGCCCAATGAAGCGGCGCCCCAGACGACGCCGAACAGCGCCCAGCCCCAGGCACCGATCAGCACCCCCAGCACGAACGGCATGTAGCTGCCCGCGATGAACAGGAAGATGACCGCGTGGTCCAGCCGGTTCAGCCAGCGCTTGGCCGCACCCGCCGGCAGCGCGTGGTACAGCGCCGAGACGAAGTACAGGACGATTCCCGTGCCGGCGAACAGGCTGGCACCGACGACGGCGGCTGCACTGCCGCGTGTGGCCGCCTGGTGGACGAGGATCGGCAGCGACGCAATGGCCAGCAAGCAGCCGATGCCGTGGCTCAGGGCGTTGGCGATCTCCTCGCCGACGGATTGCTCTCGCATCACGATGGCAGTCTATCCGTGCCGCACACGCTGTGGCGGGCGTTGCACGCCCGGGGCGGGCACGAGCCGCTCACACTGACCGCCGTGATGGATCGGCTGGCGTTCGCCCGGGCCGTCGCCGAGCCGTCGCCTGCCGACAAACGCTGAGCAAACGCCCCCTGCACTAAGGTCCGCCGCAACGCGATTGCGGAGCGGGCCATGAGCGAACCTCGGCTGTTTCTCGTGCGGGTGTGGCAGCACCTGAGCCAGTTCCGAGCTGCCGTGCGCAGCGTGGACCAGGACGAGCCGCGGCTGTTCGACGAGCCGGCGCAGCTCGGCGAGTTCCTGCGCGAGGCCAGCGCAGAGGCGCCGCCGCCCGCCGCCGACGACGCGCCGCAACCTGCGGCGCCGCCTTCGACGAGGCCGGAGTCATGCTGAATCGCGCTCGGCCGATCACGTGCGCACGCGTGTGCCGCCGCCGGCAAACGCTCGACAAACGCCTCACCGATAGCGTGCAGGCTCGGCACTGGCCCACAGCGGGTGGCCGCGTCGCAGGGCCCGTCGTGCAACACCCATCGTTCACATAGAAGGAGACTGATCATGACTGCGTGTCGTCATCCATCCGCCGCGAGCCGTTCGTCATGGTCGCCGCGCGTCGCCATGATCGTCGCCGGGCTGGCGGCCTCGGCCGCGCTGTTGCCGGCTACGAGCCGGGCGGCGGTCGAATTCGTCACCCCGGTCGGCACTTGCGACAAGGTCGACACGATCGGCGACGGCAAGGACCTGCGGGTGCAGGCCGGCAACAACATGCGCTTCGAAGTCTGGGGCGACGGTATCGACGTCAGCCCGGCGGTCCGCGTCACAGTTGACGACAGCAACGTCGATTCGCTCGTCACGGCGCGGATCATCCGGGCCCACAACGGGGCCGAGAACCTGATGCGCGGCTGCAGGATCCTCAAGGGCTCTGTGGAGGTCGAGGTCGACTCGCCCGCCGAGGCGGGGACGACGCGCCAGCGCTCGCTGCGATTCCGCATGCCCCTCGGCGACGAGTCGCGCCTGCAGATGCGTGCGGTGCCGTTCTCCACGCCGGTGTGGACGTTCGAAAGTTCGGGACTGGTGCAGAGGCCGTCGCAGTGCCTGACGAAAAACATCGGCACGGTGGTGCAGGACCTCAACAACACGCGCATGACCATCACGCTGCCACCGGGCGCCAACAGCGACACGAGCAATTGCGAGCTGGAGTTTCGAACGCGTGTCGCTGGCAAGCTTCCGCGTGAGATCGATATCTGGGGCGAGTTCGGCTACACCGTCACGTCGCCGGCGCACGTGAGGCTCGTCAGCGGCGGCAACATCCGGCGAGTTCCGCCGTGGCAAGACATGGTGATGCGCTTCACCGGCGACGTCGCCAATATCCGCGGCACGAGGGCCACGCGCACATCGACGCTGACCGTCGCCACGCCCAACCCGAACCGGTCCGACACGCTGACGCTGGTGATCAACCCGCCGCCGGCCGCGAACGCGTTCACGCAGGCCTGCGTCTGCCGCAACCAGACGACCGGCGACACGGTCAACGCGAACGACAACTTCCAGTGCGAGCTCCGGCTGTCGCAGCAGCCACCGGCGGGTGGGCAACGCATCGAGTTCGAGGTGCAGGATCGTCTGTGCGTGGCCTCCGGCTCGCCCAGTGTCATCTACAGCAGCGCAAGCGGGCTGGGCAACTTCACGGCGCCGGCCACCGGCACCTTCCATCAGATCCCATTTCGCGCAGTGGGCGGCAACACCTCGGCGGGCACTGCGTGCGCCAGCCGAACGTCGCCGGTGGCGCACACGCTGAAGTTCTGGGTCGGCGCGCGCGGCGCGGAGTCGGGGCCCGCCTTCACGCAGTGCCAGATCCGGATACGTATTCCATAGCAGACCCACACCCGGGCGGGTGCCCTGCGGTCAGGCGGCCACGCCCGATTTCCGTCTGCGCTCGAACGTCGGAGGAACCCATGAAGACTGTCATGCACGACGCGCGCTCGTCATCGCCTCGCGCGCCGACGCACACCCGCTGGCGGTTGACGCCGTTGTCGGTTGCGGCGATCGTCGCGCTGAGCCTGCCGCTCGCCCTGGGAGGCTGTGCGACGCAGCCGGCCGCACAAGGCGCGGCGCAGGCTCACGGGCACGCGCAGCGCGACGACATCGCCGCGGCGCTGCGCGACGGCAAGCCGGAGGCCGCGCGCCCGCTGCTGACGGCAGCGCTGAGGGCCGAGCCGCAGAACGGGTACCTGCATCTGCTCAATGGTCTCAACTATCAGCTGGCCGACGCCTCGCAGCAATCGGCGGAGCTGGCGCAGGTGGGCTACGACGCGGCGGTGAAGTTCGCGCCGGGCTACTTCTGGTCGCACTATTACGCAGGGCTGGCGCGGTTCGATCAGAAAAACTACCCAGCTGCAGCCGAGGAGTTCGCGTGGGCGATCCTGGACAGACCCGACGCGCCGCAGGCGTTCGCAGGGCTGGCCGCCTCGGCCTACTACGCCGGCGATCTCGGCGTGGCGCGGGTGGCCACCGATAAGGCCCTCGCGCTGGCGCCGCAGGATCCGCTGATGCTTAGGGCGTCGGCCTTTGTGGCGGCGGCTCAGGGCGACCGCCAGCGGCTGGCCGCGGTGATCGAGCGCGCCAATGCGCTGCCGTCGAGCGGGCTGTCTGCCCACACGCCGCGTTTCGCGCAGCTGCTGCGAACTGCCGTGCTGGCGGCGGCGGATGATCGGCCGACGCGAATCGCAGCGGAGGCGGCCGCAGACGATTCGGGTCAACTTGCCCAAACCCCTCAACCGGCCCCACCGGCCCAGGACACCCCGGCACCGCAGCCTCGAGCGCCGGCCGCCAACGCCGGGGCGCCGGGCGACTCGCCGCAGCAGGTCATGGTCGAGGTCACGCTGCTGCTGAGTCAGGACACCACGAAGCACAGCGTCGGCATCAACCTGCTGGACGGCCTGAAGCTGCAGTTCGGCGGCGACAACAAGACCGAGCGGCGCCGCGGCACGGGATCGGCCGATGCCTTCAGCCGGGTGATCACCACCGCGCTGACGGTGCCGCAGATCACCTACAGCCTGAACCTGTTCAACACCCACGACGACTTCTACGACGTCGTCGTACGCCCGTCGCTGGTGGCCATGCTCGGCCAGCAGTCCGAGTTCTTCATCGGCCGCACCTTGAGCGTCGCGGTCAGCGGCATCAACACCGGCGCACTGCAGACGATCGACGTCGGCACGTCGGTGAAGCTGACGCCGCTCGAGATCAGCGGCGAACGCACGAAGTTCCGCGTCGACACCGTGCGCTCGTTCTTCGTACCCACGTCGAGCGGCACGTTCACCGAGTCGGTGACGACCTTTAAGCAGACCGTCGGCGCCACGGCAGAGGTCGAGTTCGGCAAGACGCTGATCCTGTCGGGCCTTTACGAGGCGGTGAACGTGGGCTGGACGTCGAAGGTGCCCGTGGTCGGCGACATTCCCATCGGCAACCTGCTGTTCAACGAACGCCAGAAGACCCAGAGCCGCGACGCCGCGATCGTGCTCGTCACGCCGCGCTTGGCCGGTACCCTGGACACCGGCACACGCGCATTCCGTGCCGAGACGCTGACACGGCTGCTGTCGGTGTGGAAGGATCTGGTCGATCCGCTGGCCAACCTGGACGCGTTGACCGACAAGATCCGCGACAAGATCGCCTGGCATTTCAGGCCGCAGCCCAGCGACCTGCACCTGCCTGCGGCCACGGACGCGGGGCTTGCCCGGCAGGCGATCAGCGACACCCTGGCGCGCCTGCGCTGATCGGGTCGCGATGCGTCCGGAATTCCTGCACCACGGCCGATCCGGCGCGGGTGCGCTTTCTCTCGAAAGGAGCAACCATGAGCATCCATAGGCGAGCGATTTCCACGGCCATCGCGCTGCTGGGCGTGACACTGTCCATCGCTGTGCCCGCGCAGACACCGCTGCCCAAGAGCGCGCCCAATCTGACGATCCGCTGGCTCAGCAGCATGGCCGTGAGCCCGGCGTCCGCCACCGCAGGCACGAAGTTCACCGGGACGGTGAAGCTGGCCAGGCGCGCGGCCAGCGACCTGCGGGTAGACCTCTCTCTGACCGGCGGCACGGCCATCGAGGGCGTCGGCTTCGCGCTCGACGGTGTCATCGTGCCGCAGTTCGTCACCGTGCCGGCGGGCAGGGACCAGGCGACGTTCACGATCACGACCTCCGGCACGGCGGGCACCTGGATCGGGTCGAAGATGTTCACCGCCAAGGCGTCCTATTCGTCGGAGCGCCTGTCCGCAGGCTTTACGGTGATCCGGCTCGCCAATCGTTGAGCGCGGGGTAGTCGGCGCCGGACCTGCCGGCGCGCGCCCCGCTTGCGGCGCCTAGCGCTGCACCGGCCTTTTCAGAAACAGGCCGCCTCGGATTTGTCCGGGGGCATAACCGGTGCCGCGGTCGTCCGGGTACAGCGCCGCCAGTTTTGCCTGCACGCCTGGACCCAGCTGATCGACCGGCCCGTGGCACTGCACGCACAGCGGCTGCGTGGGCAGCGCCTTCGCGTAGCGCACCCATTGCATGCCGCCGTCGTTCACCACCTCGGCGCGCTCAAGCGTCGCAGCGTCGGCGCCTGCTGCTTGCTTGGCGTCGAATTCTTCCAGCGTTGCGCGCTCCCAGGCATCCGGCACGCCCTTGGGATTGCGGTTGCGCAGGCTGGCGCGGCGGATCTGCCAGCCGGTCTGCGCCGAAGCGTTGCGCGCCATTTCAGGCGCCTTGACCTGGCAGACCTCGATCGCTCCGGACGGGCCTTTGCTCTGCAGTTCGGTGCTCAACACCGTCAGCAGGTTGGCCGGGACGCGCGCGGCGATCGCGCGGGCCTCGTCCAGCTGTGCCCGCGGCGGCGCAGTTGTCGTCGCGCACGATGCCAGCAACACGGCGGATAGTGCCAGCGGCGCCTTGTGCCAGCGAGCGATTCCGTTCATCGTCGTTTCCCCATGCATCGCGGAAGGAATCCGCTCTTTCGGAAATGGATCGTGGCGGCTCTGAGGAGAGCGCTCAATACCCCAGACTGGTAGCCCGAGGGTGGTAGCCGCTGCCCGGGCCCGCGGCAAGTGGAGGCTGCTCTCGACAACCAAGGTGAATGCCTTGCCATGCAGCACACCAGCTATGAAGCGTCAAGAGGTCCTTTCTTGAGGCTGGGAGTCGAAAGGCGGGAGCAAGGCCACCGCTGCCGTGACCGCCCCGCAAGCGGGCGAGGGTGTGAGTCAGCCCGGCGCACCGTCGAGCCGCGGGCGGATCAGCCACGGCCCGTAGTGCAGCGCGTACAGGCCGAAGGCGGCCGACCACGCGGCGGCAGAGGCCACCACGGCCGCCAGCCAGGCGCCCGGCGCGACCAGCGGCACCACCACGCGCACCAGCGCGGCGAGCAGCACGAGTGTGTAGCAGGCCACGTCGGCGCGGTCGGCGCGCAGCGGCCGCGCGGTGTGACCGCGCGCGGTGCGCGTCATCATCGCCATCGTGAGGCCGCCGATCGCGCCAACGGTCAGCGCGTGGGTAGCGAGCGTCGGCACGACGAGACCGAACTCCGCGAGTGCGCGCAGCAAGAGGTGCACCACGATCCAGGCGTAGGCCACGTGCAGCGACCACACCAGCGGCGTGCGACGCGTGCGCCAGGGATGCCACAGCGCCAGCCGCGCGCCGTGGGCCAGCGCGGCGAAGGCCAGCACCGCGGCCATCGCAGCGGCCCGCACCTGCAGCGCGTCGGCCGCCAGCAGCACCAGCACCGAGCCGAGCGCGGCGCGCTCGACCCGCACGTCGCGCAGCGCGCCGGCACCGGGCACGCCGTTGTTGGTGAACATCGGAATCACGCGGCCGCCCATCACCGCCATCACGAAGATGACGACGTCGAGCGCGACCTGCACGCCGAGCGCGCCCGGCAGCGTGAGCACGCCGGCATTCGCGGCGTGGATCGCCGCGTTGGCCAGCGCCAGCAGCACCAGCAGCGCGACGAAGAAGTAGTTGCGCCGGTTGCGCGCGGCCCAGAACGGAATCGCCAGCGCCACCGCCGCCGCGAGCGGGAAGGTCGCGTTGACGATCGCCGCCGCGCTGGCGTAGGGCGTCAGCACCAGCACGCGGCCGGCCAGCCACCAGCCGGCCAGCGCGGCGAGCGCGGCGCCGGTGGGCGTCGGCCGATTGGTCCAGTTGCGCCCGGCGGTGAACAGGAAACCCACGATCACCGCAAGCGTATAGCCGAACACCATCTCGTGGGCGTGCCGCAGCGGCGAGGGCAGCAGCGGCCGGATCCAGCCGGCGGTCTGCGCCGCCCAGAGCGCGATCGACAACGACGCGAACACGCTCGCCAGCAGATAGAACGGCCGGAAGCCGAGCTGCCACAACGCGAAGCCGCGCGGCGGCGCGCGGTGCGGTTCCTCGATCGGGATGAAGCCGGCCATCAGCGGGTTCCTCCGGCGCCGGCGCGGGCCGGGCCTGCCCCGGCCCCGGGGGCGATCATGAGCACCCGCCTCAGCGTGGCGCGCTGGTGCTGCACCAGGTCGGCCAGCGTGTAGCGTTCCAGCACCGCTTCGAAGGCCTGCACCGCCTCGGCCAGCACGCCGCGCAGCCGGCACACCCGCACGATCGAGCAGGCGAGCGCGTCGCGATCGGCGCCGAAGCACTCGGCCGGCACCGCGCCGCCCTCGGCGGCACGCACGACCGCGCCGACGACGATGGCCTCGGGCGGCAGCGCCAGCTCCACTCCACCGCCCTTGCCGCGCACGGTGGCGAGCCAGCCCTCGCGCCCCAGAAAATGAACCACCTTGGTCAGGTGGTTCTCCGAGACGCCGAAGGCGGTGCTGATCTCGGCGATCGTGGCGCGCCGCCCGGGCTCGGCCGCCAGGAAGATCAGCACCCGCAAGCTGTAGTCGGTGAAGCTGGTCAGTCGCATGGCCGATCAGTGTCGCCGCCGCGCCGGGTCGACGTGTCGCGCGTGGATCAGGTGCCCGAGCAACCGCCGCCGCAGCAACCGCCGACCGCGCGCGAAGCGCCGGCATTGCCGGTGCGCGTGATCGCGACGCGCCAGACGTCGGGTCCGGCTTCGAGATAGCGCCAGTCGAAGTCGCCCGGCATCTCGGCCTGGAACTGGTAATAGAGCGGTTTCGGGTCGTGGTCGTTGACCAGCTCCATCGCCTGCCCGCGCGCCAGGCGCTGGAAGGTCGAGAGGATCAACGGGTGGCGCTCGCGCGGGGCGAGTTCGCGCACGTCGACGGTGGTGGCAATCGCGGCGAGGGCTGTGGCGGCGGGGGCAGTGGCAGCGGTCATGGGCAGCGTCCTTTGACTATAAGATGCATTTCAGATACATCTATAGTAGGAAGCCGCGGCAGACGCTGATTGATCAGCCGCAAGAGTTCGGCGCGCGGCCCCGAACAACCAAGGGTGATCGACCGCGAGAACGCTTCGTTCCCTCTCCCGCTGAGCGGGAGACGTCGCACCAGGGCATCCTGAGCTTCAACTTCACCTGTCCCGCGGAGTGGACTTGCACCCGTTCGTCCGACAGTGCCGGCCGCGTGATGTAGCGGCACAGTTCCTCCAGTCGCCGGCGATCGTGAGCTTCGGCCCGCACAGCAGCGTGCTGCTCTGTTGCCGTCGATGTCGGCACACAGCGGCCGGCGAGCCCAGTCCTCGCACGGCATCGCGCCTCTCAGGGTCGGCAGCTTCTGCCCGGCGCGGGGCCCGAAAGCGATGCGATACGTGACGGCCGCCGGTCGGCAACACCTGGACCAACCTCGAGACGCCGTTCGCCGGCGTCGGCGATTCGCTCTGCGGCTTTCGCGTCTACCCGATCGCACCGCTGGACGCGCTGATGCGCTGCCAGCGCTGGATGCGCCGCTTCGACTTCGGCACCGAGGCCGTCGTCCGCCTGACCTGGATGCAAAGCCGACTGATGATCGGGTTCGTGCTGCGGCGGCGGCACCTGATGCGGCGCCGGCGGGCGCGGCGGCCGCCGTTCCAGGATGGAGTCAGATGCCGCGCTCGAGGTTTCTGCGCATAGTGCCGAGCAGGGCCTGGCGGACGCTGCCCTGCGGTGCCTGGCCGAGCCGGTTGGCGAACGACACGAAGGAGTCGGCCCGAAAACTGCCGCTGGCCATCACCAGGTTGCAGTAGCTGCCGGTGACGTTGCGGCAGAGGTCGAGCGCCTCCTCGCCGGCCCAGTCGACACTCCTGCGCTGGCGAACATAGGCATAAAAGATCTGCCCGCCGCGCTCGCCGAATGCGAGCGCGCTGTGGTAGGGCAGCCGCTTCATCGCGGTCTCGAAGTGTTCGAGCGTGTCCAGGTCGTCGGCGCTGCGGGCGTCGAGCAGCACGGCGAGCGCGCCGCGCAACGTCTGCGGGCTGAACTCGCCGCGCAGCGCCTGCACCGGCTCGTCGGTCCAGCGCGGTGGCGCTGACGGTGGCGATGGCGCGGCACGCGATGCCGGCGGCGGTGTCGCCGCGGCGCGTGATGCCGGCGGTGCAGGCGCTGCCGCCGGCGGTGTCGACGCCGCGCGTGGCGCCTCCGGCACCGGCGTTGCGGGCACCGGCGTCGCCACCGGCGGCGCGGCGGGTGGTGGCGGGGCCGGGGCCTTCGCTTCGGCCAAGCGTGTTCGCATCGCCGGCAGTTCGGCGTTCAGCGCGCGCAGCAGCGCAGCCCGGACCTCGGCGACGCTGCGGCTGCCGAGCGACCGCGACCACTTCCGGAAGGCCGGTGGCTGGAAACGCCCGTCGCTCATCACGACGCTGCATGGTGCGAGCGCGAGCTTCGCGCAGGCGCTGCGCTCGGCGGTCGCATCGCCGCCAGTGGCCAAGCTCCAGGCCCAACGGACGCGGCCGTCGGCGGTGCCGAACGCCAATGCGCCCGGGTTGCCGGCCGGCCGCGAGAGCTGTTCGAACTCGGCCACCAGCGCCTTGTCCTTCGCTGCGCGCAGGTCGAGCAGCAGCGTCAGGCCGTCGGCAAGGCCGTTCGCGGCGCCCGGCGGGTCGAGCTCGGCCCAGCGACGCTGCCATTCGTCGAGCGGAGTCGGGGGGTGTGGCGGCGGCGGCGCGATGGACTCCGCGACCGGCGCGGGCGGCGCCGCAACCGGTGGCGGTGTTTGCGGCTCGGCATGGGCCGGATCGCCCAGCGGCTTGGTCACCACGGGCGGTCCGGCCCGCTCACGCGGCCAGAGGGCGTAGCCGCCGGCCGCGACAACGGCGGCCACGGCCAGCCCGGCGGCGAGCCCGGGCCAGCGGCGCGGTTTGCCCGGATGCGCCAGTGACACCGGCGGCACCGTCGCCGCCAGCGCGGCCGGCAACGTCTTCGCGGTGCGCGGGTCGGTGGGCCCGGCGTGCCGCCGCGGCAGAATCACCGTCGCGTCGTCGTCGGGCAAGGCTGTGGTGGGCAGCGGCACTTGCCGGATCGCAGCCGCGAACTCGGCCGCGCTCTGGAAGCGTTCGGCCCGGTCCTTGGCGAGCGCGCGCCGCAACACCGAATCCCAGCCGGGCGCCAGCCCGGGCATGATCCGCGAAGGCGGCTCGGGGTCTTCGTTGAGCAGCTTCTGGACCACGCTGGCGTAGCTGCCGCTGAACGCCTTGCGGCCGGCGAGCAGCTCGTAGAGGATGGCGCCGCAGGCGAACAGGTCGGCGCGGCCGTCGATGGTCTGGCCGAGCAGTTGTTCGGGCGCCATGTACTGCGGCGTGCCGATCATCGCGCCGGTCATCGTCAGGTCCGAGCCTTCGAGGTGGGCGACGCCGAAGTCGGTGATCTTGACGCTGCCATCGCCGAGCAGCAGCAGGTTGCCGGGCTTGATGTCACGGTGTACGACACCGCGTTCGTGCGCGTGCTGCAGTGCCGCCAGGACGGCCGTCATCAGCGCGGCGGCCTGCGCGGGGTCGAAGCGGTGGCCCGATTCGAGCAGCGACCTCAGGTCGCGCCCGTCGACCAGCTCCATCGCGATGAAGGGCCGGCGTTCGCCCTGCTCGCCGACCTCCTCGCCGTAGTCGTAGACGGCGACGATGCCGACATGGTTGAGCCGCCCGGCCGCCTGCGCCTCGCGCCGCGCGCGCGCCAGCGTCTCGGCCACCAGTTCGGCGCTGCTCGAATCGAGCCGAACGGCCTTGATCGCGACCGCGCGCCGGATCACCGGGTCGAAACCCTCGTAGACGACACCCATCGCACCGCGGCCGATGACGCGGCGGATCTCGTACTTGCCGAACTGGTCCGGGAGCGTCATCGACGCGCCCGGGTGCTGCCGCTCATCGTCAGATATGCCGCACTCGGAAGCGCGTCGCGCAACTCGGCCAGCAGGCGCGCCGCCTCGCTCGGATCGAAATCGGTGCGGTAGCGCTTGCGCACGCCGTGCTGCGCGAGCTGCAGATGCCAGTCGGCCGTCACGCCGCGCAAGGCCAGTGCACAGGCGCAGCAGGCCAGTGCGCAGCCGTCGATGGCGACGATGCGGCGCCCCGCTGCCGCCGCCGCCTGCGCCTTGCGCACCAGGCTGCGCACGTTGCCGCCGACGCCGGCTATGCACGACATCTCGGCCACGCCTTCGCGGTCCAGGCGCACCGCCAGGTGATTGGCGAGCTGCGCCGCGCTGGAGCAGCCCGAGCAGGCATAGACCAGCGGCAGCTCGCTTGGCGCGGGCTGCTCGTTCGGCGCTTGCGCGTGCTTCATGTTCATCAAGCCCACAGTGGGCCCGTTCACGGCCGGCAGGATTTTGACGCGACACAAGCGCTTGCGTCGCATGCGAGCATCGCTGCATGCGCTTGGCCTCCCACTTCATCCTCTGCGTCGCCGACCAGGCGCACGGCACCGCGTTCTACGAAGCGGCGCTGGTCCGGGCGCCGCGGCTGAACGTGCCGGGCATGACCGCATTCGCCCTGCCCGGCGGCGGCGGCGTGCTCGGCCTGATGCCTGAAGCCGGCGCGGCGCTATTGAGGAACCACTAAATGGTTGACAACCGCCCGTGCACCTCGAACGCTGCGCCGGTATCGTTGATGCCGGAGACCACGAGTGAGCACGAAGCGGGACATGGAAGCCATCGCAGCGCGCCGCATTGCAGGTGCGCGCATGCTCAAGCGCAAGGTGCCGCAGGCCGAGGTGGCGCGCGAGCTGGGCGTGGCGGTCAGCGTGTGGGCGCGACAGCTTGCCGAGGTCAACGGCGCGGTGGGCAAGCTCAAGGGCAGGCCCTTGGGACGACCGAAGCGGCTCGATGCTGCGCAGTGCGAACTGCTGTCGCGCGCGCTGGTGGCCGGCGCACTGCAGGCGGGCTTCGCCACCGAGCTGTGGACCGTCAAGCGCGTGCGTGCTGTCATCAAGCGCGAGTTCAGTCTCGAGTACAGCCAGACCGGCTGCTGGGAGCTGTTGCGCAGCCTGGGCTTCTCGCCGCAGATGCCCGAGAAGCGCGCCACTCAGCGCGACGAGCAGGCCTTCGTCCAGTGGAAGCGCAAGACCTGGCCTGCGCTCAAGAAAAAGCGCGCCGCGAGCGCCGAACGATCGTCTTCGTAGACGAGTCGGGTCTGTCGGA
The DNA here is from genome assembly GCA_016790175.1 of Burkholderiaceae bacterium. Lineage (GTDB taxonomy): Bacteria > Pseudomonadota > Gammaproteobacteria > Burkholderiales > Burkholderiaceae_C > JAEUPI01. The sequence goes on along the minus strand of JAEUPI010000094.1, from coordinate 43,780 downwards.
GAAGTGCCCCGTCACGCGCACCTGGGCCAAGCGCGGGTGCACGCCGGTGATCCAGCAGAGCTTCAGCTGGAACCAGATGTCGGCCATTGCCGGGCTGAGCTGGTGGCGCTTCTACTTCCGCTTCTTCGACGGCTCCATCAAGTCCGAGCAGGTCATCGAGTTCCTCGCCGCGCTCAAGCAGCAGATCAAGCAGCGCCTGCTCATCATCTGGGATGGTGCGGCCACGCATCGCAGCCGCGTGCTGCGCAACTGGCTCGAGAAGCAGCACAGGCACTTCGCACTGGCGGCGTTGCCCCCGTATGCACCCGAACTCAATCCGGTCGAGGCGATCTGGGCGTACCTGAAGAAGCACGAGATCGCCAACTTCTGCGCCAGCAGCATCGATCGGGTCAGCGACTACGCGCGCCGGCGCTTGAAGTCGATGCAGCGCCGGCCGGCGCTCATCACCGCCTTCTGGCAACAAGCCGAACTGGCGCTGTAGAGCGTCACTCATTTACCGGAACGTCAATAGCCCCTCCAGCCGGATACCGCGCACCGGAAGGTCCGCTGTGGCGCCGCGGCACGAGAAGACGCCGGGAAACTGCGACGCTCGCGGGGCAAGGATGGCTTGTTGCTCAATCGGTGCCTGGCGCGGCCAATAGTAGACAAAGCCGCCCCCGACCCAGTACTCGCCTGGTTGGTCGAGCAGTTCGCGCGCGCCCTGCACGAAGTAGCGCGAGTTGGCGCCGATCGGCAAGACCGCGGTGGTGGCATTGCGTCCGGCTTCCCGGCCGAGCGTGGCGATTCCAGCCGCATGGTCCACCGTGTTGCCGACGAAGATCTGCTGGTTCCAGCTGAACTCGCCGTCAGGCCCTCCCGGCCACAACACGATTGCGAGCGCACCGGGCTGCGCAACGGCCGGAATGTCGGCGACCGTGAAGCCGAAGCGTTTCGTTTCCGCCCCTGCGACAGTCGCCCAGGTCCTGCTGTAGGCGAAGCGGCTGCCGGCCGGGGCATTCGGGTGCCGGGCGTTGATGGCGCGAACGCCGTTCTCGAACAGCATGTCGAACGACCAGTCGACCCGAGCCTTGTAGATCTGACCCGAGTCCGGCTGCCACCCGGTCAAGCGTCGCGCGCGATGAACGAGCGGTTGCTCGCCCGGGTAGTTGCGATAGATGACCTGAAAGCCGTCTCGCCCCGAGTCCTCCGCACGAAATCGAATCTCGTCGCCCAGATAGTGGGCTCCCGCCCGGATGAACACCGTGACGTCCTCTCGCATGCCGCCGCCGATCGCAGCTCGCACGGCAGCCTGGGCGCGGGCGATGCTCCGGAACGGGCCATCATTGCCAGTTACCGCGGTCGTGGTGCCGCTCCAGCCGTCGTTGCCATCGATCGCTACGTAGAACGTCGTCGTGCCCGATGCCGGTGCAGGGGCGGTCGCCGATCCGCCGCCGCCGCACGCCGCGAGCTCGAAGGCAAGCAAGAGCCACGCGATTGCGCGCGCGATCAAGACGCCGGCCTTCAGCTGTACACATGAGATGCGATCTTGCGTGATCGCATCCGCACGAGCAGGGGGGTGGCGACGCTCAGCGCAGCGATCACCAACGGCAGGCTGCCCGGCGTCGGCACGGTGCCACCGCCGCCTCCACCGCCGCGCGCCGAAAGAAAGACGCCGGAATCCGAGGTGAAGCTCGATCCCGTCGGGAGGATCAGGTCGATCGTCGCCGTGGACAGCAGATCGAAGTTGTTCGAGCCGGTGAGCCACATGTTGATGTTGAGCAGCGGGTCGGAACCCCAGATGTCGACCTGGCCCTCGAAGACCGATGCACCGGTCTGCGACCAGTCACCTGAAGCGCTGTTCCATTGGTATCCGGGCGCCGCGTCGATCGAGTAGATCGTCGACGACATGGACTCGGTGTTGCCGCCGAGGAAGGTACCGCGCCAGATCGGCGTTCCGATCAGGCTGTCGAACGCCGAGATCGCGGAGAAAATGCCCGATAGCTGCGCACCGTCGGCGAACGATCCGTCAATGGTGAACCGAATGCCGATCGTCGTGGTTTCGCCCGCATCGAGCCCTGGGATCGACAGCGCGATGCTGTCGCGCAGACCGGCCCCAGAGCGTGCGTCGCTGTAGGTCGGACCTGTGGCGCCGATCTTGACCTCGCCGGTCGCGAGGTTTGCGTTTCCCGACGAGGTGGTCAGGGTTCCGCTCAGGCTGTCGCTGAGTATCGTCGAGGTGCCGATGTCGACGTAGCCGCTGCATGACGAACCACTTGCCACGCCACTCGCGTTGTTGCAGCGGGAGACTTCAGTCACACCCGAAGAGCCGCCGATCACCGCTTGTTGGGTGACCAACTCCCAAGGTGCGGCCGTCACTTGTGCGGCCGAGTTCGTGGAACCGAACAGGCCGGCGGCGCAGGCCAAGAACAAGGGCATGCGAGTTTTCATGGAACCTCCGATGTTGATGCTCATGCTGGGGACCGAAAACCTCGGTGCCCGCAGGTTTGGCAAACGACAAGGCCGTCGAGATGGCGCAACGCTAAGCCGCGTCGCGTATCCGCCGCATTCATCGAACGATGGATGCCACCCCCCGCGACTCGGGGGTCTCACGGCCGACGCGGGGTCACCGTCAACGGGGCTCTCGCCGGCCCCCGGTCCGCCACTTCAGTCGATCATCGGCCGTTCGGCCGAGGGCAGCGACGCCAGCGCCCCGGCCACCTCGGCCTGCCGACTCACGCCCATCTTGGCGAACACCGAGTTGAGCTGCGCGCGGATCGTCGATCTGGCCACGCCGTGCTCGGCAGCGATGTCGGCGGGCGTGCGCCCTTCAGCCACCGCCACCGCCACCGCGGCTTCGGCCGGCGTGAAGCCGAAGATCGACGCTGCCACGAAGCGGTCGACCGGTGCGCGACGGCGTAGGTCGTGCACAAGCACCATGGCGAGATCGCGCTGCCCGAAGGCGCCCATCGTCTCGTCGGGGCGTAGCCGACTGATCACGAGCGCCATGAAGTGGTCGCACCTGGGCGCACCCAGGCGCACGATCGCGCGCCCGACGGGCGGCGTGTCGTCGCGGTACGACTGCCCGCCGCCGATCCGCAGTCGGCGCAATGCCAGCAGCAGTTCGTGATGGCACGGCGGCGAGGCGAGCTGCAGGGCGCCCTCGTGCAGGCGCAGCGCGCGGTTCGCCTGCAGCAGCCGCCGCGCAGCCGCGTTCGCGTGATGCAGCCGCTGCTGCTCGTCGATCAGCATGACCGGGTGCGGCAGTTGATCGAGCGCCGCATTGCCGAGCAGACGCTCCTCGAGCAGTCGACGCTGGCGCCGCCACATTCCCAGCGCCGTCGAGACATGTCGGCCCATTCGTGCGGCGAGCGCCACCTCGTCGCCGGTCAAGGGTTGCATGCCGCGCCCACGGTGAATGCCGAGGATGGCCACGATCTCGGCGTCTTCGTGGACCTTGGCGGCGGACACGTAGCGCCCGCCGTAGGGGATCAGGAAGTCCTGGTAGAAACGATCTCGCGCGACGAAGGCGTCGTCGAAGTGCTGGTGGCAGCTGATCCATTCGCCGAGGCCCAGGCGCGCCACCAGCGCGGCGCGCGGATCGATCCGGTGATACTCGCGAACGTAGGCCAGCACCCCTTCGGGCGGAAAACCGCCGACTTCGTAGCTGAAGGCGACCGTGCCGGTCGCGAGGCGCACGGCGTGCAGGTGCACACCCCACGCGCTGAACAGCGCTCGCAGCGCCGCGAGCGGTTCGCCCCATGGCAGTTCCCCCGTCGCCGCCCGGTACAAATCGGCGATCAGTGTGTCCGCCGCCTCGACGACGTTGGCCCGCGTGTTCGTCATGCGGGGTGCCGCCCGTCGGCGCATGCCATGAGAAGCGCAAGCGCATTCTCGCGGACGAGTAGCATCGACATCGCGCCCAACCTCCCCATCGAGATGTCAAGGTGTGCGCCACGGACGCCGCCGGGTTTGATCGCCCGCAAGGTCGAGCGATCCGCGCGTCGGTATTAGCCCGAATGACTCCGCCGGCCGCGCCCAGTTGCTGTACGCCGGCCGCACGCAGTGCCGCGTGTCGTCGCACATGATCAACGTGATGCCCGACGGCAGCATCTACCCCTGCCCCGACATGATGTACGTGCCGGCGATGCGGATGGGCAGCGTCCAGGGCAACTGGCTGAAGCCGAGCCCATTGCAGCAGACGCCCGCGATGCCGTGCCACGGCTGCGAGGCCTACGCCTGGTGCCGCGGCAACTGCATGAAGAACCTCTACCTCGGCCACGTGAAGAACGATCTGCGCTACCGCACCAATGTGGTCGAACCGATCTGCGAGCTGCTGCGCTTCATCGGCCGCGAGGTTGACCGCCAGCGCCCGCAGGACTGGTTCGCGCGGCTGTCGCCGCCGCTGCGGCGGCAGCTCACCGATTGCGAGGTCTACGAGTCCGTCGAAGTGATACCCTGAGCGCGCGCGCTTCCTTGAACAATGTCAAGGACCGCGTCCCGGCCCGGCGCGATGCTCGCTGTCGTCGCGGGCGCGGCCCGCGCCAAGAAGGTCATGAAGACGAACCGGCTGTCGCCGTGCGTAGGGGCACTGTTGCTGAGCCTGGCGCTGGCCGCGCCGGCGCAGAACCTCGAGCGCGGCAAGGAGATCAACGCCACCTGCGCCGGCTGCCACGGCGAATTCGGCCAGGGCGGCAAGCGCGGCGAGTATCCGCGGCTGGCCGGCCAGCGAATGGCACACCTGGTGGACCAGCTGCGCGCCTTTCGCAAACGCACGCGCATCAACATCCCGATGTACCCGTACACGCAGGAGCGCGAGCTGTCCGACGCCGATATCGAGGACGTGTCGGCCTATCTGGCGCAGGTGGAGCTGCCCACGCAGTGGCCCGAGTTCAAGCCGGGCGACGATGCGCTCACGCGATTGACGGCGATGGAGAAGGTGATGATCATCCCGCGATCGCCGGGCGACACCGAGCAGGGCGGCAAGCTCTACCAGAAGGAATGCGCGGCCTGCCACGCGAAAGACGGCATGGGCAAGGGCAAGTTCCCGCGGCTGGTGGGGCAGTACACGGCCTATCTGAAGAAGCAGATCGACGCCTTCGTCAAGGGCGATCGGCCGCACGACGAGGTCGAGGTCAAAGGCATCCTCAACGAGATGAAGGAACAGGAGCTGCTGGACGTGCTGGCCTACCTCACCTTGATCCAGTCCGGCCCGGCCGGCACGGCCACGACCGCCGGGGGCAAGCCATGAGGGGCGCCGTGCGTGTAGCCCTTGGGGCGATGCTCGCCGGTGCGCTGGTGCTTGCGGCGGCAGATGCCTTCGCGCAGGGCCAGAACGAACGCCCGATCCACGACGCCGCGCGCCAGGGCACGCGCGCAACCGTCGAGGGCTTGTTGAAGGCCGACGCCTCGCAGCGCGACGTGCGCACCACGCAGGGCGCCACGCCGCTGCACTATGCGGCGATGAACCTCGACCCCGGCCCCACGCAGGCGCTGCTGGCCGCCGGCGCCAACCCCAACGCGCGCGACGCCGAAGGCCGCACGCCGCTGCACATGGCGGCCTTTGCCACGCGCACGGCCAATACCAAGCTGCTGCTGCGCGCCGGGGCCGACCCGCACGCCAAGACCGAGGCCGGGCGCGATGTGCTGAGCATGGCGCGCAAGGTGCGCGCCGACGAGGTGGCCGGCGAGATCTCGCTGTGGATCCTCAAAGGCTGCTCGAAGGAAAAGCCGTGCTGAGGCTCGCGGCCGTTGCCGTATTGAGCGCTGCCCTCATTGCGCCAGCGGCGGCGAACGACCGCACCGGGCTGCCGCCCGTGGTGGTCTACGCGCCCAGCCCGTGCCTCGCGTGCATCGACTGGGCCGAACACCTGCGCAAGCACGGCTTCGCGGTGACCATCGAAGACAAGCCGAGCGCCGAGATGCCGCGCATCAAGCGCTGGCTCAACGTGCCGTCGCAGCTCGAATCGGTGCACACCGCGCGCGTGGCGGGCTACTTCATCGAGGGCCATGTGCCGGCCACCGACATCCTCACGTTGCTTAAGGAGCGGCCCAAGGCGCGCGGCCTCGCGGTGCCGGGGCTGCCGCGCGGTGCGCCGGGGCGAGAGAACTACAACCCGTATTGCGAGACGGCGTGCACGATCCTCGACAACGCCGGTCGCGAGAACGAGATCCGCCGCGAGGCATTCGTGACGCTGCTGGTGTCCCCAGACGGCAAGACGAGCATCTACGCGCGGCATTGATGTGACCCCCCCCGAAGCGCCTTCGGCGCCTCCCCCCAGGGGGCGCCGCTGGCGGACCGGCGAAGCCGGATCCGCGGCGTCCGCTTGGGCGCGCGTGGCGGTCGTGCTGGTCGGTGTGGCGCAGGCCGCCGACCTGCCGCGCGGCAACTGCACCGACCCGAGGCCGCAGACCGATCTCTCGGCGTGCGACTTCACGCGCGCGCGGCTGTCGGGTCGCGATCTGCGCGGCGTGCGCCTGGCCGGTGCCAAGCTCGAAAGCGCCGACCTGCGGCGGGCGCGTCTGGAGGGCGCTGACTTTGGCGGCAGCAACGCCAAGTGGGCCAACTTCACCGGCGCACAGCTCGCGAAGGCCGACTTTCGCAAGGCCGACCTGTTTCACGCCACCTTCGACGACGCCGACGTCTCCGATGGGATGTTCGGCGGTGCCAACCTGTTCGGCGCCAACCTGATCGGCACCAAGGCGCCGCGTGCCGATTTCGGCGGTGCCTACCTGAAAGACGTGCTGATGGAGGGCATCGACCTGAGCGGCGGCTCGATCCAGGGCTGCTATGCGTTGCGCGGCGTGTTCTCCGGCGCCAGGTTTGTCGGCGCGAACCTGAGCGGGGCCGACCTCACCGGCGCGGCGTTGGAGAAGGTGGACTTCTCGCGGTCCCAGCTCGTGGGTACCAAGCTGCTCGGCGCCACGCTTCGCCATGCCGTGTTCGAGGATGCCGACATGCGCGACGCCGAGCTTTCGAACGCCGATGTCTGGAACGCCAACTTCGACAAGGCGCGCAACCGGCCGCCGTCGGTGCAGGAGGCGCTGATCGAGCCGTTCGTGGTGCGCGACCGGCGCTGAGGCCGCGCGAAGCGGCGTCCACTGCGGACGACGCTTCGGCTGCCGAAGGCGCGAGCGCATCTCGTGCGCGAGTGCTGAGGCCGCGCGGACGGAATTGTGGTAATCTGCCACAGCAGCATGAGCAGCAACTCCATCCGCATCTCCGCCGAGCTGTTCGAGCACGCCCAGCGCCACGGCGAGGTTCTGTCGCGATCGGCTGCCCAGCAGCTTGAGCACTGGGCGCGGTTGGGCGCTGCGCTGGAGCAGAGCGGTCTGTCGGTTGGCGAACTCGTTGAATTGCTGCATGGTGACAAGGCGACGCGCAATCCGCCTGAAAGCACGTTGTGGGCTGCCAAGCGCGCCCAGCAGGCGCGCGACATCGCAGCCATCGAGTCAGGCCGGGCGAGCAACGAGTCGATGAGCTGGTTCTCGGGCGGCCGTGCGCGGCGCGCCAAGGCGATCAAGTCGCCGCTGTAGGCCCGGCCTACGGCCGGGCATGGTGATGAGCAAGCGCCGCCAACGCTCGCCCGAGCCAGCAACCCGGCCTTTGCTGCCGGAAGACGAGGCGCCGCTGGACGCGGCCACGCTCGATGCGTTTCTGGAGGGCGTGGGCACCGACATGGTCCTGGTTGGCGGGCAAGCGCTTGCCTTCTGGATGGACCGTTACGGCGTCACGACAACGACGGCCAGCATCTCCAACGACGGCGACGTGCTCGGAAATCTGGAGCGCGCCCGGCGCATCGCCGTGCACTTGCGCGCGGCGATGCTCACCCCACAGGCCGCCACCCTCACCCCGCTGGTTTCGCAGATCCGCATCCCCACGGGCTCGGCGGGGAAGGTGCGCAACATCGACGTGTTGCACTTGCTGTTCACCGTGGGCGGGCTGCGCAAGTCTCGCGAGTTCACGCAGGCGGTCTGGCGCGAAAGCGTCGAAATCGAATGGAAGCCGGGGCACATCATCCGCGTCATGCACCCGCTACATGTGCTGGATTCCAGGGTGCAGAACGCCGTGGGCCTGCTGGAATCGAAAGGCCCACACGTCGTCACCCAGGCAATCTGGGCTGTCGACGTGGCGCGCGAGGCGATTCGCCGCGTGCTGCGACAGCCCAACGAGCGCGAGCGACTGGGTGCGCTGATCCGCCAGGTGCACAAGCTTGCGCGCAGCCGCGCCGGCCGTCAGATCTTCCGTCTGCATGGCATCGAAGTGCTGGACGCGGTGCCCATCCAGGAAGTCCGGATCGCCGCACCGGTCCACGAGCCGCAACTGCGCGCCATCGAGCGCGCGATGGCCTTTCGTGCCGCAGGCTTGCCAGACACAGACGTCGCATGAACTGTTGGCTACTTCAAGCCCTGCTCGGCGCTGGGTGCTGCGGACTGGGTTCAGGCGCCCGGCCGGGTGGGGCGACGGGCTGTTTTCGACCCATCAGCGACATCCGCGGCCCCGAGTGCGCGTCCAGAGAGCGGTCGCTCGGTCGGACAGCAGCGAATCTCCCGGCTCGAATCTGTATACGAAATGCTATACACTCATGCCTCATGACCCGCTCCGCCACCTTGCCGCCCATCCGCGTCGAACCCGAAACGAAGGCCAGCCTCGAGGCTGTGCTGCGAGAAGGCGAATCGTTGACGCAGTTCATCGAGAGCGCCGTTCGCCGCGAGGCCGAGTTTCGCGCTGAGCAGAACGCCGCAGTTGCACGCGCGAAGAAGGCATTGCGCAGCGCTGACAGGGGCGTCGGCCTGTTGACGGTCGAGGACTTCCTGGTGGGCATGGAGCAGCGTGCCCGGGCGGCACAGCAGCGCATTCGTGATGCGGTCGCGACGAAGAAAACGCGGGCAACACGGTGAGTGAGCGGTATCGCGTTGTTGCGACCGCCACTTTCCAAGACGATGTCAAGCGCCTCGAGGATCACATCGTCGAGCGCGAACTCGCCAGCAACACGCCGGATGAGGCGTGTCTTTTTCGGTTCCGCGACGCGGTCGAGCGTGCGATGGGGATTCTCTCGTTTGCGCCGCACACTTGTCGCCGAGCCGAAGAGGAAAGGGAATTTCGCGAGCTGATCGTCCCGTTTGGACAGGGCGGGTGCGTCATTCTGTTTGCGATTCGCGATGCCGATGTCCTGTTGCTCGCCGCGCGAGACCAGCACGAGAACGACTACCGCTGACGCACGGAGCGTTGCCAGAGCTGCCCGTGGTCAGCGGCAGGATGTGGCCGTGAGCAGTCGCCCGACATCAATGGACATCCAACCGCAGGCATTCTGAGTTATGCAATTGCCGCGAAGTGGCCCGTCGATCGCAATGGCGAACAAGAGCGGCCGGTTGGACCGAACCAGCGGACCGAGTTGCGAGGGCGCTGCGCGGGCTTGAAATGAAGCTCGGTCACACGGCTGCGCGCATTCGCCCGGCACGACGGCGAACGGTTGCCCTGCCTTACGCCAGCCCTAGCCGAGCGAAACGCCCAGCCGTTGTGCCATCAACTCGCGCGCCCACTGCAAGTCCTCGTCGCGCGGCTGCGGGTTGTCGGTCTGGCGCACGCTCTGAACGATCAGGCCGTCGCCGCGCCGGCGAAAGCTCGCGTCGAGGATCAACTGCTCGGCCGGCTCGGCGTCGAGCCACACATGACACAGGCTGCGCGGCAGTGCGGCCGGCGCCGCATCGCGCGCACCGTGCAGCGCGGCGCCGATCTGTGCCGCGGCGGCCGCACCGAGATCGGCCGCGATGTGCGCCGTCTTCGGATAGGCGCCGAAGAGCGGCGACACGTTGTCCATCGCATCGCCGACGATCCACACCCGTTCGTCGTGCGGCGAGCGCAGCGTGCCGGCGTCCACCGCGGCCCAGCGCGTGGCGGCACCCTGGGCATCGCGGCCGAGCAGGCCGGCCTCGCGCACCAATGCGCCCGCATGCATGGTCGGCAGCAGCAGCGCATGGTCGAAGCGTTCTTCGCCGTCGTCGGTGGTCACCGTCTTGCGAAACGGATCGACGCGGCGCACCGGCGTGTGCAGGCGATGTTCGATCTGCGCCTGGTAGCGTTCGCCGAACAAGCGGTTGAAGCGCGGCATGCCGCCGCCGGCATCGAGCACGATCAACTTCGCCTTCAGCCGGCGCGTCTTGATCCACCAGCCGATCAGCGCCGCGCGTTCATAGGGTGCCGGCGGGCAGCGGTAGGGCGCCGGCGGCACGGTCATCAGCAGCGTGCCGCCGCCGACTTCGGCAAAGGCCTCGAGCCTTTGGCGGCAGGTTTCGAGCTCGCCGACCTCGAAGCCGGCCGGGAATCGCGTGCGCGCTTCACTCGCGGCGCGCGCGTCGTCGCCGAACCAGGCCGCGGGGTCGCCGACGGCGCCGGTGGCGAGCACCAGCGCGTCGTAGCCGATGCGCTCGCCGCCGGCCTGCACCTCGCGCCTTGCGCGGTCGATCGCCTGCACCGGCGCGGCGTCGAAGCGCCAGCCCTGGCGGCGCGCCAGCGTGGCCAGGTCCAGCGGTGGCAGGCGCAGCGGCGTGCGTCCGACGAGCCAGGCGTTGGCGAGGGGCAGCGAGCGGAACTCGCGCTCGCGATCGAACACCCGCACGTCGAACGTTTCGCTGTCGCGCGTCAGCGCAGAGGCCGCCGCCAGGCCGCCCCAGCCGGCACCGACGATCACGACGCGGGGTTTGGCGCCAGTGGCCGCGCGCCCGGCGCCCAGCTGCCCGGCCCACACGCCGGCGGCGCCCGCGAGCCGCAGCAGCGCGCGCCGCTTCATCGCGCGGCGGCGGTGTCCATCCAGGTTCCGATGCGCGTGACGATCTCGCGCACCGTGGTGCCGTAGACGATGCGTTCGAGCAGCTGCCCGTCGGGGCCGAGCAGGAACATGCCTGCGCTGTGCTCCATCGTGTAGACGTCGGGCGCGGCACCGGGCTCCTGCACCCGGCGATAGCGCACCTTGAAGCTGTCTGCCGCGCGGCGCACCAGCGCCTCGCTGCCGGTGAGGCCGAGAATGCGCGGATCGAACGCCTTGGTGTAGGCCTCGATCACCACCGGCGTGTCGCGTTGCGGGTCGATGGTGATGAACACCGGCTGCAGCTTCGCCGCGCGCTCGCCGAGCGCCTCGAGCGTCTGCTTCACTTCGATCAGCGTGGTGGGGCACACGTCGGGGCACGAGGTGAAGCCGAAGGCCACGAGCTGGAAACGGCCGCGGAAGTCGTCGCCCGTCACCGCGCCGCCGCGCGGGCCTTGCAGCAGATAACGAGGCATGCTGTGACGCGGCAGCTCGCTGTCGTCGGCGATCTGGGCATGTGCCAGGCCGGCCGTTGCGCTGCGCAGGCGCCGCGCCTGTGCATCGAGCTGTGCACTCAGCTCGGCAGCCGGCGGGCAGGGGCGCTCAGCGCGCGTCTGCGCGAGGAAGGCGTTCTGCGTGCCTTCGTCGAACACGTTGCCGAACCGTCCGGTCTTCGGTGCCAGCTCCAGCATCAATGCCTTCGCGCGCTGCGCCGCTGCGCTGTCGCGACAGGCCAGTGCCTGGCCGTTCAGGCGCGCCAGCTCGGCCACCGCCTGCAAGGCCATGTCTTCAGCTTGGGCGAGCGCCGATGGCGTGCCGAGGGTGCCGGTCAGCATGGCGGCGAGTGCGAGCAGTCGTCGGGTCATGGTGAGGTCTCCAGTTCGGTGGCCGCGCCGTGCAGGCGCGGCCGGGGGTCGTGCAGCACCCGCACCGGTGAGGTGAACGGCGCCAGCCGCTCCAGCAGGTCGAGCAGCTCGAGTGCGGGTGAGTTGCGGAAGAAGGTGGCCATCGGCCGCTCCATCCAGATGCGGTCGGCCCACAGCAGCACCTCGTGCGGCGTGTCGCCGATGCCGTTGCGGTCGAGATCCAGGCCCTGGTATTCGTCCCACTGGTTGCCGCGCCAGCGGTGCGCGCTGCCGGCACCCGGTGCGCTGATGGCCACCGTGGTGAGGTTGTGGCTGAAGCGGTTGTCGTCGAACTGCCCGGCGCCGGCCTCGCCATAGAAGAACAGACCCACGATGTTGTGCGCGAAATGGTTGCCGCGCACGACGAGGCTGCCGCGCCCCTCGACCGGCGTGTCGAGCTTGAGGCCTACCGCGCAGTGCAGTACCTCGTTGCCTTCGACGGTGGAGTCGTCGCTTTCCTTCAGCACGATGCCGGCGCCGCCGTCGGTGAGCGCATGGGCCACGCGGTTGCCGCGCAGCACGAGCTGCGGCGAGTACAGCACCACGATGCCGGTGCCGGTGTGTTCGAGCCGGTTTCGCTCGGCCGCCAGGCGCGGCGAGAACACCACGTGCAGGCCGTAGCGGCCGTCGCGGAAGCGGTTGCCGGCGAGCCGGTTGTCGGGCGAGTTGATCAGCGTGAGGTCGCGCGCCCGTTCGAACGCGTTGTCCTCGATGCGGTTGCGCCGCGCGTTCCACAGCCGCAGGGCGTCGCCGCGCAGCCCCGGCGCCAGCGCCTTGCCGTGCACGCGGTTGTTGCGCACGAGCGAGTCGTTCGTGCCCTGCAGGTGGATGCCGAACAGCACATCGTCGAGCGCGTTGTGCTCGACCACATGGCCGCGGCCCTGCAGCACGATGCCGGCGTCGATGCGGTCGGTCGAATCGCCGCTGCGTTCGATGCGCAGCCCGCGCAGCGTCACACCGTCGGCGCGCACCGCGAGCACGCTGCCGTGGCCGTCGCCCACGATGCGGGCGACGCCGGCACCGTCGAGCACCATCGGCTTGCCGATCGTGGCCGGGCCGAGGTAGTCACCGGCGGGCAGGCTCAACGTGGCACCGGTCGGCGTGGCGTCGATCAGCGGCTGCAACGCTCGTGCTGACGGCGGCGGCGCGATCGCTGCGGCCGCCGCACACAGGCCGGCCAGCGTGAAGGCCGCGGCCGCGGCGCGTGACATCGCGTGCGCTCCGACGTCAGCCCCGGCGCAGCGCGAGCTGCACGGCGGCGTCGAGCTGCTCGCGGCTGGCCAGCCCGAGGCGCATCGCCACCGGCGCCCCGCGCCGGTCGAGCACCAGCGTGAAGGGCAGGCCGGCCTTGGCGTTGCCGAGCGCGCGCATCAGCTCGAGGCCGCCGTCGCGGGCGAGCAGCAGCGGGTAGTCCATCTCGTAGGCCCGCGCGAAGTCGCGCACGGCCGCGGCATCGGTCTCGATGGCGATGCCCAGCACCTCGACCTCCGGCACGCGCTTGCGCAGCGCGATCAGCTCCGGAATCTCGACCTTGCACGGGCCGCACCAGCGGGCCCAGAAGTTCACCACCAGCGCGCGGCCCTTGGGCAGCGTGGCTTGTGTGGGGCGGTCATCGAGGCCGATCAGCTTCGCGGCGAACAGCGCTTCGCTGCCCATGCGGCCGGGCTCGATCAAGGTCAGGCCCGCGGTCGGGGGCACCGGCGCTGGCGCCGGCACTGGCGTATTCGCCTGGGCGCGCACGAACGACGGTGCGCCGAGCAGCAGTCCGAGCGCGCCCGCGAGCGAGCGCCGCTTCATGGCAGATCCCCGCGCCGGAAGCGCCAGTAGCCGAGCGCGGCGGCGCCAAGGCCTAGCGCGGTGGGGTAGGCGAGCGCGAAGGCCTTGTAGCCCGCGGCGCCGAACAGATCGAGGATCACGTAGGCCGAGGGCCCGAGCACGATCAGCTGCGGATCGAAGAGGGCCAGCGCCGCGGTGCGGAACACCTGCAGCGGGTTGGCCAGCGCGATCGTCACCGCGGTCTCGGGCGCGACCTTGCCCTGGATCATCACGCCGAGCAGGATCAGGTCGAGAAACAGCAGCAGCACCAGCCACAGCAGGAACGCGGCGCCCTGCGCCATGTCGGTCGAGCGGGCGAGGGCGGTGATCAGCATGCCCAGGCCCAGGAAGCAGGCGCACATCACCGCCAGCAGCGCGGTGTAGAAGCCGAAGACGGCCCAGGGCACCTCGATGCCGCGCACCAGCGCGATCGCCACCGCGAGCAGCATCGCGCCGAACACCGGCGCAAAGATCGCCAGGTAGCGGCCGATCGTGCGGCCCCAGAACCAGCCCGCCAGCGACACCGGCAGCGACAGCAGGTACTCGTAGACGCCGGCCTCGCGGTCGCCGGCCACCGAGCGCACGGTGGTCAGCAGCACGAAGATCGGCAGGATCGCCATCGTGAGCTGGATGTAGGTGACCAGCAGCCGCGACAGGCCGATGAAGCCGAGCACGCGCGACTCGGTGAGGCCGAACAGGAACAGCAGCGCCACGATGCCGCCGAACACCAGCGTGTAGATCGCGAACCAGCGTGCGCGAAGTGTCTCCGCAAGGTCCAGTCGTGCAGCGAGCCAGAGACTTTTCATGACGCGCCTATGCTGTTCGCTGCACCGGCGTGCTTGCCCGGCAGACACTGCGCCGGCCAGGTGGAGGCGGCCTTGCGCGCCATGGTGTCGAAGTCGGTGCTGCCGGCCGCAGCTTGCGCATGCGCCGCGAGGTCGTAGCCCATCGGCGAGCGTGGGCCGGGCGCGAAATGGGCGGTCTTGGCATCGAGCCAGCGCTTGCCCTGGCCGGCGAACTCGGCGACCCAGAGACGCGTGGCCGGGTCGGTGAGCCAGACATGCTGCTTCGTCTTCTCGGCGCACCAGGTGACGGCGCAGCCGATGTCGTCGAACTTGGCGACCTGGTTCGCGCCGGTTCCACGCACCTCGGCCGCGAAGCGGCGATCCGAGATCACCATCGCGCAGCGCGCGCAGGTGTCGCGATCCCATTTGATCGGCGCCATGCCCTCGGGCCAGGGGCCGGAGTCGTCGGCGCAGGCGGCGAGCAGCAGGCTCGCCACCGGCGTGAGCAGCGAACCGCAGGCGAGCACGGCGCGGCGCTTCATGGCGCTTCCTCCAGCGAGACATGCTTCACCGCCGACACGTAGCGCGACACCGTGCCCAGGAAGCGCAGGCGGTCGGGCGCAGCCACTTCGCCTTCCCATTCGATCTCGCTGCCGTTGACGGGGCGGAAGTTCCACTGCGCCAGCGCCTTGGCCAGCGCCGGCTCGGGGTAGCGGCACACGATGCGGCCGGCGCAGGCGCTGCCCAGGTCGGCCTGCTCGGCGATGCGGTCGTCGAGCACCACCTTGCCGAGGTCGAGCTCGATCACGCGGTTCACCAGCGCGGAAACTTCGTTGATGCGGTGGCTGGAGATCAGCATCGTGGTGCCTCTGGTGGCGTCCGCGCGTTCGGCCAACAGCTCGAAGAAGATCTTGCGCGCGGCGGGGTCGAGGTTCGCCGCCGGCTCGTCCATCACCAGCACATCGGCGTCGCGGCCGAGCGCGATGGCGATCAGCAGCTTCTGCTTCATGCCGCCGGAGAGCTTGACGAACGGCCGCGAGAGGATCGGCTTCACGTCCAGGCCCAGGCGGTCGGCCAGCTCGTGCACGCGCTCGCGCGGCGTGCCGCACAGCGCGGCGGCGAAGTCGATCAGCGTGCCGACCGGCATCTTCAGCGGTGGCGGCAGTTGCGGCACGAAGCCCACGCGGCCGAGCACCTGCGTGCGCTGCCGGTGCGGGTCGAGCCCGCCGATCGTCACCGTGCCGTCGTGCGTGTATTCACCGAGCAGGCAACGGATCAGCGTGGTCTTGCCGGCGCCGTTGCTGCCGATCAGCGCCACGCGCTCGCCGCTGTCGATCTCGACGTCGATGCCGTCGAGCACGCGTGCGCGGCGGAAGGTCTTGGCCAGGCCCTGGATGCGGATCATGGCCTGCGCCTACAGCAGCTTGCTCAGGCCCTTGACGTCGAACGTCAGCGAGCCGGTGGGGCACTGGTCGACGCACAGCCCGCAGCGCGTGCAGTCGGGGCCGAGCGGTACGTCGACATCGGCGGCGCGACTCTTGATCACCGTCTCGAGCACATGCGGCACCAGGCAGACCTTGCGGCAGTCGCCCTCGTGCAGGCAGTTCTGCAGGTTGTACTTCACGCGCAGCGGCGCGAAGATGCCCACCACACCGTAGGTCAGCCCGATCGGGCAGGCGTAGCGGCACCAGGCGCGGCGGCTGATCACCACCTCGAACAGCAGCAGCGCCGCGACCCACAGCAGCGCGAGGCCGGGGCCGTAGATCAGCGCGCGCGAGACGATACCGGTCGGCGAGATCGCCTCGAACACCGTGTACCCGGTGGCCAGTGCCGCCAGCGCGAAGGCGACCCAGAATGCGACGCGCAGACGCCGGTCCATGTGCTGGTCGCTCACCAGTTTCTTCCTGGCCAGCCACAGGTGCAGCTTCTCGGCCCATTCCGACAGCAGGTGGTACGGGCACACCCACGAGCAGAACGTGCGGCCGCCGAGCAGCATCCAGCCGGTGGCCACCGTGAGCGTGCCGATCACCAGGTTCGTGATCACGTGCTTGTGCGCCAGCATCACCTGCAGCGCCGAGTTCAGGTCGATCAGGTGAAAGCCGATGAAGCGCGACGCCGTCAACGCGCCTTCGAGCACCTGGATGTCGAGCAGATACGACACCGTGAACAGCAGGTTGGCCGCGATCAGCACCGCCCAACGCCGGTTGCGCCATTTGTGGCCGCGCGGCGTGGCGTGCGCGGCCTCGATCGCCGCCTTCACCTCGGCCTTGGGCCGCGCGCGCTTGATCTCGTGCAGCTTGATCGCCACCTCGGTCACATGCGCCGGCTTCTTGGGTTCGCGGCCGAGCAGCACGGCGATCTGCTCGCGCCAGCGCGCGCGGTGCACCTGCGCGTGCGTGCTCATGTGCTGAAGACCCCGCGCGACTCGACGGTGATGCAGGTCGGTTCGACCGGGCACACCATCTCGCATACGCCGCAGCCCACGCAGGGCTCATGCACCACCGGCTGGCGGCGCGTGCGGCCGTCGGGCAGCGTGAAGGTCTCGATCGAAATCGCCTTTTCGACCGGGCACTCGCGCACGCACAGGTCGCATTCCTTCAGGTCGTACGGGTGCTCGCTCACGCGGATCGGCTTCCAGCGGTCGACCTCCATGTAGCGCAGCTTGCCGGTGAAGCCCGCGCCGCGTGCCTGGCCCTTGAAGCCCTTGCCCTGCACGGCGAGGCAGGCCTCGGGCCGGTTGAGGCGGGCCACGCCGATGCGCTCCTTGAGGTTCAGCGTCGGCTCCGGGTCCTTGGCCTTGGCCTTGAGCACCGGCTTGGCGGCCAACGGCGCGCCGCTGCGCGTGCCGAGGAAGCCGGGCTTCTGGTAGACCAGCGCACCGGTGGGGCAGGCGAGGATGCACTGCACCGCGTCGCACGAGAAGTCGCAGGCCT
Organism: Burkholderiaceae bacterium; assembly: GCA_016790175.1. Lineage (GTDB taxonomy): Bacteria > Pseudomonadota > Gammaproteobacteria > Burkholderiales > Burkholderiaceae_C > JAEUPI01. Next base: position 26,561 of record JAEUPI010000094.1, on the reverse strand, counting down.
GGTCGCGCGCGTCGATGAAGGGCACACCGACGCCGAAGCCGTCGACCAGATCGGCGAGCTTGATCGCCTGCACCGGGCACACCTGCACGCATTGCCCGCACTTGATGCACGAAGCGAGAAAGTCCTTCTCGTCGAGCGCACCGGGCGGGCGCAGCCGCTTCTTCTGGCCGTAGGCCACCGGCAGCCAGCCCGAAAGGGCCGCGCCGAGCACGCCGCCGGCGAGCAGCACGGTGCGCAGCCAGCGGCGGCGCTCCTGGCGCGTCATCGGCTTTCGGTTCACGCGGGGCTCCTTGTCGAGGGCTTCGCGAACCGAGGGGCGTCGTCCTTCAGCGTCAGCTCGGGCGACGTGAACGGTGCCAGACGCTCGAGAAAGTCGAGCAGCTCCATCACCGGGGCGGTCTTGAAGAATCGCGCGGGCGGCTGCTCGATCCAGATGCGGTCGGCATAGGCATACGCCTCGTAGGGCGTGTCGCCACGGCCGTCGGCGTCGCGGTCGAAGCCGGCGAAATCGTCCCAGTAGTTGCCGCGCCACTCGTTCAGGCCGGCCTTGCCGCGGCCGGCCTGCACCACGTGGGTGAGGTTGCCTTCGAACAGGTTGTCGCTCACCACGTTGCCGCCGAGCTCGCTGGTGAGCTGCACCGCGATGCCGTTGTAGGCGAAACGGTTGCGGCGGATCCAGATCTTGCTGTCGGGCTGGAACGGCGAGAGGTCCGAGCCGATGCCGATGGCGTTGTAGACGAACTCGTTGTCCTCGACGACGGTGTTGCTCGCCTCCTTGAAGCCCACCGCCATGCCGGTGGCGCCGGTGGCATGCGAGATCAGGTTGCGCCGCAGCGTGCCGCCCTCGGTGTACATGAAGTACACGCCGACCGCGTTGTCGACGAAGCGGTTGTCCTCGACGAGGTTGTGATGGGCGAACATGAAGTGGATCGAATAGCGGCTGCGTTCGCCCACGTTGCCGCGATAGACGTTGTGGTGCGAGTACCAGGCGACCATATCGCGCGACTCGACGATCGTATTGACCTCTATCAAGTTGCGGTGGCTGTACCAGAGGCGCAGCCCGTCGCCGCGCACGCCGATCGCCAGCGGCTTGGAGCGCACGCGGTTGCCGCGCAGGATGTTGTCGTTCGACTGCTTCAGGTCGATGCCGAACAGGCAGTTGTCGATCACGAGCTGCTCGATGTGGTTGCGGTGGCCGCGCACGTCGAGGCATGCATCGTCGGTGTCGTGCGAATCGCCGGAGCCGGTGAGGTGCAGGCCGCGCAGCACGGCACCGTCGGCCTGCAGCGAGAACACCGTGCCCTTGTCGCCGGCATCGATCGTCACCTGGCCGCCGCCGTCGATCGTGAGCGGCTTGGCGAGCACCACCGGGCCGGCGTAGCTGCCCGGCGGCGGCTTCAGCACCGAGCCCGCAGGCGCCGCATCGACCAGCGGCTGCAGCGGCTTCAGCCCGTGAATGCGCTTGTCGCGCTGATACAGCGGAAAAGTCGGCTTCGGCCGGTCGACGCCGACGCGCGGTGCGCCGGCTTCGTGGGCACGCTCGGTGGCAGCGAGCGGGGCACGCGTTTCGTCCAGCGTTTCGCTGTTGCGGGCAGCCAGCAGCGACGAGCCCAGCAGCAGCGCAAGGCCGAGCGGCCCAAAGGCGAAACGGCGCATCCGCAGCATCTGGCCCTCATGCCGCCTGCGGCGCCTGCGCGACCTGCGGCACGGACGCTTGTTCGCGCAGATCGCGCCGGCGCAGCAGCAGCGCCAGCATCAGGCAGACGAACACCACGATCAGCAGCGCGTAGCCCCAGTAGGGATACGAGTAGGTCGAGAACTGCGCCACCTTGCCCTCGCCGAACACGGTGGGCATGAAGGGCTTGACGGTGAACGCGCCCCAGGGATGCAGGTTGTGCCCGAAGAACCACAGCCACGCGGCATAGGTGATCACGAAGTACAGCGGCAGCAGTGCCGGCACCAGTGCCAGCAGCAGCTCGAAACCGCGCACCCGCGCCACGCCCCACACCACCACGACCATCGCGACGATCAGCCCCGCGATGGCGCCGTGCGTGGCCAGGCGCACGTTGTCGCCCCAGGCGGCGATCTTGGCCGGCTCCTTGAAGAAGGTGCCGGCCTCGTTCACGTAGTCGGCCACATGGCGCGCCAGATGGCCCAGCACGTACTGATCCACCACGGCCCAGGCCGCCACGGCCGCGAAGCCGATGGCGAGGACCGCGAGCCGCGCCTTCTTCTGCGTGATCGCGAAGCCGACCAGCATCACCGCGAAGAAGCCGAAGAAGAACTTGGCCAGCGGCTTTTCCACCGGGGCGCCCGTGGCGATCGGGAACATGCCCACGTAGTGGTTGATGGTGTTCATCTCGTGCACGCAGTCCAGGCCCGCGGCGCCCTTGTTGATGTCCTTGTTCTTGTCGGTGATCGGGTTGTAGCGCTCGGAGTCCTTGCCGAGATCGCCCTGCATGGTCTCCTGGCCCATGCGCGAGCCGGCGCCCGGCGTGGTGCAGCCGTTTTGCACGCCGTCGAAGTGGAAGTGGATGCGGATGCCGTCGGGGAAGGCGTCTTTCGGGTAGTTGGGCGCCGTCAGTGCCACCCACCAGATCGGCGCGAAATAGGCCGCCACCATCGCCACCAGCGCGGCGATGGTGAGCGCGGCGACGAGTCCACGCGAACGAGCGGCGGGGTTCATGATGGCGCCGTCCTCGTGCTTACTTCTTCTTCGCCGTCGCCGCGCCCTTGGCGGGCTTGCACATCGCGCCGGGCATCACCAGGCTCGACTGGTAGGCCGAGATCGCCACCAGCTGCTCGTTGGTGTAGGGCTTGATCACCTTGACCATGTCGGGGTTGGCGTTGCGGCGCTTGCCGTCGCGGATCTCGGTCATCTGGCGCAGCAGGTAGGCGTAGTGCTGGCCGGCGATGACGGGGTAGAACTTGTCCTTCTGGCCCTCGCCGTTCTTGCCGTGGCATTCCTGGCATTGCTTTTCGTACAGGCCCTTGCCGGTGGCGATCTGTACGGCGGCGTCCTTGCCTTCGTACTTGCCGTGGTCCACCGGGATGCACAGGCTCTGGATGTAGGCCGACACATGCGCCAGCTCGGTCGGGTCGTGCAGCTCCTTGGCGAACGGATACATCGTCGGGTTGTCGCGCAGGCCCATGCGGATGTCGGCCATCTGCTTGATCAGCACCGTGCTGTGCTGGCCGGCAAGCTGCGGGAAGGTGCCGTCCGGGCGGCCGGCGCCCGAAGGCAGGTGGCAGGCGCCGCAGACCTCGTAGCCTTCTTCGCCTTTCTTGGCGTCGCCCTTGACGGCGAGCGCCGCCTTCATCTCGCCTTCCATCTTGGCCCATTCGTAGCCCTTGGACTCGATGCCCGCGGCCTTGGGCGCCTGGCGTGGATCTTGTGCGGCGGCGAGCGTGGATACCAGCGCGGCCGCAACGGCGAGGGAGATGGCATGTTTCGTCATGATGGATCCTTTCGGGGTTGAGGTTCGCGCTGCTGGAGCTTCAGTGCTTCAGGGCTTCAGTTTGGAGAGGTACTCGGCGAGCGCCTTGATCTCGGCGTCGCTCACCAGGTGCATCACGCCCTTCATCGCGGCGGTGTTGCCGTTGGCGCGCGCGCCGCTCTTGATGTCGAGCATCTGGCGCTCGGCGTACTTGGCGTTCTGGCCGGCCACCTTGGGGTACTCGGGCGTCAGCGGCTTGGTGCCGTCCTTGCCGTGGCAGGCGACGCAGGTCTTCTCGGTGTAGAGCTTGGCGCCGTCGAGCGCCTGCGCCTGCACCGTGCCGGCCAGCGCGAGCGCCGCAGCGGCGAGAAACAACGTTGACTTCATGGTTTGGGGTCTCCTAAGTGGGCCGGGGGTCGACGAATCGGCCCCCGGCTTGGGTCAGATGCGCTGAGGCCTCACTTCACCTTCTTCGCACCGTTCTGCTCGAGGAAGGTCTTGGCACGCAAGCCGAGGTCGGCGGTCTTGACCTGGTATTGCCAGACCTGCTCGGCCCAGAGGTTGGCCTGCTCCCAGTCCTTCTTGCCGGCGGCGGCTTCGTGCTTGGCCTTCGCGTCCTTGGTCTTGCCGAGCTGGTCGAACGCGTCGTCGACCATCGCCACGACCTCGGGGAAGTCCTTGTAGTTCACGCTCGTGATGTAGGCCACCACCGAGTCGATCACCGCCTGCGTGTCGACGATCTTCTTCACCGTGGCCTTGTAGTCGGCCTCGGTGTAGTTCTGCGCCGCGAGCGTGGTCTTGGTCGGCTTCCAGCCCTTGGGCTTGACGAGCAGGTAGCCCTGCATCTCGAGGTGCAGCGCGCTGCAGAACTCGGTGCAGTAGTACGGGTAGACGCCTTCCTTGTCGGCCTTGAACTTCACCGACACCGTCTTGCCCGGTTCGACCGACGCATGGGTGTTGTAGGTCGACACGGTGAAGCCGTGGGTCTCGTCCTGCGCGCGCTCGAGGTTGGTCAGGTGGATCGCCACGTCGTCACCCACGTCGACCTCGATCGTCTCGGGCGTGATGTGCGAGCGGATCAGCGTCGCATAGACGTCGACCTTGTTGCCCTTCTTGACGATCTTCTCCTCGCCCGCCTTGGTGGCGAACGGGTGCGGCTCATCGGTCCGGCTGTCGGTCCCGACCTTGTAGCGAACGGCCGGCTTGAGCTTGTTGGCCGCGATCGACACCGCATAGTGCGGCTCACCCAGCGGCAGCGGCATGTCGTACAGCAGCTGCATCTTGTCGTTGCTGATGTCGATCAGCTGGTGGTTCTGCGGGTGCAGCGGGCCCACCGGCACGAAGCGGTCGATCGCCAGCTTGTTCAGCGCCACCAGGTACTTGCCGCCGGGCTTGGTGGAGTCGCCCTCCATCGTCATCAGGTGGCCGATGTTGTAGTGCACGCTGATCTTGTCGACGACCTTGCCTTCGCAGAAGTTCCACTTCGCGACCTGCGAGTCGACGTAGAGCGACGTGTAGGCCAGGCAAGGCTTGCTGTCGTACTGCGTGTGCAGCGGGCCGAGGCCGAGCGACACCTGCGTGTGCAGCGCGTCCTTCATCGCGATCACCGGGATGCCGTACGGGTCCTTGCTCTCGAACTTGCCGGCCTTGATGGCGGCCTGGATCTTCTCGAAGCTGTAGACCGACACGTGGGTGTCGAGCTTGCCGGCCACGACCATGAACTTGCCGTCGGGCGTCACGTCCACGCCGTGCGGGCTCTTCGGCTCGGGAATGAGGAACAGCACGCCTTCCTTGACGGCCGTGTCCATCATCAGCACGTTGTGGCCGTTGATCTGCTTGGCCTTGCCGGCGGCCACCAGCTCGGCGGCCTTCTTCCAGTTCACCACGTGCAGGTAGTCGGTGTCCTTGGCCGAGCAGCCGGCTTCATACGGCGGACGGCCCTTCTCGATGCCGCCCACGTAGCGCTCGGAGCAGAAGCTGTTGGTGAAGCTCCAGCCGTCCGACGGGCCCTTGCCGAAGTCCGACAGGTCCTGCGAATACGGCGGCAGCTCGAGCGAGAACGAGGCCTTGGTGTCGATGCGGCCGGCCTTGCGGTCGAACTTCCAGTAGGTGACGCCGCCGCGGTACTTCTCGTTGAACTCCTCGAGCGGGAAGAACTTGCGGTTCTCCAGCGGTGCGGCGTACTGCGCGGCCTCGATGATGTAGTCGGTGTTCGGGCTGACGAAGGCACCACCGTGTTCGCTCTTGAAGATCGGGTTGACGACGATCTGCTTGGTCTCGAAGTCGCGCAGGTCGATCACGGCCATGCGCGGGTTGGCCTTGTCGTTGATGAACAGGAACTGGCCGTCGTATTCGCCGTTGGTCTCGCTGATCGCCGGATGGTGCGTGTCGCCCCAGGTGATGTCCTTGCCGTCGATGCGGCCCTGGCGCAGCACGTTCTTCGAGTTGTCGTCGTAACCGTAGCCTTGCCACGGCTCGGGCGTGAAGACCGCGATGTACTTCAGGATGCGCATCGAGGGCACGCCATACACGATGACCTGTCCGGACTGTCCGCCCGAGCTGAAGGTGACGAACTCGTCGCGCTTGCCGGTGGGCACGTAGGTCTTGGCGGCGGCCAGCAGATCCTGCTGGCTCAGGCCGCGGTTCTTCAACACGTCCTGCAGCGTGTCGGCCGACCAGCTGGGGGTGGCCGACAACGCGACCCCGGTGACCGCGAAGGCCGCGGCACGTTTGAGGGCCGACAGGTTCATGGTCAACCTGTGGCGGGGGCGTTGCGGTGATGTCGACATCGACTTGAGCTCTTGCATGGCGTCTCTTCCTTCTCGTGGGTCAGACAGCGGGTGGGGCGCGTGCCGGCGGCATGACCGCGGCCCGCGCTTCCAGGAGGGGGTGATTCGTCGAGAGCTGGTAGGCGTCGGCCGGCTCATGGGCCAGCGACGCGACCGGGGTGCACTGCGGCGGGGCCGCTGCGGGCAGGCACAGCGCGCAGCCGATGCCGTGATCGCGGTCGGTGTCGTTGCCGGCCGCGCTGCAGATGTTGCCAAAGGCCATCGGCTGCATCCATGGCGTCACCCCGCTGGTGGCCACCACCAACAGGTAGCCCAGCAATGCGACCACGCGCATCGCGCGGACGGTTCGCAGGGTGTGAAGCAAGGACATCTGTGCCACAAATCGGCTTCGGTTCGGAAGCCATTCTTCGGACGCAGCCCCGGCGGGGCCTTTAACTGGTTCAAGGATCGGCGCGATGCACCGCCAGGTGCGCCGCGCGGCGTCTGGCGTTGAGCCCGGTCAATGCGTGAGGTTGATGTCGACCGCTGCGCGAACGGGCCCCGGACAAAAGAAGACGGGCGGCGGGCCATCCGGCCTCCTCCGCCCGCTGCAACCCGCGCATGGCACGCGGGACCGTCCAATCGCTCATCTCATCATCGTCAACCTGCTTGTCTACTGCTTGGCCGCCTGGAGGTCGGCCTTGGTGTCGATGCCCAGCGTGTAACCGAGCGACACATGGTGGAAGCGCCCCACGGTGTGGTCGTCGTGGATCGCGAAGCCGAAGTTGTAGGTCTTGCCGCTGGCGAGATTGATGTCGCCTTCGCCGCCGCCGGCCAGCTTGCGCGTGAACACCACGCTCCATTCGCCGCCCTTGTTCTCGCCCTTGGCGTCGACGAGCAGCTTGCCGCCTTCCATCACGCGCTTGTCGGCCACGTAGCCGTCGAACTTGGCGCCCTTGGACGTCCACTGCGCCAGGTCGTAGAACTTGCCGCCGGCGACGCTGCCGTCCTTGACGTACTTGGTCTTCTTGTCGTCCTTGCCGTCGGGCATCGTGCGCGCGTCGCCGTGACAGGTTTCCCAGCAGCCTGACAGGTTGGCACCGGGCACCTTGTTGTCCTCGAGCATGAACGCGAGCTTGACGGCGTTGTCCTTGTCCATCTTGTCCGCGCCGCCGGCAGGCTGCTTCCAGCTGAAGCGCAGGTAGAGGTTGGTGCCGTCGTTGGCCGCCTGCACGTTGACCGGGATCGACCCGGCCTTGCCCTTGATGGGCTTGGGCTCGAGCTTCTGGCCGGTGGCCATCTTCTTGCCCATGTCGGCGGCTTCGTCGTGGTGGCAGCTGGCACAGGACTCGCCCTTCTTGAGAGCGCGCGCGCCGCCGTGCTCGCTGCCCTTCATGATCCACTCCGTCGGCGAGGCGCCGGGGTAGAACACCGTGATCGTCTTGCCGGGCACCTTGGCCCAGTCGGGCGGGGCGGCGAGCGCCGAGCCCGATGCCGCGGCGGCTGCGAGCGCCAGGATGTGCAGCTTGTTCATTCCTCTTCCTTCATGCCTTTGGGTTTGTGGTGCGCAATGCCTTTGTGGCAATCGATGCAGGTCTCGTTGTTCTTCTTGGCCAGCTCGTGCGACTTCTTCGCACGGGGCTTCTGTTTCTCCGGATCCATGCTCGCCAGCGTGTGGCAGTTGCGGCACTCGAGCGAATCGTTGGCCTTCATGCGCGCCCACTCGCTCTCGGCAAGCTGCAGGCGCTTGGCCTCGAACTTCTCGCGCGTGTCGATCGTGCCCACCGCCTTGCCGTACAGCTCGCGCGAGGCCTGCACCTTGCGCCACATCTTCGGGCCCCATTCCTTGGGCACGTGGCAATCGGGGCAGGTGGCACGCACGCCGGTGCGGTTGGTGTAGTGGATGGTGTTCTCGGAGTATTCCTTGTAGACGTTCTCGCGCATCTCGTGACAGCCGATGCAGAACGCCTCGCGGTTGGTCCATTCCACCGCGGTGTTGAAGCCGCCCCACAGCACCACGCCGAGCACGATGCCCGCCAGCATCAGCGCACCCACCGACCAGGTCGTGCTGGGGCGCTTCAAGCCGGAGAACCAGCCGCGCTTGTCGTTGTTGTCGTTCACGTCAGACTCTCCGGCGCGTTGGCAGGGTCACCGATCAATAGATGTCGTGTTGCGTGTTCCAGACGTTGAACTTGCCGGTCGGGGTAATCATCTTCGGGTCGGTGATCACCTTCTTGAGCTTCAGCGTCTTGTCGTCGTAGATCACGATCGCCGACTGGTCGGTCTTGCCGCCCCACAGGCTGATCCACACTTCCGTGCCGTCCTGGCTGTACTCGGGGTGCACCGCGCGGCGCAGCGCCTTGGTCTGCGGCAGGCCGCTGTCCTTGGCCACGTCGAGCTTGACCGGCGCCTTGGACAGATCGGCCAGGCTGTACACGTAGACGCTCTCGGCGTTCTCGCGCTCCGGGTTCATCGGCAGGTCGGCCCACAGGTTCTTGCTCTTCGGGTGGGTCTTGACGAACAGGTTGCCGGCGCCGGGCATCTTCAGCTCTTCGACGACCTTCCAGTTGTACTGCTTGTACTTGGCGTCGGCCGGCTTGTCGGAGGCGGTCGAGATCAGCGACACCGCGGCACCGCCGAGGTGGCCCGTGGCCCAGACGGGGCCGTACTTCGGGTGATTGAAGTTGGCGCCGCGACCCGGGTGCGGGATCTTCGCGGTGTCGATCAGCGCCGCCAGCTTGCCGGTCTTGGTGTCGACCGCGGCGACCTTGTGCGACGCATTGGCCGCCACCATGAAGTAGCGCTTACTCGCGTCCCAGCCGCCGTCGTGCAGGAACTTGGCCGATTCGATCGTCGTGGTCTTCAGGTTCTTGATGTCGCTGTAGTCGACCAGCAGGATCTGTCCGGTCTCCTTGACGTTGACCACCCACTCGGGCTTGATCTGCGACGACACGATCGACGCCACGCGAGGCTCGGGGTGGTATTCGCCGTCGACCGTCATGCCGCGGGTCGACACGATCTTCAGCGGCTTGAGCGTCTCGCCTTCCATGATCGAGTATTGCGGCGGCCAGTAGGTGCCGCCGATCAGGTACTTGTCTTCGAAGCCCTTGAACTTGCTGGTGTCCACCGAGCGCGCGTCGGAGCCCATGCGGATCGTCGCCACTGTGGTCGGCTCGGCGAACCACATGTCGATCAGCGTCACCAGGCCATCGCGGCCCACCGTGTAGACATACCGCCCCGACGCCGACAGGCGCGAGATGTGCACCGCGTAGCCGGTCTTCAGGATCTTCCAGATCTGCTTGGTGTCGCCGTCGATCAGCGCCAGCTCACCGGTGTCGCGCAGCGTGACCGCGAACACGTTCTTCAAGTTGATCTTGTTCTGCTGAGCCTTCGGGCGCTGGTCCACCGGCACCAGCAGCTTCCACGACGCCTCCATGTCCTTCAGGCTGAACTCGGGCGGCACCGGTGGCGGCTGCTGGATGTAGCGCGCCATGATGTCGATCTCCTCCTTGGTGAGGATGTCGTCGTAGTTCACCATGCCGCCCTCGGTGCCGAGCGCGATGATCTTGTCGAGGCGCTGCGTGCCGAGCTTGAGCGTGCCGCCTTCCTGCGTGCTGCCGTCGGCGAGCTTCTTGGTCCAGTGCGGCTCGAGGTTCTTGCCGGTGGCCCCCTTGCGCAGCACGCCGTGGCAGCCGGCGCAGCGCTCGAAGTAGATCTTCTTGCCGGTCTCGAGCTCGGCCGCCGTCATCGGCGGCGCAGCGGCGGCGGGTGCGCTTTGCTGGGCCATCACGCCCGATGCGAGCAGCGTCATCGCGACTGCCGCGATCCGGGTCAGTGTCGTCGTGCTCATCGAAACTCTCCGTGATTCGTATGGCGCGCCATCGTGTGGCGCTCGCAGCCTGTGCACCATCACGGTGTCTCCCGCGGATGGACCCGGCCAGGGGCTGCAGTTCCCTGCCTCGAGCATGGCTATCGTCGATTTGCCTCGCCCGAGCGTCCTTGAACTGGTTCAAGGAAGGTCGCGCTGTGGGGTTTCGACAATCGCTGCGACACGACCCAACGCAACAAACCGGGTCGCGGAACCCAGGAGCCTCAGCCATGAGCGAACTGCATGAACCCCTGCGCTTCGACGCGCGCGCGTTGCTCGCGGGCGGGGGGCCGGCGAAGGTCACGCTCGTCGGTGCCGGCCCTGGCGATCCCGAGTTGCTCACCGTCAAGGCGGCCCATGCGCTGCGCGCCGCCCGCGTGGTGCTGCACGACAGCCTGGTGAGCGACGACGTGCTCGCGCTGTTGCCGCCCGAGGCACACCGCATCTACGTCGGCAAACGCGCCGGCTGCCATGCGATGAGCCAGGGCGCGATCATCGAGCTGATGCTCAAGCTCGCACGTGCAGGACATGCGGTGCTGCGCCTCAAGGGTGGCGACCCCTACATCTTCGGCCGCGGCGGCGAGGAGGCGCAGGCCCTCGCGGAGGCGGGCATCCCGTTCGAGGTGATCCCGGGCATCAGCGCGGCGCAGGGCGCCGCCGCCTCGGCCGGCATGCCGCTGACGCACCGTGACCATGCACGCGCGCTGGTATTCGCCACCGGCCACCTGCGAGGCGAGGGCGAGAACCGTAGCCTCGATCTCGATTGGGAGATGCTGGCGCGGCCACGGCAGACCACCGTGATCTACATGGGCCTGGGCACGCTGCCGATCATCTGCGAGCAACTGATGCGCCATGGCGCGCCGCCGAGCACGCCGGCGGCCGTGGTCGAGCGCGCCACCTGCCCCGACGAGCGGGTGATCGACGGCACGCTCGAGACCCTGCCGGCGCTGGCCCAGGTGCATGGCGTGAAGGCACCGGCGCTGATCGTGATCGGCGGCGTGGCGGCGCTGCACGAACAACTCGCACCCGCGAAACGCGCGCTCGCGATGGCCTGAAGTTTCAGGGCAACCCTGATTGCATTGCGTGCATCGCACGCGGTCTGCGGCCGCGCTCCACAATGCGGGCTCGTTGGCGCTGACGCGCATCAAATGCCGTTGACTCGTATTCGCGACGCCCTGGTAACCAACGCTAAATGTAGTGGCCAACGGTGGTCGGATACGCTACACCTAGCGTCCCCATAAAGAACGCGTCGACAGGAGACGACAAAGCATGACCAAGACCGCGCGCAACTCCGGCGCGAAGAACACCACCATCACCGCAGCGGCCGTGGCAACCGGACCGCTGCCCCCGCAGCCCATCAGCCAGGAGGTGCTGCTCGAGAAATACGCCAAGGGCGACGAGCGCAGCGTCGACGACGTGCGCAGCCGTGTTGCCCGGGCCCTGGCCGCCGTTGAAGCGCCGGCCGCCCGCGCACAGTGGGAAGCCCGCTTCTTCGACGCGCAGCGCAGCGGCTTCATTCCCGCCGGCCGCATCGATTCGGCCGCGGGCACCGCGCTCGGCGCCACGCTGATCAACTGCTTCGTGCAGCCGGTGGGCGACTCGATCGCGCAGCCCGAGGAGGGTTATCCCGGCATCTACACCGCGCTCACCGAGGCCGCCGAGACCATGCGCCGCGGCGGCGGCGTGGGCTACGACTTCTCGCGCATCCGCCCCAAGGGCGCGTGGGTCGGCACCACGCAGAGCAGCGCGTCGGGCCCGGTGAGCTACATGCGCGTGTTCGACCGCTCGTGCGAAACGGTCGAATCCGCCGGCAGCCGCCGCGGCGCGCAGATGGGCGTGCTGCGTTGCGACCATCCCGACGTGGAAGACTTCATCCACGCGAAAGACAAGGGCGAACTCACCAACTTCAACATCTCGGTGGGCGTGACCGACGCGTTCATGCGCGCGGTGGAAGACGACACCGACTTCGAGCTGGTGCATCGCGCCGAGCCGAGCGCGGCGCAGAAGGCGCGAGGCGCCTATCGCCGCAGCGACGGGTTGTGGGTGTTCCGCAAGGTGCGCGCGCGCGACCTGTGGGAACAGGTGATGCGCTCGACCTACGACCACGCCGAACCCGGCGTGCTGTTCATCGACCGCATCAACGCCGACAACAACCTCGGCTACTGCGAGCGGATCGATTCGACGAACCCGTGCGGAGAGCAGCCGCTTCCGGCCTACGGTTGCTGCTGTCTCGGCTCGGTCGATCTGTCGTACTTCATCGACAAGGCCTTCGAGTCCGACGCGCGCTTTCGCGACGACGCGTTCGTCGAGGTCGTGAAGGTGGCCGTGCGCATGCTCGACAACGTGCTCGACTCCACCGTCTGGCCGCTGCCGCAGCAGCACGAAGAGGCCAAGGCCAAGCGCCGCATCGGCCTCGGCTTCACCGGCCTGGGCGACGCGCTCATCATGCTCGGCCTGCGTTACGACACCCCCGCCGCACGCGACGAAGCCGCCCGCATCTCGGCCGTGATGCGCGACGCCGCCTATGAAGCCAGCGTCGAGCTGGCGCGCGAGCGCGGCGCCTTCCCGCTCTTCAATGCCGACCTCTACCTCTCGCGCGGCAGCTTCGCCTCGCGGCTGCCGCAGGCGCTGAAGGACAAGATTCGCGCACACGGCATCCGCAACTCGCATCTGCTGTCGATCGCGCCCACCGGCACCATCAGCCTCGCGTTCGCCGACAACGCCAGCAACGGCATCGAGCCGCCGTTTTCCTGGAGCTACACGCGCCGCAAGCGCGAGGTCGACAACAGCTTCAAGGAATACAGCGTCGAAGACCATGCCTGGCGCCTGTATCGCCACCTGAAGGGTGCCGACGCGCCGCTGACCGAGGCTTTTGTCACCGCGCTCGAGATGAGCGCCGAGAACCATGCCGCGATGGTGGCCGCGGTGGCGCCCTTCATCGACACCTCGATCAGCAAGACGGTGAACGTGCCGGCGGACTATCCGTATGCGGATTTCCAGGGCCTGTACTTCACCGCCTGGAAGGCGGGCCTCAAGGGCCTGGCCACCTACCGGCCGAATGCCGTGTTAGGGGCGGTGCTCAGCGTGGAACCGCAAACGAGCAGCGCGCCGCCGCTGGTGGCCAGCCATGCCGAAGGCGCGAACCAGCGTTTGCGCGTCGAGCGCCTCCCCGCGCCGGTGCTCGCGTCGCTGCGCTGGCCGAGCCGGCCGGAGTTTCCCGGCGGCAACCCGGCCTGGAGCTACATGATCCAGTACCCGCACGGCGAGTTCTCGCTGTTCGTGGGCGAGCTGCCGGCCGAGGCCGGCCCGGAGTCGGGCCTCTTTGCGCGCAACCTGCCGTTCGAGGTGTGGGTCAATGGTGCCGAGCAGCCGCGGGCGATGGCGGCGCTGGCCAAGACCCTCTCGATGGACATGCGCGCGAACGACGCCGCCTGGCTCAAGCTCAAGCTCGAGGCGCTGGCCACCGTGGCCGAGGAGCGCAGCTTCGAGATGCCGATGCCGCCGCATGGCGAGCCACGCCTGTTCCCGGGCGTGGTGGCGGCCACGGCCGCGGTGATCCGCTGGCGTTGCGAGCAGCTCGGCGCGCTGCAGGAGGGCGGCGCCACGCCGGTGATCGACGCGATGTTCAGCCGCGACGAGCCGCGCACCGGTACCTCGGGCACGTTGGCCTGGGCGGTGGACGTGAGCAACCCCGCGAGCGGCGAATCGTTCACCGTCACGCTCAAGGAAGTGCAGCTGCCCACGCCCGACGGCAAGGGCTTCGTGACCCGCCCTTGCGCGGTGGGCTTCAGCGGCAACTATCCGCGCGCGCTCGACGGCCTGGCGCGGCTGCTCTCGCTCGACATGCGGGTGATGGATCCGGCCTGGATCGGCATGAAGCTGCGCAAGCTGCTCAACGTGGGCGAGCCGCTCGGCCACTTCATGGCGCCGGTGCCCGGCGAGCGGCGGCAGCAGCTGTGGCCGAGCACGGTGGCCTACATCGCGCAGCTGGTGATCCACCGCTTCGCGATGCTCGGCGTGCTCGACGAGAACGGCTTTCCGCTCAACGCCATGGGCATCCTGCAGGCGCCGGCCGACACCAAGCCGCGCGCCAACCAGGCCGGGCCGATGGCCGGCTCGCGCTGCCCGGAGTGCGGGAACTCGACGCTGATCCACAAGGACGGCTGCGAGTTCTGCACCGCGTGCGGGTATATCGGGGCGTGCGGGTAGGCGGATAGGGTCCGCGCCGGCGCGTTGTATTGCGCCACGTTGAAGCTGACGCAGCCGCCCATGGGCGGCTGCGGTGCTTGTGGAGTCACGTCGATCAGACGGCAACCCGCTGTGCGAGCGCCTCTTGGACCAAGGTATTGATGCTCTTGCCCTCGGCCTGGGCGGCTATGGCGAGCTTCTCGTGCAGATCGGGAGGCACACGGAGATTGAACTTTCCCGAATAGTTGCGCCGAGGTGCGATGCCCTTTTCCCTGCAGACCTCGAGAAAGACCGTCAATGACTTCTTGAACTCGGAACGCAGTTCCTTCGGCGTCTTGCCATAGAAGTCGGCCCCGCCGGTGAGGCCGAGAATCTCGCCCCTGAACATGTCGATCTCGGGGTCGTATTCGATCTTCGCGCTGAATCCGTCTACCGTCATCACATTCATGGCCTCACTCCATGTTGCTCGAGCCATCGTCTGACCGAGGCCACGGCGCCTTTGTCGGTCTTCGGCGATGGGTGCGGCCTATGGAAGACGCGCACCTCGCCGAAGAGCACGATCGCCACGCGACTGCCTTCGCGCTCACTGACTTCGGCGCCCAGCACCTTCAGCAGTGCTTCAATGTCCTTCCAGGCGAGGTTGGCGCTGGTGGGGTGTGCGAAGACGGCGGCCAGCGTCTTCTGGTGCGCGCGTTTCACGGGCGAATGGTACCGAAAGACAGTACCGTTTGCAAGGCCACGGCGTTCTGCCCTCGGGCCTTCGAGCACGGTGCTGGCTCGGCCGAACCGCACGCCTATCATCCGCGCCCATGCAGGTTGCCGACGACTCTGAACATGCTGGCCGTGCTCGGACGGGCGCGCGTGGTGTCCGGCGAGGAGCTGCGATGGTCCACGGCCTGATCCGAACGTCGATCTGTCTGGTTTCGGCCTGCGTGGCGGCCGGCTGCGGCAAGGGTGCCGACGACACTCGCCTCGCCGCGGTGCCCGCCCAGGCGGCATCTGCTGCCGCGAGCGTGGCAGCGTTGCCGGCACAAGCTGGATCGGCGGCGCCTCTTGCGCAGGCTAACGCTGCGTTCGACGCCAAGGACTGGGCAACGGCCGAACGTGCGCTGCGGGCGGCGCTGGCAGCGAAACCCGGCGACCCGCTGTTGTTGAACAACCTGGCGGTCGTGCTCGTGCTGCTGAAGCGGTACGACGAGGCCCTCCCGACGTTGAACGAAGCGCTTGCGGCTGTGGAGCCGCAGATTGTGGATCGCAAGGTCACGGCCATCGCCGCCAAGCTGGCCTCGGGCAAGCTCGGGCTGCTGAGCTATGCGTATCCGGTGGGCGCGCATCCGGCGCGGCAGGCCAGCGGTGCGCAGGCGTCCAGCGCGCCCGCAGGGTATGAGACGACCGTGCCGGTCAAGCGGGTGGTGGAAGACAATCTGCAGTCGATCAAGCGCTGACGTGGGCGGGTGTGGCGCCGGTGCCCGGCAAGCGGCGCCAGCAGCTGTGGCCGAGCACGGTGGCCTGCATCGCGCAGCTGGTGATCCACCACCAGCGGTCAGGTCGGATGGCCGTCGAGCCCCCGTTGCAGCGCGTCGATGCTGTCGAGCACGCCCAGGAACTTTTCACCGAAAGGCGTGAAGCGGTACTCCACGCGCGGGGGCAGTTCCGGATAGGCCTGCTTCTCGAGAATGCCGAAGCGCACCAGCTTGCTCAGGCGCTCGTTGAGCACCTTCTTGGACAAGCCGTCGATCGCGTGCTCCATCGCGCCGGGTCGGCGCACGCCGCTGCGCACGGCGCCGAGCACGGCGAGCGACCACTTGCAGCCGACGATGTCTTCGACCATGCGCGCCACATGAGGCATCGCCTGGGTTGCAGGTCGCCGCGCGTTCATCTATCGACACTTGAAAGTGCCCGGGGCACCGTTTCGTACCTGCTGTTCAGCCCTGCGGCCGCATGCTGCAATGCGCGCCTTCCGCGTGTCATTGTAGGAGTGCCCCATGCGCAGGATGCTTGTTCTCGCGACGACGCTGTCGATGGCGTTGCCGCTCGTGGCCGCCGAACCGGCAACGGTGCCCTACCCCGAGGGCTATCGTCAGTGGACTCACGTCAAGAGCATGACGATCCAGCAGGGGCACGCTTTGTTCGATGCGTTCGGCGGCATCCACCACCTCTACGCGAACAAGAAGGCCGAGGAGGGCTATCGGCGCGGAAAGTTCGCTGACGGCTCGGTGATCGTGTTCGATCTTCTGGAGGCCAAGGCCGCCGACAACACCGTGCAGGAAGGCGAGCGCAAGGTGCTGGGCGTCATGCACAAGGACAGCCGCAAGTACAAGGTCACCGGCGGTTGGGGCTTCGAGGGCTTCAAGGGCAACTCGAAGACCGAGCGCGCGGTGGGCAAGAACGCGGCGACCGCGTGCTTTCAATGTCACACCGCGCAGAAGGGCAACGACTACGTCTTCTCCGCTTTTCGGAAGTGAACTCGTGCATCCCACCGAAGTGCGATCGCGCGGCGCGCACGGCATGTTCGGCCTGGAACCGCCCGGGCGAAGCGCGCCGCCGTGGACGACCAGCGTGTGGTTCAACACCGACGGCGCGCTGAGTCTCGAACGCCTGCGCGGCAGCGTGGTGGTGCTGCATGCGTTCCAGATGCTGTGCCCGGGCTGCGTGCAGCACGGTCTGCCGCAGGCGCAACGCGTGCACGAGTCGTTCGCCGCCTCCGGCGTCGTCGTGGTCGGCCTGCACACGGTGTTCGAACATCACGCCGCGATGACGCCTGTTTCTCTGCAAGCCTTCCTGCACGAATACCGCATCCGCTTTCCGATCGGTGTCGACGCGCCGAGCGCAGCCGCCGGCAACCCGATCCCGGTCACGATGCAGGCCTACGGCATGCAGGGCACGCCGAGCCTGGTGCTGATCGACCGCAACGGACACTTGCGCCAGCACGCGTTCGGCGCGGTGCCCGATCTTGCGTTGGGCGCCGCCATCGCGACGCTCGTTGCAGAAGGCGATGGCATCGAGCTTCAAGCCCAGTGACGCAGAGGCGGCTCTTCGACCTGATTTGGTGGTCGGCGATGCCCATCGCACCCTCTCACGACTCGAGCTTCAGGATCCAGCGCACGAGCGTGCGGATGTTCTCCAGGCCCGCGCGGCGGTTGGCCGACATGTAGTCGTCGCCCCAGACGCCGCCGCCGCCTTCGTGCACTTTCTTCACCAGCTTCTCTTCGGCCGATGCGTCACCGCGATAGCGCTTGGCCACGTCGCGCCAGGCCGGCCCGCGAAGCTTCTGTTCCAGGTCGTGACAGGTTAGGCAATTGCTGTCGTCGGCCAGCTTCAGCATGGTCTTCGTGTCGGCTGGCGCCGGCGATTGTGCGGCGGCCAGCGCAGACGCCAAGGCGAGGGCGAGAGCAGCGGCGAGGGATCTGGGCATGCGGCAGTCCTGTGGGCGACAGATGGATTGTTCAGAAATTGCCGCTGGCCATCAACCGGGCGGTTACGCCGCCAGGTAAAGCCGTTGGATGTGTCCGATCCGCTCGATGATCGAATCCCGCAGCGCCGCCGGCTCCACCACCTGCACCTCCGGCGCCAGCCGCAGCATCTGCTCGGTGGCGTGCGTGATCGATTCGATCGGCACACGCAGTCGCACGCGAGCATCCTGGCGTCGAGAGGCCGGGGCGTCGGCCACGGCCTTCGCTACCGCGCTGCTCAGGTGCGCCAGCGCCTTGAGTCCGGCCGGAGTGGCGAGTACGGTGGCCTGGCCGGTGTAGAGCTCGCGCTCGAAGCGGCGGATCGATTCGCTCCAATAGCGCGCGAGGTCGAACGCCCGGGGCCGGCGCACCGCGTCGCCCTGCAGCTCGGCCGCGTGGATGTTCGACACGCGCAGCGTGCTGGGCCGCCCGTCCAGCAGCGCCACCAGGTACCAGGTGCCCGCCTTCAGCACCAGCCCCAGCGGGCCCACCGTGCGCGCGGTGGTGCGCGTCCAGCTTTCGTAGCGCACGCGCAGTTGCCGCTCCTGCCACACGGCCTGCGCCACCAGGCCCAGTTGCGGCACCGGCTCCTGCTCGCGGTACCAGTCCACCGGATCCAGATGCAGGCGGGCGCTCACCATTTGCGCGGGGCCGCGCGACGCGGCCGGCATCGCAGCCAGCAGCTTGAGCTGCGCGGTCTTGGCCTCTGCGCCCAGCCCGAGTTGCGCGGCCGGCCCAGGCAGGCCGGTGAGCAGCACCGCCTGCGATTCGGCGGGCGTGAGCCCCGTGAGCCGGGTCTGCCAGCCGTCGAGCAGCGCAAAGCCGCCCGCGCGGCCGCGCTCGGCGTAGACCGGCACGCCGGCGGCGCTGAGCTGGTCCACGTCGCGGTGCACGGTGCGCACTGATACCTCCAGCGCCTCGGCCAGCGCCTGCGCGCTCATGCGGCCGCGCGACTGCAGCAGCATCTGGAGCGAGAGCAAACGGCTGGCGCGCATGCGGACGATCGTGGCCGGCAAAACATGCCATGCGGTGGCATCTATTGTGGCGCAGCATGCCGGGCGTCGTCAGCCACTCCGCAGACTCGCCGCCATGGCCCAGCCCTTGCCGAACGACCCACCGCACACCACGGGCGCGACGGACTTCGACTTCCTGTTCGGCCGCTGGCGTGTCCACCACCGCCGGCTCAAGCGGCGCCTGCAGGCCTGCACCGAGTGGGAGACGTTCCACGGCACCAGCCAGGCGTGGCCGCTGATGAACGGCCGCGGCAACGTCGACGACAACTCGCTCGAGTTGCCGGATGGCCCCTACCGCGCGGCGTCGCTGCGTGCGTTCGACCCGGCCTCGGGCACATGGTCGATCTGGTGGCTCGACGGTCGCCACCCCGGGCAGATCGACGTGCCGGTGCGTGGGGGCTTTGTTGACGGCGTGGGCACCTTCGAGGCCGACGACCACTGCGAAGGCCGGCCGATCCGCGTGCGCTTCGTGTGGTCGCACATCACGCCGGCCGGCGCGCGGTGGGAGCAGGCGTTCTCAGGCGACGGCGGCGCGAGCTGGGAGACGAACTGGGTGATGCGCTTCGAGCGTGCGTAGTGCGCTGCTTCAGAATGCCGGATCGATCGGCGTCGTCGCCGGATGCCGTGCCTCGATCACCTCGGCCGCCTCCATCACCAGGTCCTCCCGGAAGCGCGCGCCGATGAGCTGCACGCCGATTGGCAGGCCCTGCGCAACGCCGGCGGGGGCCGAGATGGCCGGCAGCCCGAGCAGCGGCACCATGAACTGCGTGCCCTGGGCGCGCATCACGCGGTCGATGCCTTCGAGCGATTCCACGTCCAGGCCATAAGGGAACGGCAGCTCGGCACTCACCGGCGTGAGCACCAGCGGGTAGCGCTGCATGAAGCTCATCCAGTTGCGGATCAGCGTGGTGCGGCGCGCCTGCGCGCGCATGTGGCCCTCGGCATCGAGCACCGGCGTGTGGCGCGTCATGCCGCCGAAGGCGCGGCGGATGCGCTCGTCGCCGAGCTTCTCGATCGCGGCGGCCATGAAGTAGCGTGCCTCGCCGTGCGCCAGCGTGTCCCACAGGCGCGCGGCTTCGGCCATGTCGGGCGGCTCGACTTCCTCCACCACGTAACCAGCCTCGGCGAGCCATTGGCCGGCACGGCGCACCGCGTCGGCCACTGGCGGATCTGCCGGCGTCCATGCCGCGGTCACCGTCATCGCCACGCGGATCGGCCGCGCGGGTGCCGGCCCTTGCAGCGGTGCCGGCACCCACCACGGATCGCGCGGGTCGGCCGCAGCCATCGCCTGCAGCGCGAGGCGGATGTCGGCCACGGTGCGCGCGAGCGGCCCTTGCACCGACATCAGCTGGACGGCGAGTGGCCGCTCTTCCGCCGCGCTCGGCTGGAACGCGGGCACGCGGCCGAACGAAGGCCGCAGCCCGAACACGCCGGTGCACGACGCCGGAAAGCGCACCGAGCCCGCGAGGTCGTTGCCATGCGCGATCGGGCCCATGCCGGCGGCCACGGCCGACGACGCACCGCCGCTCGAGCCGCCCGGCGTGTGCGCCTTCGACCAGGGGTTCAGCGTGCGGCCGTGCAGGTCGTTGTCGGTGAACCAGCGAAACGAGAACGCCGGCGTGTTGGTGCGCCCGAAGATCACCGCGCCGGCCTTGCGCAGGTTGGCCACCACCGGGCTGTCGTCGCGCGCGATCACGTCCTTGAACGCGACCACGCCGTTGGTCGTGGGCAGGCCCGCCTGGTCGACGTTGACCTTGGTGGTCACCGGCACGCCGTGCAGCGGCCCCAGCGCATCGCCGCGTGCCACCGCGCGGTCGGCCTCGTCGGCGGCGGCCAGCGCCTCGCGTTCCAGCACCTGCACGATCGCGTTCAGCGTGGGGTTCACCGCCTGCGTGCGTTGCAGGCAGGCGGCCACCGCCTCGCGGCTGGAGATCTGGCGGGTGCGGATGCCGCGCGCCAGGTCGCCGGCGCTCCAGCGCCACAGTTCGTTCATGGTCTTGTCTCCTCGGGGCCCATTGTGATCGCCCGCTGCGTGCACAGTCGGCCGTCGCGCCCGACTACCATGTCCGACGTCGACGCCTCGCCCATGAAACGCCGCTGTTCCCGACTGCTGGTCGCACTGGGTGTCGTGCTGCTCGGTGGCTGCAGCACGCTGGCCCAACTGCCGCCCGAGGTGCAACCGGGGCCACCATCGACGATGCTTGTGGCTGCGGCCGGTGCGCCGCTGGCGCGCGCCGCACGAGGCGCACTGCAGCGTGCCGAGTCCGGCGTGGCGCCCAGCCCGGGCCCCGAGCGGCCCGAGCTCTCGGCCGTGCGCGGGTTCCCGCAGGGCGCCTTTGCGCTCGACGCACGGGTGCAGCTGCTGCGCCGTGCGGCGCACGGCATCGACCTGCAGACCTACCACCTGGCGGCCGACGGCGTGGGCAAGCTGATCCTGCGCGAGCTGCGCGATGCGGCGCGGCGCGGCGTGCGCGTGCGGCTTCTGCTCGACGACTGGTACACCGACGGCATGGACCCGCTGCTGCTCGGCCTGGCAGCCACGCCGGGCGTGGAGGTGCGCCTGTTCAACCCGTTCGTCGCCGGGCGCGGCTCGGCGCTCGGGCGCCTGTGGGGCCTGGCCACCGACTTCGGCCGCCTGAACCACCGCATGCACAACAAGCTGCTGATCGTCGACGGCGTGCTGGCCGTGGCCGGTGGCCGCAACCTGACCGACGAATACTTCCTGCGCGGCACCGAGGGCAACTTCATCGACTTCGACGTGCTGCTCGCCGGCCCGGTGGTGGCGCAGCTCGGCGCCTGGTTCGACCGTTACTGGAACACGCGCGACGTGATTCCCGTCGGCACCGTGGCCGCGCCGGCGGCCGGCACCGGCGAACTGCAGCGCGCATTCGACGACGCGGTCGCGACAACGGCGGCGCATACCGCGCCCGAAGGCACCGACGAATACGGCGCGCCGTCGGTGGGCGCCGAGCTCGATGCCGGCACCTTGCGCCTGCTGCCCGCTCGCGCCGGGGCGCATGCCGATGTGCCCGACAAGCGTCACGACAGCGAGCGCATCCGCGCACTCACCGGCGCCGAGGCGCGCGCCGAAGACCCCGCCGATTCGATCGGCGAACGTTTCTACGCGCTGCTCGCCGGTGCGCGGCGCGAGGTGGCGCTGTCGTCGCCGTACTTCATTCCGGGCCAGGTGGGGCTGGCCGCGTTGCGCCGCCTGCGCGAGCGTGGCGTGGAGGTGCTGGTGCTGACCAACGCCACCGGTTCCAGCGACGAGCCATTGGTCAACGTGGCCTATGCGCGCTACCGCAACGAGCTGCTGAAGATGGGCGTGCGCCTGTACGAGCTGGCCTCCACGCGCCTGCGCCAGGATTCGCGGCTGCAGCGCCTGTTCGGCGACAGCGTGGGCCGGCTGCATGCCAAGCTGGCGCTGATCGATCGCGAGCTGGTGTTGCTCGGCTCGATGAATCTCGACCCGCGCTCGCGCCACACCAACACCGAGCTGGGCCTGGCCGTGCGCAGCGCCGAGCTGGCGCAACGCATCCGCGCCACCTACGACGCCGGCGCCGGACTCGGCGTCTACGAGGTGGTGCTGGCCCCCGACGGACGTTCGATCCAATGGATCGGGCAGCGTGCCGACGGCAGTGTCGAGCGGCTCGACAGTCCCCCGGGCCTGAGCTGGATCGAGAAGCTGCGACTGTGGCTGCTGGCGCCGCTGGTGTCGGAGGAGCTGTTGTAGTCACCGGAGCTCTGGTGCATTGGCGCGGCCCGAACGTTGGCGGCGCGCCGCACCCCCGTTAGCATCGCCGGCGTGCAGCCTTCCATCGCCCTTCCCGAGGACATCGCCACGTTCATCCAGAGTGGTATCTCGATGACCCTGGCCAGCCGCAACGACCGCTTCGTGCCTTCCATCGCCAAGGGCGTGGGCTGCCGGGTGAGCCCGGGACGCGACCAGGTGACCGTGCTGGTCTTCGCCAACGGCGCCGAAGCGCTGCTGCGCGACGTGGCGCATTGCAGCAAGTTGGCCGCCGTCTTCAGCCGGCCCTCCACCAACCGCACGCTGCAGATCAAGGGGTCCGACGTGGCGACCGCGCCGGCCGGCCCCGCTGACGTTGCACTCACGCGCCGTTACCTCGCCCTCTTTGCCGAGGAACTGCGGCCCCTGGGCTGGAGTGCCGACTACGTGCACGATGTCTTCTGGCACGACCCGGTGCACCTGGTGGCGCTGCACTTCGCGCCCGAGGGCGCCTTCCAGCAGACGCCGGGCCCCGGTGCCGGCACGGCGCTGCGCCTCGAGCCCGGAGCTTCGCGCTGATGCAGGTGCCGCTGGACACCGCCCGCAGCTGCCTGGAAGGCTCCATTCCGGCCGTCATCGCCACCTGCGCGGCCGACGGCACGCCGAATGCCACCTACGTCTCGCAGATGCAGTACGTGGACGCGAGCCACGTGGCGCTGACGTTCCAGTTCTTCAACAAGACACGCGAGAACATCCTGGCCAATCCGCAGGCCACGGCGCTGGTGATCGACCCGGTCACCTCGGCCTCGTACCGGCTCTCGCTGCTGTACCTGCGAACCGAGACCGAAGGCCCGTTGTTCCAGTCGATGAAAGCGCGGCTGGCCGGCATCGCCTCGCACACCGGCATGGCCGGTGTCTTCAAGCTGCGTGGCGCCGACATCTACGCCGTGGCGTCGGTGGAGCAGATCAAGGCCGACACGCGCCCGCGCCCGCCGCGTGAGCGCAACCTGCTGCACGCGCTGCGCCTGGCGGGCCAGCGCCTGGGCGAGTGCGCCGACCTGGGCTCCGTTTTCGACCAGACCCTCTCGCTGCTGGCCCAGGAGTTCCGCATCAGCCATGCAATGCTGCTGGTGGCCGACGCGCCGAACCAGCGCCTGTACACCGTGGCCAGCCGCGGCTACAGCATCACCGGCGTCGGTTCGGAAGTCGCCTTCGGCGACGGCGTCATCGGCGTCGCCGCGCAGTTCCGCGTGCCGATTCGCATCAACCACATGACGCTCGAATACCGGTACGGCAGCATCTCGCGCGATGGCACGGCCGGGGCCGTGCCCTTGGAGTCGGCGATCCCCTTTCCCGGCCTGGCCGAGCCGCACAGCCAGTTGGCGGTGCCCGTGACGGTTGGCGCGCGGGTGCTGGGGGTGCTGTGCGTGGAGAGCCCGCAGGACCTGGCCTTCGCCTACGACGACGAAGACGCCCTGGTGGCCCTGGCCTGCCTGGTGGGCACCACCGCCGCCGCGTTGCAGCAGACCGCTGACTCTGCAGCGCGCGAGGCAGTGCTGCCCGACGCGCCAGTGCCGCAAGGGCCGGTGGTGGAGGTGCGGCACTACCGCAGCAACCACAGTGTCTTCGTCGGCAGCGACTATTTGATCAAGGGTGTGGCCGGCACCATCCTGTGGAAGCTGTTGCAGGTTCAGGCCGAGAGCGGCCGCTGCGATTTCAGCAACCGCGAACTGCGCGCCATGCCCGATCTGGGCCTGCCCGATCTGAGCGACAACCTCGAGGCGCGCCTCGTGCTGCTGCAACGCCGGCTGGCCGAGCGCTGCCCGGTCATTGCATTGGAGAAGACGGGGCGCGGGCAGATGCGGCTGGTGCTGCGCGGCCGCCTGCGCTTGACCGAGGTGGACGATTGACGGTGCGTGATCACAGGCCGAGTGCCTGCGACAGCTTGCGCCAGTCGCGCCCGCCCAGCAGCGGGCGGATCAGGCCCAGGACGCCGGCAAAGGCCTCGGCCGGTGCATGGGCACGCATGCCGCCGAGCATGGCGGAACGCTCCTCGGGCGAGAGGTGCGGCAGCATCCAGCGCAGGGCCAGCTGCATCTCCTGCGGCTCGTGCGAGGCGATGATGCGCTGCTCGATGGCCATGATCTCCTCGTCGGAGTGCGTGTCCCAGAGCGCCGCATTCATCTGCGTCTCCTCGCGCTGCATGTGCTCGAAGTTCTCGGCAACGAAGAGACTCAGCCGCAGATACAGGCGACGCAGCGCGACCGCGTCGCCCGGCAGCGCATGCACCATGCCGTCCAGCTCCGCGATGGCTGCTTCGTGCTCGCCATGCTCGTGCGAGATGCGGTCGCAGGCACCCGGCTGACGCGCTGCAATGGCCGTGTGCACGAAGGTGTTCTCGATGTCCAGGTGGTGACGGCAGATCGTCAGCAGGGCGTGCAGCTCTTCGCTCACCTCGGCCACCTCGGCCGGGTCGTGCACGTCCAGCCGCCCGGTGCGCACCAGCGAGTGGGCCATGAAGGCGCGCAGGCCCTTGTGGATGAAGGCGTAGATGTCGTGGCGGGGGGTACTCATGAGGTCTCTCCTAGGGCGGTGCCGCACAGGGCGTGTCGGTGGAGAGACTGTAGGAATGCAGCATCGAGCGCGATCTGAAGAATGCGCCTAGGTCCTTCTTAAGAGTTTCGTAAACCCGTGAATCCGCAGGAACACGGCGGGCGTGCTGCGTCGCCGATCAGTCCTCGTCGATTGAACCGTCCCGCGCCTTCAGATCCGCCGCAAAGAACGCATCCAGCTCCTTGCCCGCCGCCGCCTGCGCGAAGCCGTCGAAGCGTCCTTGTTCGGCGAGCGTCCTGGCCGCGCGCTGGAAGCCGCCCCATGCCGCGCGCGCCAGTGCGCCGCCCACGCTGATGCGTCGCACGCCCAGAGCCGCGATGTCGGCCACCGTGAGTTCGGCCGCCCAGCCGACGAGCAGGTTCACCGGCTTGGGCGCCACGGCCGCCACCACGGCCGAGATCTGCTCGGCGGTGCGCAGGCCCGGTGCGTACAGGCAGTCCGCGCCCGCGTTCGCGTAGGCGCGCAGCCGCGTGGTGGTCTCGTTCAGGTCGGGCCGGCCCACGAGGAAGCATTCCGCACGACCCACGAGCAGCGTGTCGCCGCCGCGCCGGTCGATGGCCTGGCGCGCGGCCCGCAAACGCGCCACCGCCTCGTCGAGCGTGAAGAGCGGCTGGGCCGCGTGGCCGGTGGAGTCTTCGATCGACAGGCCGGCCACGCCGGTCTCCACGGCGAGCGCCACGTGCTGCGCCACGCCCTGGGTATCGGAAGCGAAGCCGTTCTCGAAGTCGGCGTTGATCGGCACGTCGGTGGCCGCCACCATCTCGGCCAGGTGCTCGAGCGCCATGTCGCGCGAGATGCCGTTGTCCGGGTGGCCCTGCGACCAGGCGAAACCCGAGCTGGTGGTGGCCAGGGCCTTGAAGCCCAGGCTCTGCAGCCAACGTGCACTGCCCACGTCCCACGGGTTCGGGATCACGAAGCAGCCGATTTCGTGCAGCTGGCGGAACACGCGGCGTTTGTCGCTGACGCTGCTGGCGCTCGGCTTCATCGTGCGGTCCTCCGATGCTCGTCGTGCGACGAGTGTGGCATAACCGCTGCGATCACCGGCGCGTTCACCCCAGCGTCCAGCGCAGCCCCAGGATCGCTCCCACCACGATCGCCAACCAGCCGACCACGAATCGCCGCCACAGCGGCGGCGCGTCGCGCAGCTCCATGAAGTCCAGCGCAATCATCGCGCCTTTGGCCAGCGACAGCGCGAACACCAAGGCGGCCGGCCAGGCGAGGCTGCGGCCCGCCAGGCCCGATTCGCCCAGCGCCCAGGTGAGTGCGGTGGCCGCCATCAGCGCCAGCCACAGCCCGTTCAGGCGGCGTGCCGTGTTCATCGCAGCACGTACACCAGCGGAAAGAGCACGACCCACAGCAGATCCACCATGTGCCAGAAGGCGGCGACGGTCTCCGGCGCGTGCGTGTGGCCCGTGCCCCAGCGCCGCCGCCGCGTGAGCCACGCCACCACGGCCAGCGCCAGCACGGCCGCCGCCACGTGCAGGAAGTGAAA
>JAEUPI010000084.1 GCA_016790175.1 Burkholderiaceae bacterium | reverse complement strand
CCTGGCGGCCTTCACGTCGAGCAGTCCTTCGGCGCCGGAGTTGCCGGCCTTGTTGACCACGCTGAGCGGCTGCTTCATCAGATTGTTCTTCGCCACGATCTGCTGGATCAGCCGGGCCATCTGGTCGGCACCGCCACCGGTACCGGCGGGGACCACGATCTCGACCGGCGCCGTGGGCTCCCAGGCTGCAGCCGCGGCGCCTGCGCCGGCGGCCAGCGCAAAGGCGGCGAAGCAGCGGGCGGCCAGACCCAGCGCGATGCAATCGGACTTCTTGCTCATGTCGTGGGGCTCCAGGGGACTGCCTTAAGGCCGCAATGCTAAGCCGGGCACGTGGCGGAGTTCACCGCCGGCGCGGGAGTTTCCGTGCAGATCTTGGCGTGGACCGACGGATAGAATCCCCGGCTCGCCGCCGCTTGATGCACAACGGCCACACCGCCGCCTACACCGCCACCTGTTGCGGCGCGCGCGCGCCGCGCCCCCGCAGAGCGGCGCGCGCGCGCCGCACCCACGACCAGCCTCGCCGATGAAAGCCGCCGACATCCGCACCACGTTCCTGAAGTTCTTCGAGTCCAAGGGACATCAGATCGTGGCCAGCTCGCCGGTGGTGCCTGGAGACGACCCGACGCTGTTGTTCACCAACGCCGGGATGAACCAGTTCAAGGACGTCTTCCTCGGTTTCGACAAACGGCCCTACAGCCGCGCCGCCACCAGCCAGAAGTGCATTCGCGCCGGCGGCAAGCACAACGACCTGGAGAACGTGGGCTACACCGCCCGCCACCACACGTTCTTCGAGATGCTGGGCAACTTCAGCTTCGGCGACTACTTCAAGCGCGACGCGCTGAAATACGCCTGGGAGCTGTTGACGGTGCACTTCAAGCTGCCGCCCGACAAGCTGTGGGCGACGGTCTACGCCGAGGACGATGAGGCCTACGACATCTGGCGCCAGGAGATCGGTCTGCCCGCCGAGCGCATCGTGCGCATCGGCGACAACAAGGGCGGGCGCTACATGTCCGACAACTTCTGGATGATGGGCGACACCGGACCCTGCGGCCCATGCAGCGAAATCTTCTACGACCATGGCCCCGAGGTGGCCGGCGGCCCGCCGGGCAGCCCCGAGCAGGACGGTGACCGCTACATCGAGATCTGGAACAACGTCTTCATGCAGTTCAACCGCACCGAAGACGGCGCAATGCACAAGCTGCCCAAGCCGAGCGTGGACACCGGCATGGGGCTGGAGCGCTTGGCGGCGGTGCTGCAGCGTGTGCACAGCAACTACGAGATCGACATGTTCGTCAACCTGCTGGCGGCGGCGAAGGCGGCCGTCGACGGGGCAGGTGGCAAGGGCAGCAGCGGCGCCGGGGTCGACAAGGACTCGCCGTCGCTGAAGGTGATCGCCGATCACATCCGCGCCTGCACCTTCACCGTGGTCGACGGCGTGATCCCGGGCAACGAGGGGCGGGGCTACGTGCTGCGCCGCATCGCGCGCCGCGCGATCCGCCATGGCTACAAGCTCGGTGCGCGCAAGCCGTTCTTCCACACGCTGGTGGCTGCGCTGGCCGACGAGATGGGTGAGGCCTATCCCGAGCTGCGACGCGATCGCCTGCGGGCCACCGAAGTGCTGAAGGTCGAGGAGGAGCGCTTCTTCCAGACCATCGCCAACGGCATGGAGATCCTTGAAGCGGCGCTCGCGGGCGGCGCCAAGGTGATCGACGGCGAGACGGCGTTCAAGCTGCACGACACTTTCGGCTTCCCGCTGGACCTCACCGCCGACGTCTGCCGCGAACGCGGCGTCACGGTCGACGAAGCCGGCTTCAACGCCGCGATGGCGCGCCAGCGCGAGCAGGCGCGCAGCAAGGCCAAGTTCAAGATGGCGCAGGGGCTCGAGTACGACGGCGCCGCGACGGCCTTCCACGGCTACGAGCACCTGGTCTGCGAGCACAGCAAGGTCAGCGCGATCTATGTCGACGGCACGCCGGTCGCCAAGGCGAAGGCGGGTGACGACGTGGTGATCGTTCTCGACCACACGCCGTTCTACGCCGAAAGCGGGGGCCAGGTCGGCGACACCGGCGAGCTGCGCAACGCCCGCAGCCGCGTGGTCGTCGACGACACCATCAAGGTGCAGGCTGCAGTATTCGGCCACCAGGGCCGCGTGGTCGAGGGCGATATCGAGCTCGGCGACGGCTTCGTGGCCCGCGTCGACGGCGACAAGCGCGCGAAGACGATGCGCAACCACAGCGTCACGCACCTGATGCACAAGGCGCTGCGCGAGGTGCTCGGTGCGCACGTGCAGCAGAAGGGCTCGCTGGTCAATGCCGAGCGCACCCGCTTCGATTTCGCGCACAACGCGCCGATGAGCGAGGCCGAGATCGCCAAGGTCGAGGCGATCGTCAACGCCGAGATCCTGGCCAACGCGGCAACCCAGGCGAGGGTGGTGCCGATGGACGAGGCGCAGAAGCTCGGCGCCGTGATGCTGTTCGGCGAGAAGTATGGCGACACGGTTCGTGTGCTCGACATCGGTTCCAGCCGCGAGCTGTGCGGCGGCACGCACGTGCAGCGCACGGGCGACATCGGCCTCTTCAAGATCGTCGCCGAAGGCGGCATCGCGGCCGGCATCCGCCGTGTCGAGGCGGTGACCGGCGACAACGCGCTGGCCTATCTGCAGCGTCTGGAGTCCACGGTGAATCGCGTGGCCGGCCACCTCAAGGTCACGCCCACCGAGCTCGACGATCGTGTCGGGGCCGTGCTCGACCAGCTGCGTGCGCTGGAGAAGGAACTGGCCGCACTGAAGGGCAAGCTGGCATCGGCCCAGGGCGACGAGCTGCTCGCGCAGGCACGCGACGTCAAGGGCCTGAAGGTGCTGGCCGCCACGCTGCAGGGGGCCGACGCCCGGGTGCTGCGCGAGACGATGGACAAGCTGAAGGACAAGCTCAAGAGCGCGGCCATCGTGCTGGCCACGGTGGACGGCGGCAAGGTGCAGCTGGCTGCCGGCGTGACTGCCGATGCCATGGCGCGGGTGAAGGCGGGCGAACTGGTGAATTTCGTCGCCGGCCAGGTCGGCGGCAAGGGCGGCGGCAAGCCGGATCTGGCGATGGCCGGCGGCACCGATGCGGCGTCGCTTCCGAAGGCGCTGGCGTCGGTACCGGCCTGGATTGCCGAGCGCGTGTAGCCGCTGCGGGCCGCGGCTCGTGCCGTTCCCCATGAGCCCACCCGTGATCCGTCGCGCGCGCGCCAGCGATGCGGAGGCTTTCGCCGCCCTGCTGGGCGATCCTCAGGTGCTGCCCGGTCTGCTGCAACTGCCGTATCCGAGCATCGAAGCCTGGCGTGTGCGCCTCGCGGACAACGACGCGCCTGGGCGCAGCGATCTGGTGCTCGTGGCCGAGCGCGATGGGCAGGTCGTCGGCAGTGCCGGATTGCATCCGGTCGGCGCGACCCAGCGCCGCCGTCATGCGATGAGCCTGGGCCTGTCCGTGGCCCCGGCGCATCAGCGCACCGGCGTGGGTTCGACGCTGATGCATGCGCTGCTCGACGCCGCCGACAACTGGCTCGGTGTGTTGCGCATCGAGCTGACCGTCTTCGGCGACAACGATGGCGCGATTGCGCTGTACCGCAAGTTCGGCTTCGAGGTCGAGGGCACGCACCGGGCCTATGCGTTGCGAGCCGGCAGCTATGTCGACGTGCTCGCCATGGCGCGGCTGCATCCGCGACCGCCGCAGCTGCCGTCCTGATGCACGGCTTGGCCCTGGTGGAGGGTCGGCGGAGGCGCTGTCGTACAGTCCCCTTTCTTTCAGAGCCCGTCGATGCCCGACCTCTTGCCCGCGCCGAAGCGCCGCGCCGTATTGGCCGCGGCGATAGGGGCATCGTTCGGCGCTCGTGCCGGCTTTCAGGTGCGCGAATGGCCCGCGACGCAGCCGCCGCCGCCGTTCTCGCTCAACGATCTCGAACAAAAGCCGTGGCGCGTCGCCGAGCTTCGAGGTCGGGCGGTGATCCTGAATTTCTGGGCCACCTGGTGCGAGCCTTGTCGTGCCGAGATGCCGGCGCTCGAGACTCTGGCGGCGCGGCACCGAGCCGACGCGCTGGTCGTGCTGACGGTGAACTTCCGCGAGTCCGAGGCGACGATCCGGCGTTTCCTCGAGCAGCAGCCGATAACGCTGCCCATCCTGCTCGATCCGACAGGACACACGACCCGGGCCTGGACGCCGGGTGTCTTTCCGAGCACGGTGCTGATCGACCGTCAGGGCCGACCGCGCCGCATCGTCGTGGGCGAGTTCGATTGGTCCGGCGGCGAGGCGCGGACCTGGACGAACGAGTTGATCCGATCCGCCGGCTGACGAGCGCCGCCTCAGGCATCTCAAACAGAAAGCGAGAACCCGTGTCGACGGCAGAGATGGCAGAACGGCAGCCGCAGCAGGCGGCGAGCGACTATGAAACGGTGTGTTGGCGCCTCGCAGGATTCGATGCGCGTGTGTCACCGGAGTGGATCGACGGCTACTTGAGCGGCGTGCTCGCCGGACCGCGGGCCGTGCCTGTCGAGGAGTGGCTGGCGGCGATGCTCGGCGACGCGTTCGTCCGCACCTTTGCCGATCCGGCCGACGATCGCCTGGCGCGCCGGGCCCTGCTCGGGCGCTGGCGCGAGATCGGCGCGCAGCTCGATCCGGAGCTCCTGCTGATGGAGCCGGACCAGGTCCGGCTCGAGCCCTGGCTGCTCGAGTTCGACGATGCCGATCATGCCGACTTCGTGAGCCGTGGGCTGGGTAGCGCCGACCAGGCGCGGCAGGAAATGCGTGCCGGCGTGGCCTGGTCGCGCGGGTTCCGTCAGGCGATCGGTGACTTCGCGGCCGATTGGGCACCATCGCCCGCCGACAACGACACCGACGCGGGCCGCGCGTTTGCGCGCTCGTTGTCCGACATCGACTCGCTGCGGCTGGCCGACGGCGAGTTGCGCGCCCACCTCGAACGAGCGCATGGCGGCCGCGAGCTCAGTCGCGACGAACTGATCGATGCGGCGTGCCTGGCCGCACAGGATCTGCGGCTGTACTGGGTCGACCATGCGCCGCGACCCGAAACGCGCCGGGTCGACAAGCTGCCGGGCCGCAACGACCCATGCCCCTGCGGCAGCGGTCGCAAGTTCAAGAAGTGCCACGGCACCTGAGCAGGGCGGTCCGGCGCTCGCGGCCGCTGCTACATTGCGCGCCATGTCGGAACCGATGCCCCTGAAACACCGCCGCATCGTGCTCGGCCTCAGCGGCGGAATTGCCTGCTACAAGGCGGCCGAGCTGGCCCGCGAGCTGGTCAAGGCCGGCGCCAGCGTGCAGGTGGTGATGACCGAGGCCGCCGAGGCCTTCATCACGCCGGTGACGATGCAGGCGCTCAGCGGGCATGCCGTCTACACCAGCCAGTGGGACGCGCGCGAGGGCAACAACATGGCCCACATCAATCTCACGCGCGAGGCCGATGCGGTGATGGTGGCGCCGGCGTCGGCGGACTTCATCGCCAAGATCGCGCACGGCACGGCCGACGACCTGCTGAGCCTGCTGTGCCTGGCGCGTCCGCGCGAACGATGCGCGCTGCTGCTGGCGCCGGCGATGAACCGCGAGATGTGGTCGCATCCGGCCACGCAACGCAACGTGGCGCAGGTGCGCGACGACGGTGCCCTGGTGCTCGGGCCGGGCAGCGGCGACCAGGCCTGCGGCGAGACCGGCGACGGCCGCATGCTCGAGGCGCTCGAACTGCGTGACGAGTTGATCGCCGGCCTGCAGCCGCAGCACCTGGCTGGCAAGCGGGTGCTGGTCACGGCCGGGCCGACCTTCGAGGCCATCGACCCGGTGCGCGGCATCACCAATCTGTCCAGCGGCAAGATGGGCTTCGCGATCGCCCGTGCCGCCCGCGAAGCGGGGGCGCAGGTCACGCTGGTGGCCGGACCGGTGGCGTTGCCCACGCCGCGGCATGTGCAGCGCATCGACGTGCAGAGTGCCCAGCAGATGCACGACGCGGTGGTGCCGATCGCCGCGGCGCACGACGTGTTCGTGGCCACCGCCGCAGTGGCCGACTGGCGACCCGCCACGTTCGCTCAGCGCAAGATCAAGAAGGACGGCTCGAAGACGACCCCGGTCTTCGAACTGACCGAGAACCCCGACATCCTCGCGGCGGTGGCGCGCCTGCCCGACCGGCCCTACTGCGTGGGCTTTGCCGCCGAGACCGACGACCTGGCCCGTAACGCGCGCGAAAAGCTCGCCCGCAAGAACGTGCCGCTGATCGTCGGCAATCTCGGGCCGGCCACCTTCGGCCGCGACGACAACGCCTTGCTGCTGGTCGACGCGCAGGGCGAGCGACAGCTGGCCAGCGCCGACAAGCTCACGCTGGCGCGCGAACTGGTGCGCGAGATCGCCGAGCGGCTCGCGACGGTCGCGCAGCGGGCGTCATGACCGTCATCGATGTCAAGGTGCTCGACGAGCGCATGGCCGCGCACCTGCCGGCCTATGCCACCTCGGGCAGCGCGGGGCTCGACCTGCGCGCCTGCCTCGACGCGCCACTGCTGCTCGAGCCCGGGCAGTCGGCGCTGATTCCCACCGGTCTGGCCATTCACATCGCCGACCCGGGACTCGCGGCGATGCTGTTGCCGCGGTCGGGTCTCGGCCACAAGCATGGCATCGTGCTCGGCAATCTGGTCGGCCTGATCGACAGCGACTACCAGGGCCCGTTGATGGTCAGCTGCTGGAACCGCGGCCACACGGTGTTCACCGTGCAACCGATGGAGCGCATCGCGCAGATGGTGATCGTGCCAGTCGTGCAGGCGCAGTTCCGTCGAGTCGAGGAGTTCTCGGCGAGCCTGCGCGGTGACGGCGGTTTCGGATCCACCGGCCGGCAGTGAACCGCGCCGGCTCAGTGCAGCTTTGACCGCTCGGGCGCCGTGTCGAGCACGGTGACGGCGCCGCCATCGACGCTGCGCCGCTCGATCTCCGTATCGGTGGCCTCGCGCACGTCGAGCACCTTCAACTGCAGACGCAGTGCCATCCCGGCCAGCGGATGGTTCGCATCGAGCACCACATGCGAGGAATAGACCTCGGTCACCGTGTACACCGCGTCGAGCGGCATGTCGGGCGTCTTGGCGCCGGCGGGCAGGCCCTCGAACTGCATGCCGGGTTCGAGTTCCTGCGGAAACAGCGAGCGCTCCTCGAAGCAGACCCGCTCGGGGTCGTACTCGCCGAAGGCATGTTCCGGCTCCAGATGCAGCGTGGCCTCGAAGCCGGCAGCCTGCCCGGCAAGCGCTTCTTCCACCTTGGCCAGCAGATCGTCGCCACCGTAGAAGAACTCCATCGGCTCGGTCAACTCGTCGATCGGGTCATCCTGCGCGTCGCGCAGCGTCCAGACGAGGGTCACGACGCAAGGCTCGGCGATCTGCATCAACAGATGATCGCACAGCACCTGCGTCCCTGCGCAGTGCGGCAGCGACAATCGACCCATGCATCCCGATCATCCCGCCGTATTGCTGGGCGGACTTTCACCCGCACAGTTCATGCGACGGCACTGGCAACGTCGGCCGCTGGTCGTGCGCGGCGCATGGCCAGGTGTGGCGCCGCCGCTGCCGCACACGCAACTGCTCACCTTGGCCGCGCGCGACGATGTGGAATCGCGCCTGGTTCGTCGGGATGGCGCGCGTTGGCACCTGCGCCGCGGCCCGCTGCCTCGCCGCAGCTTGCCGCCCTTGCGCCAGCCGGGATGGACCGTGCTGGTGCAGGGCGCCGATCTGCATCTGGAGCGAGCGCGTGCGATGCTCGAGCCGTTTCGTTTCGTGACCGACGCCCGCCTGGACGACCTGATGATCTCGTTCGCCACCGATGGCGGTGGCGTGGGCCCGCATCTCGACCCTTACGACGTGTTCCTGATCCAGTTGCAGGGCCGGAGGCGTTGGCGCATCGGGCCGGTCAAGGATCGCCGCCTGGTCGACGAGGCCCCGCTCAAACTGCTGCGGCACTTCGCGCCGACGCAGGACCTCTTGCTCGAGCCCGGTGATCTGCTGTATCTGCCGCCACTGTGGGGCCACGACGGTATCGCCGTCGGCACCTGCATGACGGCGTCGGTGGGCTTTCGTGCGCCGACGCGCCAGACCATCGTGCGCGAGGTGTTGCCGCTGCTGGCCGACGCGCTGCCCGAGGCGCAGGCCTGGGAGGGTCTGTATCGCGACGCGGGTTCGGCGGCCACGACGACGCCGGGGCGCGTGCCGGAGTCGTTGCAGGCGTTCGCGCGCACGGCCTGGCGGCAGGTGCTCGGCGAACGCGGTCGTCTGTCGCGGGCACTCGGGCAGTGGCTCACCGAGCCGAAGCCGCAGGTGTGGTTCGATCCGGGCACGCCGCTGTCGGGGTCCGGCAGGGCATTGCACCTCGATCGCCGCAGTCGCATGATGTACGACAGCGTACAGGTGTATCTCAACGGCGAAGCCTATCCCTGTGCACCGCCCGACGCGCGCCTGTTGCGCCGGTTGGCCGATAGGCGGGAGCTGGCCGCGGCTGATCGAGCGCGACTGAGCAAGGCGGCCGGAGCATTGGTCGAACGATGGGCCCAGGCGGGGTGGTTGCATGAATCCTGAATCGACCTCGGGGACGCAGATTGCGTCGCGCGGTGATTTCGTCCAAGCGGCAGCCCGTTTGCTCATGGCATTGCCCGACGCCAAGCCGCGCGAGTTACTGATCGTCGATGCCGACTTCTCGCCATGGCCGCTGGGCGAGCCGGCGATCGTCGATGCATTGACGTCATGGATCCGATTGCCGGGCCGGCGACTGCGACTGCTCGGCTCGCGCTTCGATGTGGTTGCGCGCGATCAACCGCGTCTGGCCGCCTGGCGTCGCAGCTTTGCTCATGCGATCGAATGCTTCACGCCCACCGACGTCGAAGCGGCCGATGTCCCGTCGTTGCTGTTGAGCGATGGCGTGGGGCTCGAACTGCTCGATCGCGAGCGTTTCGTGGCACGTCAGGCAGACGATCGCCGTTGGCTCGTATTGCAGCGCGAGCGCACTGACGCACTTTTGCAACGCAGCGAGCCCGCGTGGCCTGTAACCGTGCTGGGGTTATGAGCAGCCAAGTCGCGCTGACTATAATGGCGGGCTTGACGCCGCCTTGAATCGAACAAACAGGCGTCGTCGGGTGGGATACGGCAGGCATCGCGCCGCGAGAACAGCGCCGAGAGACAAGCCCCGTATCCATACCGAATCGATTCACAACTCTGCACACGCTTTGAGGAACATCATGAACAAGTCGCTCCTGCTCGCCTCCATGGTTGCCGTTGCCGCGCTCGCGGCCTGCGGCAAGACCGAAGCCCCGGCGCCCGCGCCGGCACCTGCCGCAGCCCCGGCTCCCGCGCCTGCCCCGGTGGCTGCAGCCGCCTCCGCCGTTCAGGGTGCTGCCGCCTCGGCGGTCGCTGGTGCGGCCTCTGCCGTGGCTGGCGCGGCCGATACCGCCGCGTCGGCGGCTGCCGGTGCGGCCGCGACTGCTGCCGATGCAGCAGCCAAGGCCGCGGCCGCCGCGGCCTCTGCGGTCAAGAAGTAATCGTTCGGTATCGCGAACGCACGAAGCCGCCCGATGGGCGGCTTCGTCATGTCGGCCGCCCCTAGGGGCGGCTTTTCCTTTCGCTTGCGACGATCGCCTTTGCGCGCGACACGCGGCGCGGCGGCGTCACTTGAGTTCGTCGACCAGCAGCGAGGCGATGCGTTGCCCCGCTTCGCCGGCCTCGGGCGCACCCTGGGAGTTCTGGATGCTGACCTGGGTTTTGGTACCCACGGTCTTCACGGCGACGCGATAGCGTTGCACCGCGGACGCCGAGTTGCCCGAGCTGAACAGGCGGGTGAAGAAGTTGGGCTCTTCCTGACCGGCGAGCTTGGGGTCGACGTAGCGCACGAAATACAGGCCCGACGCCCGATCGCGGTCTTCGACGGTGAAGCCGCTGCGGTCGAGCGCCAGCCCGACGCGACGCCAGGCCCGGTCGAAGGTCTCGTCGAATTCGAGCACGGCACCGGCGCCGCCGGCGAGCAGGCGGGCCTTGGCCGGCGCTGAAGGCGTGGCGACCACCTGCGTACGTGCCACGTCGTCCTTCACGCCCGTCAGGCGCGCCATCATGCGTGACAGCATCTCGGCCTCGAGCTGCGGGTCGGTCTCGCGGAAACGCCAGCCTGGCAGGTCACGCGCCTGGCCCTGCATGAACTCCTCGATGCCGCGGTGGCTGACGTAGATCTCGCTGCCCTCGGGGGTGCGTTCCACGCGCGTGCGGTACTTGTCGCGCTCGCCGGTGGAATAGAGCGATTCGATCAAGAAGCCGAGTGAGCGGCGCAGGAAATCCATCGGGATCTTGGCGCGGTTCTCGGCCCAATCGGTCTCCATCACGCCGGTCTGCGGATCGTCGACGATCAGATTGAATCCGCGCTCGACCCAGAACGAGCGCAGCTGGGGCCACAACTGATCGGGCGTCTGATTCACGACCAACCAACGCTGCTGGCCCTGGCGCTCGATGCGCACATTCGCGCTGGCGTTGGGCGCAACGGGCGTGCCAACGGTCGGGCTGCTCGCCGCGGCGCTCTGCAGACCCGCCGCGCTGACCACCGGAGCTTGCGGCTGATAACGGCTGTCGCGCGCCAGCTGCGACAGATCGGGCGGCACGTCGAGCGAGGCCACCTTGCTGCTCTGGCTGCGGTAGTCGACCTTGTCGCCGCCGAGGAAATTTTCCACCGACGAACAACCGGCCAGGGCGAACACAGCGGCAACGGCGATCAGGTGTCGAGTCGGACGAAGGGGCACGGAAAGTCTCTCTGATTTTGCGGTGGCGGTCGGCGACATGGTGCGAACGCGAACAGGCGATGCCGAAGTCAGAGCAGACCGCATTCGCGCAATGCCTGCTCGACGAGCTTCTCGCCCGCAGGTGTCAGCGGCACGATCGGCAGCCGCACGACATTGGCGCAGCGGCCCAGACGCGACAACGCATACTTGGTCGGTGCCGGGCTCGGCTCGCAGAACAACTGGCGGTGCAGCGGCAGCAATCCGAGGTGGATCTCGCTGGCGCGCTTGGCTTGGCCCTCGATCGCAGCCATGCACAGATCGTGCATCTGTCGCGGCGCCACGTTGGCGGTGACACTCACGTTGCCCTGGCCGCCGAGCAGCATCAGCGCAATGGCGGTGCCGTCGTCGCCGGAATAGATCGCAAAACCCTTGGGCGCGTGCCTGATCAGCCAGGCGGCGCGTTCGATGTTGCCGGTGGCCTCCTTGATGCCAACGATGCCCGGCACCTGCGCCAGGCGGATCACCGTGTCGTGCTGCAGGTCGGCCACCGTTCGGCCAGGCACGTTGTAAAGCACCATCGGGATGTCGACGGCCTCGGCGATCGCGCGGAAGTGCCGGTACATGCCCTCCTGCGACGGCTTGTTGTAGTAGGGCGCCACCTGCAGCGTGCAGTCGGCACCGACCTTCTTGGCAAACCGCGAAAGTTCGATCGCCTCGTGCGTGGAGTTGGCGCCGGCACCGGCCATGATGGGCACGCGGCCGGCGGCATGCTCGACCGCCACACGGATGATCTCGCAGTGTTCGTCGACGTTGACGGTGGGTGACTCACCGGTGGTGCCGACGACGCCGACGCAGTCGGTGCCTTCGGCGATGTGCCAGTCGATCAGGCGGCGCAGGCCCGGATAGTCGATGTCGCCGTTGTCGAGCATCGGCGTCACGAGTGCGACGATGCTGCCGATGATGGGTCTCATGGTGCGTCCTGCAGTTGCCCGGGATTTTAGGCTACCAGCCGATGGTGTCCCGGCTCGTCGATGCCTGGAACCGGCCGGATCGCTGCGATGCGCTGAACGCGCCGCAGCGGCGCATCGAGCAGGCCGTCTTCATAGGCCAGCACGTGCAGATCCCGCGCGGCGTCGAGCAGTTCGCCCGGCCGCAGCAGGAACTGCGGATTCGACGGTCTGCCGTAGCGCGCGTTGCCGGCAGCGAAGGTCTCGTAGATCAGCACGCCGCCCGGTGCCACGGCCGACACCACCTGCGCCAGGTTGTCGCGCCAGAGGTAATGGGTGACGATCACGGCGTCGAAGCGCCGGTCGCCGAGTGGCCACGGGCCCGATTCGAGATCGGCCTCGATCAGCTCGCCGAGGCCTCGGCATTCGGCCAGGGCCTGCGCGTCGCGATCGACACCCGTCACCGCAAAGCCGCGCGCCGCGAGCCAGCGCAGGTGGCGGCCGCTGCCGCAGGCCACGTCGAGCACCGAGCCGCCACCGGGAATCAGGTGCGCAAAGCGCGTCACCCAGGGCGACGGCAAGTCCATGGTCAGAAGCAGGCCCAGAGCCGGTTGGCCAGGTCCACCATCAGGTGCGGGTTGCGGTAGGCGGCGAAGACCAGCACGAGCGCACCGATCGTC
The DNA here is from genome assembly GCA_016790175.1 of Burkholderiaceae bacterium. GTDB lineage: Bacteria > Pseudomonadota > Gammaproteobacteria > Burkholderiales > Burkholderiaceae_C > JAEUPI01. Next base: position 17,451 of record JAEUPI010000084.1, on the reverse strand, counting down.
GCCGACCATGCTGCCCAGCGTCGCCAGGAACGCGGATTCGGCGAGGACATCTCTCTCGGCGCCTCAGGCGGCTGCGGCGGCCGGCGTGCGGGCAATCGGCGTCTCGCGCACCGGCAGGTTCACCAGGCCCGCGAACACGCCGAGCGCCACCGCAATCCACCACACCAGGTCGTAGCTGCCGGTGGTGTCGAACAGACGGCCGCCGAGCCATACGCCCATGAACGAGCCGAGCTGGTGGCTCAGGAAGACGAACCCGCTCAGCATCGACATGTGGCGCACGCCGAAGATCTGCACCACCGTGGCATTCGTCGGCGGCACCGTGCTCAGCCACAGCAGACCCATCACGGTTGCGAAGAGGTACACGCTCCATGGCGAGAGCGGCAGGGTGATGAACACGACGATGGCCGCCGCGCGCAGCAGGTAGATCGCCGACAGCAGATATCGCTTGGGCCAGCGCTGCCCGATCTCGCCGGCGGCATAGGTGCCGATCACGTTGAACAGGCCGATCAGTGCCAGCGCCGTGGTGGCCACCTCGGGCCCGAGGCCGCGGTCCTTCAGGTAGCTCGGCATGTGCACGCCGATGAACACCACCTGGAAGCCGCAGACGAAATAGCCCGCGGTCAACAGCTGGAAGCTGCGGTAGCCAAAGGCCTCGCGCAGCGCCGCACGCACGCCCTGCTGAACGCCGGCCACCGGCGGATGCGGCGGCTCCTTGAGGCCGAACGCCAGCGGGGCGATCGCGAGCGCAAGGCAGCCCAGGACGATCAGCGCGGTCTGCCAGCCGAGGCTGCCGATCAGCCAGCTTTCTACCGGCATCATCAGGAACTGGCCGAACGAGCCTGCAGCGGCGGTGACGCCCATCGCCCACGATCGCCTGGCCGGATCGATGTTGCGCCCGATGACGCCGTACACCACCGCGTAAGTCGTGCCGGCCTGCGCCATGCCGAGAATGAGGCCGGCACTGCCGGTGAACGCCAGCCCGGACGTTGCGAGCGCCATCAGGACCAGCCCGCCGGCATAGAGCACCGCGCCGCCGATCAGCACCTTGAACGCGCCGAACCGGTCGGCCAGACCGCCGGCCACCGGGCCGGCAAGGCCCCAGGCCAGGTTCTGCACCGCGAGCGCGAATGCGAAGGTCTCCCGGGTCCAGCCGCGTTCCATCGTGATCGGCTGCAGCCACAGGCCGAAACCATGGCGGATGCCCATCGACAGCGTGACGACGGCGGCGCCGCAGATCAGCACCTGCTTCAGCGACAGGCGTCGCGGCAATGCGGCGGCAGAAGACATGACGCCAATCTAGCCGATTCCGCATGCACCGATCGGTACAGGGGGGTCGATACAGATCGGTACACGGCGCAGGGTGCGCATGCGCCGTGGCGTGCGATGTCGCCTCCCTACAATCGCGCGCCATGGCAACCAAGCAATCGCGCTACGCGGAAGAATCGATCCGCGTGCTCAAGGGCCTCGAGCCGGTGCGGCAGCGCCCCGGCATGTACACCCGCACCGACAACCCGCTGCATGTGGTGCAGGAGGTGATCGACAACGCCGCCGACGAGGCCCTGGCCGGCCAGGGCCAGCGCATCGCGGTCACGCTGCACGCCGACGGCTCGGTGTCGGTCGAGGACGACGGCCGCGGCATTCCGATCGGCCTGCATCCGGAAGAGAAGGTTCCGGTGATCGAGATCGTCTACACGCGGCTGCACGCCGGCGGCAAGTTCGACAAGGGCGCCGGCGGTGCCTACAGCTTCTCCGGTGGCCTGCACGGCGTGGGTGTCAGTGTGACCAACGCACTGGCCCGGCGGCTGGAGGTGACGGTGTACCGCGAGGGCCAGGTGGCGACGATGGCCTTCGCCGGCGGCGACGTGGCCGAGAAGCTCGCCGTGCGCAAGGCCAAGGCTGGCGACCGGCCGCACGGCACGTCGGTGCGCGTGTGGCCCGATCCGAAGTACTTCGAGACCGCCGAGCTGCCGCGAACCGACCTGATGCACCTGCTGCGCAGCAAGGCCGTGCTGATGCCCGGCGTGACGGTCACGCTGCAGCAGGAAAAGCCGAAGGACGACCAGACCTGGCGTTACAAGGGCGGCCTGCGCGACTACCTGTCGCAGAGCCTGCCGGCCGATGCGCTGATCCCGCTGTTCGAGGGCGAGCAATACGCTTCGGGCGCCGAGGCCGAGAACATCGCCGAGGGCGAGGGCGCGGCCTGGTGTGTGGCCTTCACCGAAGAGGGCAATCCGCTGCGCGAGAGCTACGTCAACCTGATCCCCACGGTGGCCGGTGGCACCCATGAGGCTGGCCTGAAGGACGGTCTGTTCGCCGCCGTGCGCGGATTTATCGACATGCATGCGCTGCTGCCCAAGGGTGTGAAGCTGATGCCCGACGACGTGTTCTCGCGGGCGAGCTTCGTCCTGAGCGCCAAGGTGCTCGACCCGCAGTTCCAGGGGCAGATCAAGGAGCGGCTCAACAGCCGCGACGCGCTGCGCCTGGTGGCCGGCTATGTGAAGCCGGCGCTCGAACTGTGGCTCAACCAGCATGTCGATCTCGGCAAGAAGCTTGCCGAGCTGGTGATCCGCCAGGCGCAGACGCGCCAGCGTGCCAGCCAGAAGGTCGAGAAACGCAAGGGTTCAGGCGTGGCGGTGCTGCCCGGCAAGCTCACCGACTGCGAGAGCCGCGACCTCGCATTCAACGAGCTGTTCCTGGTCGAGGGCGATTCGGCGGGCGGCTCGGCCAAGGCTGGCCGCGACAAGGAGACGCAGGCGATCCTGCCGTTGCGCGGCAAGGTGCTCAACGCCTGGGAGGTCGAGCGCGACCGATTGTTTGCCAACACCGAGATCCACGATATCGCGGTGGCGATCGGCGTCGATCCGCACGGTCCCGCCGACGAACCGGATCTGTCCGGACTGCGCTACGGCAAGGTCTGCATCCTGAGCGATGCCGACGTCGATGGCTCGCACATCCAGGTGCTGCTGCTGACGCTGTTCTTCAGGCACTTTCCGAAGTTGATCGAACGCGGCCATGTGTTCGTCGCCAAGCCGCCGCTGTTTCGCGTGGACGCGAACGCGCGCGGCAAGAAACCGGCGGCCAAGATCTATGCGCTTGACGACGGCGAACTCGAAGCCACGCTCGACAAGCTGCGCAAGGAGGGTGCGCGCGAAGGCGCGTGGTCGATCAGCCGGTTCAAGGGCCTGGGCGAAATGAGCGCCGAACAGCTGTGGGAGACCACGCTGAATCCGGACACGCGGCGGCTGCTGCGGGTGGCTTTCGGCGAGCTGGGCTTCGACGGCACGGCCCAGACCCTGACGCGGCTGATGGGCAAGGGCGAAGCCCAGTCGCGGCGCGAGCTGATGGAACTGCACGGTGACACTGTGGAGGTCGATGTCTGAGATCTCCGAGCGGGTGCATTTGCGCCCGACGATGCTGAGCGACCTGGACTTCGTGATCTCGGTCGAGACCGACGCGCACAATCTGCCGTTCATCACGCCGTGGGACCGAACGCAGCACGAAGGCGCGGTGCGCTTTCCGGATTTCCGGCACTTCATCGTCGAGCTCGGAGAGGGGACCGACCGCGTGGGATTCGTGATCCTGCAGGGCTGCCGCAATCCGCATGGCAGCGTCGAGCTCAAGCGCATCGTGCTGCAGCCCAAGGGCCAGGGGCTGGGCCGCACCTGCGTGCGGCTGCTCAAGCGAATGGCCTTCCGCGATCTCGGGGCACATCGCTTCTGGCTCGACGTGAAGCAACTCAATCAGCGCGCGCTGGCGCTCTATGCCAGCGAGGGTTTTGTCGAGGAGGGGCGGCTGCGCGAGAGCGTGCGCGTGTGGAAGGCCGAGCAGCCCGCCGGCGCGTCCGCTCAGCTCGCCGGCTACGACTCGCTGGTCGTGATGAGCATGCTCGATCGCGAGTACCAGGCCCGCCTGGCGCTGGGGCAGGAGAGCGCGTGAGGGGTGTGCTGATCGCCGCCGCGTTCGCCGGCTCGGCGTCGGCCGGCCATGCCGCGTTGTGGGGCTACGTCGACGGCCAGGGTGTCGCGCACTTCGCGCCGCATCAGCTCGATTCGCGCTACAGCCTGGTGATCGGCGACGACGGCCAGGCCCCCCCGGCGCCGCCCAAGGTGCCGGGCAAGACCACCACGCCCGGCAGCCTGCTGACCTGGCTCGACATCTCGCCTGAAGTGAAGCGACTGCAGCCCTGGGTGCGCGAGGCGGCGCAGCGGCATGGCGTCGACGCCGAGTTGATCAACGCGCTGATCGCGGTGGAATCCGGCTTCAATGCGCATGCGGTCTCGCCGAAGGGTGCCGTCGGGCTGATGCAGCTGATGCCGGCGACTGCCGAGCGCTACCTCAAGCCGATCGCGGGCGGCCCCGACCTGGCCCAGCGCCTGGCCGAACCGCGCACCAACATCACGGTCGGCGCCCGGCTGATGGCCGACCTGCTCCGGCGTCACCGGCGTATCGATCTCGCGCTGGCCGCCTGGAGCGCCGGCGATGGCGCGGTGCGTCGCGCCGGCGGCGCCCTGCCGCCGATCGACGAAACGCGTGCCCATGTGCAGCAAGTGCTGGAGCTGTACTGGGTGCTGTTGCAGCGCGCGCATTCGCGCGAGGCGCAGCAATTGCGCCTGCACCGCTGAAGAACCTGATTTCGCATCCGAGTCATCCATGAGTGAACAACTCTCCCTGATCCAGGCCGACGGCAACGACAATGCCGTCGGCCTCGCGCCGTACGCCGAGCGCGCCTACCTCGAATACGCGCTGTCGGTCGTGAAGGGGCGCGCGCTGCCCGACGTGTGCGACGGCCTCAAGCCGGTGCAGCGGCGCATCCTGTATGCCATGCAGCGCATGGGGCTGGGCTTTGCCGGCGCCTCGGGCGCGAAGCCGGTGAAGAGCGCGCGCGTGGTCGGTGACGTGCTGGGCCGATTTCATCCGCACGGCGACCAGGCGGCGTATGACGCGCTGGTGCGCATGGCGCAGGGCTTTTCGCAGCGATATCCGCTGATCGACGGCCAGGGCAACTTCGGCAGCCGCGACGGCGACGGTGCGGCGGCGATGCGCTACACCGAGGCGCGGCTGACGCCGATTGCACGGCTGCTGCTCGACGAGATCGACGAGGGCACGGTGGACTTCGTGCCCAACTACGACGGCTCGACCGAGGAGCCCCGGCTGTTGCCGGCACGGCTGCCGTTCATCCTGCTCAACGGCGCTTCGGGCATCGCCGTGGGCCTGGCCACCGAGGTGCCGAGCCACAACCTGCGAGAGGTCGCCGCGGCCGCGGTGGCGCTGATCCGCAATGACAAGCTGTCCGACGACGAGCTGCACGAGCTGGTGCCGGGGCCCGACTATCCGGGCGGCGGCCAAATCATCAGCAGCGCCGACGAGATCCGCACCGCCTATGCCGGCGGGCGCGGCTCGCTGAAGGTGCGCGCACGCTGGAAGATCGAGGATCTGGCGCGCGGCCAATGGCAGCTGGTGATCACCGAGCTGCCGCCCTTCACCAGCGCACAGAAGGTGCTCGAGGAGATCGAAGAGCTCACCAACCCCAAGGTCAAGCCGGGCAAGAAGGCGCTGGCACAGGAGCAGGTGCAGCTCAAGCAGACGGTGCTCGCGGTGCTCGATGCGGTACGCGACGAGTCGGGCAAGGACGACCCGGTACGCCTGGTGTTCGAGCCGAAGACGCGCACGGTCGACGCCGCCGATCTGGCCGCAACACTGCTGGCGCACACCAGTCTGGAAACCAGCGCACCGATCAACCTCACGATGGTCGGCAGCGATGGCCGACCGACGCAGAAGGGGCTGCGCCAGGTGCTCGCCGAGTGGATTGCCTTCCGCCAGGCGACGGTGCTGCGCCGTTCGCAGCACCGCCTCGAGAAGGTGCGCGAGCGCATTCACGTGCTCGAGGGCCGGCAGCTCGTGCTGCTGAACATCGACGAAGTGATCCGCATCATCCGCAAATCCGACGAGCCCAAGCCTGCGCTGATCGCGCGCTTCAAGCTCAGTGAGCGACAGGCCGACGACATTCTCGACCTGCGCCTGCGCCAGCTGGCACGGCTCGAGGCGATCCGAATCGAGCAGGAGCTGAAGGAGCTGCGCGAGGAACAGAAGAAGCTCGACGAGATCATCGGCAGCCCCACGGCGCTCAAGCGCCTGCTGATCAAGGAGATCGAGGCCGACGCCAAGCAGCATGGCGACGAGCGACGCACGCTGATCCAGGCCGAGAAGAAGGCCGTCGCCGAGATCCGCATCGTCGACGAGCCGGTCACCGTGGTCGTGAGCCTCAAGGGCTGGGTACGGCGCATGTCGGGGCACGAGGTCGATGCCGGCACGCTGTCGTTCAAGGCGGGTGACGGCCTGTATGGCACGTTCGCCTGCCGCAGTGTCGACATGCTGCTGGTGTTCGGCAGCAACGGCCGCGTCTACAGCGTGGCCGTGTCGGCGCTGCCGGGCGGGCGCGGTGACGGCCAGCCGATCACCACACTGATCGAGCTGGAAAGCGGCAGTCAGCCGGTGCATTACTTCGCCGGTCCCGGCGAGCAGGTGCTGTTGCTGGCCAACACCGGCGGCTTCGGGCTGCGCTCGCGTGCGGCCGACATGCAGTCGCGACAGCGTGCCGGCAAGTCGTTCCTGACGATCGAAGAGGGCCACCATCTGTTGCCGCCCGTGGCCGTGGCGCCCGGGCACGACCAGGTGGCCTGCCTTTCGCTCGGTGCGCGTCTGCTCGTGTTCCCGCTCGAGGAAGTCAAGCTCCAGGCGGGCGGCGGGCGCGGGCTGACCTTGATGGATGTGGACGCGAAAGACCCGATGCTTTCCGTGGCTACTTGCCGCGATGCCCTCACGGTGCTGGGCAGCGGCCGCGGCGGCAAGCCACGCGAGGAATTGCTCCAGGGCAGTGCATTGGCCGCGCATGCGGGCAAGCGGGCCCGCAAAGGCCGCAAGGTCGAGGGCATGAAGACCGTCGCCAGGGTCGTCGCGCGCTGACGTCCGGCGGTGTCTGGCGGTGGCTTGCGGCACCGCGGGTGCTTGCCGTGCATCGCGTGTTTTGTGCTGCATCACCGAGGTGCGACAACTTCGGGTATGCCGCGTCACGATGGGGCAGGCGGCGCAGTAGACTGCGCAGGCGCACCTGCAGCGTGCCCCCAGGAGATCGCGTTCCGTGCTGCCGACCAATGTGTCCGACCCGGCGTACTTTCACAAGGTCGTCGACTGTCAATGGGCCTGTCCCGCTCACACCCCCGTTCCTGAATACATCCGTTTGATCGCGCAAGGGCGTTACGACGACGCCTACATGGTCAACTGGGTCAGCAACGTGTTTCCAGGCGTGCTCGGTCGCACCTGCGACCGGCCCTGCGAGCCGGCCTGTCGCCGCGGTCGGGTCGAGGAGGGCAACACGCCGGGCGAGAAGGCCGAGGCGGTGGCGATCTGCCGACTCAAGCGCGTGGCTGCCGATTTCAAGGGCGGCGAGGTGCGCGCGATGATTCCTCGTGCGCAGCCGCGAAACGGCAAGCGTGTGGCCTGCGTCGGCGGCGGGCCGGCCTCGCTGACCGTGGCGCGCGATCTCGCCACACAGGGCTATGCGGTGACGGTCTACGAAGGCGACGCCAAGGCGGGCGGCTTCATGCGTACGCAGGTGCCGCGCTTCCGTCTGCCCGAGGAAGTGATCGACGAGGAGGTCGGCTACATCCTCGGTCTGGGCATCGACTTCCGCAGCGGGCAATACGTGCAGTCGATGAAGGCGCTGCTTGCCGAGGGCCACGACGCGGTCTTCGTCGGCTGCGGAGCGCCGCGCGGGCGCGAACTCGACGTTCCCGGCCGACAGGAGGCCAAGGCGCATATCCACATCGGCATCGACTGGCTGGCTTCGGTCTACTTCGGCCATGTCACGAAAGTGCAACCGCGGGTGATCGTGCTCGGCGGCGGCAACACGGCGATGGACTGCTGCCGTTCGGCGCGGCGGCTGGGTGCCGACGACGTGAAGGTGATCGTGCGTTCGACCTTCGACGACATGAAGGCCTCGCCCTGGGAGAAGGAAGACGCGATGCACGAGGGCATCCCGATCCTGCCTTGCCATGTGCCGGTGGCCTTTCTGCACGAGGGCGGCAAGCTCACCGGCATGCGCTTTTCGATCGTCAAGTCGGTCTACGACGCCAAGGGCAAACGCACGCTGGTGCCCACCGGCGAGCCCGACGTGGATTTCCCCTGCGACGAGGTGCTGATCGCCGTCGGCCAGGAGAACGCGTTCCCGTGGATCGAGCGCGACGCCGGCATCGAGTTCAACGCCTGGGGCCTGCCGGTGCTCGACGAGGCATCGTTCCAGTCGAGCTTGCCGCATGTGTTCTTCGGCGGCGATGCGGCCTTCGGGCCGAAGAACATCATCACCGCAGTGGCCCATGGTCACGAGGCCGCGGTCTCGATCGACCGCCTGCTCCACGGCGAGGACGTGAGGCAGCGGCCGCCGCCGCACGTGAACCTGATGTCGCAGAAGATGGGCATCCACGAGTGGAGCTACGACAACGCGCCCACCGAGGACCTTCGCCACAAGGTGCCCTGGGCCAAGGCCGAGGCGGCGCTCAGGAGCATCAAGGTCGAGGTCGAGCTCGGCTTCGACGTGGCCACCGCGTTGAAGGAAGCCCATCGCTGCCTCAACTGCGACGTGCAGACCGTGTTCGCCGACAAGCTGTGCATCGAATGCGATGCCTGCGTCGACATCTGCCCGATGGACTGCATCACGTTCACGACCAACGGCGACGAAGCCGACTTGCGCGGGCGGCTCAAGGCACCGTCGGCCAACGCGGCGCAGGATCTCTATGTGAGCACGACGCTCAAGACCGGGCGCGTGATGGTGAAGGACGAAGACGTCTGTCTGCACTGCGGCCTGTGCGCCGAGCGCTGCCCGACCGGCGCATGGGACATGCAGAAGTTCCTGCTGCTGACCACCAAGGCCGGCCCGGCCTGCCGGAACATCCAGCCGGCGTCGCAACGTGTGGGAGCGGTGGCATGAAGCGCATCGAGGCCGTCAACGACTTCGTCGTCAAGTTCGCCAACGTCAACGGCTCGGGCTCGGCATCGGCCAACGAACTGTTCGCCAAGGCCATCCTGCGCATGGGCGTGCCGGTGAGCCCGCGCAACATCTTCCCGAGCAACATCCAGGGTCTGCCCACGTGGTACGAGGTGCGCGTGTCCGAGGCCGGCTGGCTCGGCCGGCGCGGTGGCATCGACATGATGGTGGCGATGAATCCGCAGACCTGGGCGCAGGATGTCGCCGAGGTGGACCCCGGCGGCTACCTCTTCTACGACAGCACCAGGCCGCTGCCCGAAGACGCCTTCCGCGACGACATCAACGTCATCGGCATGCCGGTCACCGCGATCTGCAACGCCACTTACGAAGACCCGCGCCAACGCACCCTGTTCAAGAACATCATGGTGCTGGGCGCCTTGTCGGTACTGATGGACGTGGACGCCGCCGTCATCGAAGGCTTGTTCGGCGAGCAGTACAAGGGCAAGGAGCGGTTGCTCGAAAGCAATGTGCGTGCGCTGCACGCGGGCCGCAGCTTCGCGACCGACCACTTGAGGCCGCCCCATGTGGCGCAGGTGGGCCTGCGCGTGCGTCGTGCCGACAAGGTGGGCAACCGCATCTTCGTCGACGGCAACGCGGCGGCGGCGCTCGGTGCCGTGTACGGCGGCGCCAGCGTCTGCGCCTGGTATCCGATCACACCGAGCTCGTCGGTGGCCGAGGCCTTCGACAAGTACTGCCGCAAGTACCGCGTCGATCCGGCGACGCAGGAGAATCGTTTCGCAATCATCCAGGCCGAAGACGAGATCGCCTCGATCGGCATCGTCACCGGTGCGGGCTGGAACGGCGCGCGCGCCTTCACGGCGACCTCGGGGCCCGGGGTGTCGCTGATGACCGAGTTCATCGGCCTCGCGTATTTCGCCGAGATCCCGATGACCATCATCAACGTGCAGCGCGGCGGCCCGTCCACCGGCATGCCCACGCGCACGCAGCAGGCCGATCTGATCTCGAGCGCCTATGCCTCGCACGGAGACACCAAGCATGTGATGCTGCTGCCGCAGGATCCGGCCGAGTGCTTCGAGCACACGGCCACCGCGCTCGACCTGGCCGACCGCTTGCAGACCCCGGTGTTCGTGATGACCGATCTGGACATCGGCATGAACCAGCGCCTGTGCGAGCCGTTCCAGTGGAGCGACGAACGCCGCTACGACCGCGGCAAGGTGATGACGGCCGCCGATCTCGACGCGGGCAGGGACTTCGGCCGCTACAAGGATGTCGACGGCGACGGCATCCCGTGGCGCACCTACCCGGGCACGCACCCCAGCAAGGGTGCGTACTTCACCCGCGGCACCACGCGTGACCCCTACGCGCGCTACAGCGAGGCCGGGCCCGACTACATCTACAACGTGCAGCGCCTGCTGACGAAGTTCGCCACCGCGGCCAACCTGGTGCCGGCGCCGCTGGTGCGTGCCGCAGCCAGGAAGACGCGCCTGGGCGTCATCTATTTCGGCTCCACCTCGCCCGCGATGGACGAGGCGCTGCTGTCGCTCGCAGCCGCGGGCATCCACCTCGATGCGATGCGGCTGCGGGCATTCCCGTTCCCGGCCAGCGTGAGCGAGTTCATCTCCAGCCACGACCATGTGTTCGTGGTCGAACAGAACCGCGATGCGCAGATGCGCACCCTGCTGATCAACGAGCTCGAGATCGACCCGGCCTGGCTGATCGCGGTGCTGCACTACGACGGCACGCCGATCACCGCGCGTTTCATCACCGAGGCCATCACCAAGCACGTGCATGCGCTGGCCGTGCAGCCCCGCCGCGAGAGAGCCTGATGACTTACATCGCCAAGCCCAGACTTCATCACCCGACGCTGCAGCCGAACAAGGTCGGCTACACGCGGCGCGACTATGAAGGCAAGGTGTCGACGCTGTGCGCCGGTTGCGGGCACGACTCGATCTCGGCCGCCATCGTGCAGGCCTGCTGGGAGCTCGACGTCGAACCGCACAAGGTGGCCAAGCTTTCGGGCATCGGCTGTTCGAGCAAGACGCCCGACTACTTCCTCGGCGCGAGCCATGGCTTCAACACCGTGCACGGTCGCATGCCCAGCGTGCTCACCGGCGCCAACCTGGCCAATCGCGAGTTGCTGTATCTGGGCGTCAGCGGCGACGGTGACTCCGCCTCGATCGGGCTTGGTCAATTCGCGCATGCGATGCGGCGCGGCGTGCGCATGGTCTACATCGTCGAGAACAACGGCGTCTACGGCCTCACCAAGGGCCAGTTCTCGGCCACCGCCGACCGCGGCAGCAAGAGCAAGAAGGGTGTTCTCAACCCCGACTCGCCTGTGGACCTGATCGGCATGGCGCTGCAGCTGGGCGCCAGTTACGTCGCGCGCGGCTTCTCGGGCGACAAGGCGCAGCTGGTACCGCTGATCAAGGGCGCGATCCGGCATGGTGGTGCAGCGTTCCTGGACGTGATCAGCCCCTGCGTGGCGTTCAACAACCACGCCGGCAGCACCCGCAGCTACGACTACGTGCGCGAGCACAACGAGTCGGTCAACCGCATCGATTTCATCGACCTCGCCCCCGAGGTGCTGGCTGCGCCCGAGCCGGGCCAGACGATCGACCTGCGCCAGGCCGACGGCAGCGTGATGCGTCTGCGCAAGCTGCACGCCGACTACGAGGCCACCGACCGCATCGCGGCGATGAACCACGTGCAGGCGCATCAGGCGCGCGGCGAGGTGGTGACGGGTCTGATCTACGTCGATCCGCGCGCTGCGGATCTGCACGCGGCGCTGAACACGCCCAGGCAGGCGCTGAACAAGATGAACGAGCCCGAGCTGTGCCCGGGCGCGGCCACGCTGGCGAAGATCAACGCGTCGTTGCGCTGATCAGCGTGATGGTGCGCCCAGTGCGCCTGGCGTACCAGGTGCACCGGACGCGCGCACGCCGCCGGTGAGTTGCCGTGTGACGGCGGCCTTGATCAGGGTGCTCAATCCGGGTGCGTGTTCGGCCACACGCAACACCGCCTGGCGCGCCAGTTTCGCCGGACCGCGTTCGTCGGTGAACAGCGACACCAATGCGTTGGTGCCGAGATAGATCGGCAGCGTCACTCGCCGGTGCTCGCGTTCGTAGGTCAACAGCGGTGGCAGGGCCCCGATGTCGCCGCTGCGTGCGTGCACGGCTTGCAACTCGCGTGCGAGCACCTCCACGCCGTACAGACCGAAGTTGTAGCCGTGCGCCGTCACCGGATGCATGCCGACCGCGGCGTCGCCGATCAGCGCGAAACGCGGAGCCACGAAGCGCTCGGCATACACGGCGACCAGCGGGTAGTGGTGCCTCGGGCCCACCGCCCGCATCACTCCGAGCCGGCCGCCCGATTGCGACTCGATGCGCCGCGCGAACTCCTCGTCGGGCAGCGCCAGCCACTCCGGCGCGCCGTGGCTGGCCAGCGTGACCACGGCGGACACCTGGTCGCCATTCATCGGCAGCAGCGCCAGCGTGTTGCCATAGCGGAAGCATTCCCAGGCGATGCCTTCGTTGGGCCGTTCGTGCGCCACGCGGCCGACGACCACACTGCGGCCGAAGTCCTTCATCGAGGCACCGATGCCGGCCAGCCGTCGGGTGCCGGAGAACCGGCTGTCGGCGGCGATGACCAAGGGTGCGTGCCATTGGCGGCCGTCGGCCAGCGTGAGCGTGGCCCGCTTGTCGGCTCGCTCGAGCGCGGTGACCCGTGCATCGCACACCAGCTGCGTGGTCGGCCGCCGCAAGGCGGCCGCCAGCGCCGCGCGGCGGATCAGATGGTTCGGCACCAGCCAGCCCAGTGCATCGTCATCGTGGTCCGCGGTCGAACGGGCGGCAAAGCGCAGACTCTGCGGTGCGTCGCCGTCGAGCACACGCGCCTCGCGCAGCGGCGCGACCGCCGCCGCATCGATCGCCGACCACAAGCCCAGCTGTTCCATGGTCCGGCGGGCACGGTGCGTGAGCGCGATCTCGCGACCGTCTTCGGCCGGATCGTCGATCGCCGCGCGCGACTGTTGTTCGAGCACGATGCAGCGCAGGCCCGCATCGCCGAGCGCAGCAGCCAACGCCAGTCCGGCCGGGCCGGCACCAACGATCAGGACATCGGAGGATTCGTTCATCGCGGCATGTTGCCCCGGTCCGGCGCCGACGCTGTTGCCCGGGGTCAACCGGCCCGGCGCAGCACCGCGCCCAACGCAACCGCGCCGAGCACGATGAAGAGCCCCAGGCTCCAGAACTCGTAAGGCAGGCCGAGCAGGTTCACCTTGGCATCGGCGCACGAGGCGGTGGCGGCGAACACCTCGGGCAACAGCGCGTCGAGTTGCAGCGCCGACATGATGCGGTCGGCCAGCGTCAGGTTGCACGAGGCCGATGCCGCGGCCACGAAGTGCTGCCACAGCGCCGCCGCCGCACCCAGGGCCGAGAGCACGCAGATCGCGAGCACCGCCGTCCACGCCCCGGCGCGCGAAGGCCACAGCAGGCCCAGGCCCGCCGCCAGGCCCACCAGCACGAAGATCAGTCGCTGCAGCACGCACCAGGGGCAGGGCTGCATGTCCCAGCGGTGCTGGGTCACGAGCGCCAGGGCGACCGCGCCCAGCGCGAGCACGAAGACGAGCCCGAACGGTCCGCGCCGCGCCACGGCAATTGGCACTTCAGCGCTCAGACGACCTCGGCGATCAGCTCGATCTCGACGCAGGCCCCGAGCGGAATCTGCGCCACGCCGAAGGCCGATCGGGCATGGGCGCCGGTGGGCCCGAACACCTCGCCGAGCAGTTCGGAGCAGCCGTTGATCACCAGATGGTGCTCGGTGAAGGTCGGCGCGCTGTTGACCAGGCCGAGCAGCTTCACGATGCGCTTCACCTGGTTCAGGTCGCCCACCGCGGCGTGCAGCGTCCCCATCAGTTCGATCGCGATCGCACGCGCCGCGGCCTTGCCTTCGGCCGTGTCGATGCCCGCGCCGAGCTGGCCGACCCACGGCTTGCCGTCGCGCCGCGCGATATGACCCGACAGGAAGACGAGCGATCCGGTGCGCACGAAGGGCACATACGCGGCCGCCGGCGTGGCCACTGGCGGCAGCTGGATGCCGAGTTGCGAGAGGCGGTCGTAGATCGACATGGTGGTCGGGCGCTGGGCGAGCCGAACAGGGGTGGCATCCTACACTGGGGTGATGCGCGTGCAGCCCACCGACCCCGGCTCGCGTTGGGCCGTGTGGATACTGGCGTGGCTCGGTGGCATGGCCCTGCAGTTGCGGCAACCCGAGCTGTGGCCGGCCGCCGTCTATGGATGGATGGCGGTCGGCGGCATCGCCGTGCTGATTGCCCTGGCGCTGCGCCGTCGGGGCGGGCACGTCGCGCTGGTGATGTTTGCGCTGGTGATGCTTGCGCTGGCGCTGGCCGGTTTCGGCCTCACCGGCTGGCGCGCCGATCTGCGGCTCGCCGAGCGCCTGAGCGCGGGACTCGAGGGTGCCGATCTGCAGGTCGAAGGCATCGTCGACGCGATGCCCCAGGTGTCGGTCGACGGCACGCGGTTCGTGTTCAACGTTGAGCGCGCGAGCCGAGCGGGCGAGGTCGTCACCGTCCCGCCCACGATTTCGCTGTCGTGGTATCGCGGCTGGGCCGACGAGTCGCTGTTGGCCGGACCACCGGTGGACGTGCGCGCCGGGCAGCGCTGGCGTCTCCCGGTGCGGCTGAAGCAGCCACACGGGCCGATGAATCCTCATGGACATGACGTCGAGCTGTGGCTGTTCGAACGCGGCATCGGCGCCACCGGCTATGTCCGCGCCACGCCGAGCGGGCCGGCGCCACAGCTCCTGGAGGTTCGCGCCGGCCGTCCGATCGAGCGCCTACGCCAGGATCTGCGCGACGCGGTGATCCTCCGCGTGGACGACGCCCGCCTGGGCGGCGTGCTGGCGGCGTTGATGGTGGGTGACCAGGCGGCCATCGAGCGTGGCGACTGGGAGCTCTTCCGGCAGACAGGCACCGCGCACCTGATGAGCATCAGCGGTGTGCACGTCACGATGTTCGCCTGGCTGGCCGGGATCGCCGGTGGCTGGCTGTGGCGGCGCAGCGCTCGCCTGTGCCTTTGGCTGCCGGCTCCGCTGGCGGCGCGGCCGATGGGTCTGGTTGCGGCCGCCGCCTATGCGCTCGTGGCCGGCTGGGGCGTGCCGGCGCAACGTACGCTGCTGATGCTCGGCTGCACGGTGGTATTGCGCAGCCTGGGCGTGCGATGGCCCTGGCCACTCGTGTTGCTGCTGGCCGCGGTGGTGGTGACCGCGGTCGACCCCTGGGCCATGCTGCAGGCGGGCTTCTGGCTGTCGTTCGCCGCCGTGGGCCTGCTGCTGGCCAGCGAAGCGCCCGGCGACGCGCATGCCACGCCGAGAGGGCCGCGCGAGCGGCTGCTGGCGCTGCTGCGTTCGCAGGCGATCGCCACGCTCGGCCTGGCGCCACTGGCGATGGTGTTCTTCCAGCAGGTGTCGGTGGTCGGCTTCCTGGGCAACCTGGTGGCGATTCCGTGGATCACGCTCCTTGTGACCCCGTTGTCGCTGCTGGGCGCACTGTGGCCGCCGTTATGGACCTTGGGCGCGTGGACGTTGCAGCCGCTGGTTGTCGTGCTGCAGATCATGGCGTCGGTGCCCGGTGCCACCTGGACAGCGGCAGCGGCGTCGCCCTGGGCCGTTGCGGCGGGGCTGCTGGCCGCCACGGTCGCGCTGCTGCCGTTGCCCTGGCGGCTGCGATGGCTCGCGCTGCCGCTGGCCATGCCACTGCTGTGGCCGGCGGTCGAACAGCCGGCAGAGGGCGATTTCGACCTCGTGGCCGTCGACATCGGCCAGGGTACGAGCGTGCTGGTGCGCACGCGGGCGCATCTGCTGGTCTACGACACCGGGCCCGCCTACGCGCGCGACGGCAACGCCGGCGAGCGGCTCGTGGCCCCACTGCTGCGCGCGCGCGGCGAGTCCCGGATCGATCTGCTGATGCTGAGTCATCGCGACAGCGACCACGTGGGCGGCGCTGCCTCGCTGCAGGCCGCCTGGCCGGTCGGTCTGTGGAGCACCTCGCTCGACGGCGCTCACCCGTTGCGCCAGTTGGCCCGAACGCATCGAGCCTGCGAGGCGGGCCAGACCTGGGTCTGGGACGGTGTGCGCTTCGATGTGCTCCACCCGATGCCCGGCGACAACGAACGCGAGCGCAAGCCGAACGCCTTGTCCTGCGTGGTGCGCGTGGAGGCCGCCGACGGCCATTCGGCCCTGCTCGCGGGCGACATCGAGGCTGCGCAGGAGGCCGCCCTGGTGGCGCGCGCGGGTGAGCGGCTGCGCAGCGGCATCCTCGTCGTGCCGCACCACGGTTCGCGCACCTCGTCGACGGGGGACTTCCTGGATGCGGTGAGGCCGCGGGTCGCGCTCGTGCAGGCGGGCTATCGCAGCCGTTTCGGCCATCCGAATCCGGAGGTGCTGGCTCGCTACGAGTCCCGGGGCATCGAAGTGGTGCGCAGTGACCGATGTGGTGCCTGGTCATGGACTCAGGGCAAGGCCTCGTGCACCCGCGACGTGCGCCGACGATACTGGCATTGGAGTGCGAACCCGGCTGGTGCGGATGTTGCTTCTGCACCCGCAGGCGGAGAACGCGGGCGATGACGAAAAGCTTCGACGAGATGTACGCCGCCGGCCAGACGCCGCGCGGCCACTACGAGAGCTATGCCCGATGGCTCGCGACGCAGAGTCTGGCGCTGATGCGCGCCCGGCGCGACGAGGCGGAGCTGATTTTCCGCCGGGTCGGCATCACGTTCGCCGTCTCTGGCGCCAAGGACGAAGACGGCGCCGGCACCGAACGACTGATCCCGTTCGACCTGATTCCGCGCATCATCCCGCAGCACGAGTGGGCCTGGATGCGCAAGGGCCTGCAGCAGCGCGTGACGGCGTTGAACCGTTTCATCCACGATGTCTATCACGACCAGCAGATCCTGAAGGCCGGCGTGATTCCCGCCGACGAGGTGCTGCGCAACGCGCAGTTCCGGCCCGAGATGGCCGGCGTGAGCGTGCCGGGCGACGTGTATTCGCACATCGCCGGCATCGACATCGTGCGCGCCGCGCTGCCCGACGGCAGCGGCACCTACTACGTGCTCGAGGACAACCTGCGCGTGCCCAGCGGCGTGAGCTACATGCTCGAGAACCGCAAGATGATGATGCGGCTCTTCCCCGAGCTGTTCGCCCAGCATCGCATCGCGCCGGTGGCGCATTACCCCGACCTGCTGCTCGAGACCCTGCGCGCCGTCGCGCCGCCGTCGGTCAACGAGCCGCTGGTGGTGCTGCTCACGCCGGGCATGTACAACAGCGCCTACTTCGAGCACGCCTTCCTGGCGCAGCAGATGGGCATCGAGCTCGTCGAGGGCCAGGACCTGTTCGTCAAGGACGACTTCGTCTACATGCGCACGACGCGCGGCCCG
>JAEUPI010000075.1 GCA_016790175.1 Burkholderiaceae bacterium | reverse complement strand
TGCAGCGCGGCGAGGATGTCGCGCTCGATGTATTCGGGTGCGCCTTCCTCGAGCACCAGCACCGCGCGCTTGCCGACGCAGAAGTCCACCACCTCTTGCGGCACCAGCGGGTAGGTGACGTTGAGCACCAGCATCGGCAGCTGTGCGTGCCCGAAGGCATCGGCCAGACCCAAGTGCTGAAGCGCGCGCTGCAGCGAGTTGTACAGGCCGCCTTGCACGATCAGGCCCACGCTGGCTTGCGCGCCGTCGAAGCGTTCGTTGAGCCGGTGCGCGGCGATGTAGGCCTGCGCGGCCGGGATGCGCTCCTCGACCTTGAGCTTCTCGTGGCCGTAGATCACCGGCGGGTGCGCTAGCTTGGCGTACTGGAACGGCGCCGGCTCGGCCAGCGGATGCTGCGTCGAGATGCGCGGCGCCAGGTTGTCGCTGGCCACGAAACTGCCGCGAACATGGCAGGCGCGGATGCGCAGCTGCAGGATCGCCGGCATGTGGCTCGCCTCGCTCATCGCGAAGCCGTGCTCGACCATGCGCACCATGACTTCCAGATCGGGCCTCGGGTCGAGCAGCAGCATCGTGCTCTTCATCGCGTAGGCCTGCGTGCGCTCCTGGATCACGCTGGCGCCCTCGCCGTAGTCTTCGCCGCTGACGATCAGCGCGCCGCCGGTGACGCCGGGTGACGAGAGATTCGAGAGCGCATCGGCCGCCACGTTGGTGCCGACGATGCTCTTCCAGGTGACCGCGCCGCGAACCGGGTAGTGCAGGCTGGCGCCCAGCATCGCGGCGGCCGAGGCCTCGTTGGAGCAGGCCTCCACGTGCACGCCGAGCTCACGCAGATACGGCTCGGCCTGCACCATCACGTCGAGCAGGTGCGACACCGGCGCGCCCTGATAGCCGCCCACGTAGGCCACGCCCGACTGCAGCAGCGCCTTGGTGATCGCGAGGATGCCCTCGCCATGAAAGGTCTCGCCGGCGCCCTTGCGCAGCTGCTGGACCTCTTCGGTGACTTGGACTTCCATACGACGGTCGATTGTCGGCGTTGCCGCGCGGAGGCGTGAGGCATGAAATCCCTGCCGTCATCGGGCCGGGCGGCGCTATGCGTGCGCCTTCGTGTGCGATCGTGAGGGCGTGCTCCTGGCCGCCTCGCCGTGCAACCACGACAGGAATGCCTCGACGGGCGATCGCTTGCCGTGGCGCGCAGGATAGACCGCGAAGTGCGCCTTGACCCGCATCGACTTGTCCAGGCCGAGCACGGGCTGCAGCTTGCCTTCGGCCAGGTGCTGGGCGCCGGTGGTCGTGCTCTCCAGCGCGACGCCCAGTCCTTGCGTGGCGGCATCGAGCGACATGTGTGCGCGGTCGAACCGCAGCGAGAAGCGGTCGGGCGCCCGCTTGTCGGTGAATTCGGCAAACCAGTCGGACCACTGGACCACGCTCACGTTGCTCTGGATCAGCGGTACCCCGAGCAACTGTTCGGCCCGCTTGAGTCGATGCGCGCGAATGAACGCCGGGCTGGCCAGCGGCACGATGCGTTCTTCGAACAGCGGTTCGACCACCAGGTTCGGCCAGCGCGGCACGCCGTAGCGGATGTCGAGGTCGACCTGACCCAGTGCGAAATCGCTGTGCGTGTGCGCGGCCGACAGGTTGAGCGAGATGTCGGGATGTGCCTGCGCAAAGCCCGGCAGCCGAGGCATGAGCCACAAGGTGGCCAGGCTGGGCGAGCAGTGCACGTAGAGGCTGTTGCCGACGCCCTGGCGCATGTCGTCGGTGGCCGTGGCGATCGCCGACAGCGCACCCGCCACACGCGCAAGGTACTGCTCGCCCGCAGGGCTCAGCCGCACGCCATGTGCGCTGCGCTCGAAGAGACGGATCGACAACTGCGCTTCGAGGCGTGCCACCT
Organism: Burkholderiaceae bacterium; assembly: GCA_016790175.1. Classification (GTDB taxonomy): domain Bacteria; phylum Pseudomonadota; class Gammaproteobacteria; order Burkholderiales; family Burkholderiaceae_C; genus JAEUPI01. The sequence continues at coordinate 16,631 of JAEUPI010000075.1, read as the reverse complement.
GGTGGCTGATGGCCGACGCGGTGAGGTGGAGTTCGGCCGCTGCCAGCGCGAAGCTGCGCCGCCGCGCAACGGCCTCGAACGCCAGCAAATTGGCCATGGGAGGCAGCCCGGACATGGTGTTTCTCCGCAGGTAAGCTGAACGATCGTCATCTTACGGTGATGAATCATCGTTTGCCGTCAGGCCAGCCTCTCGACACCATCTGCGGCATCGAACACCACCCTCCACAGGAGACGATTCAGATGCTGCTCAAGGACAAGGTCGCCGTCATCACCGGCGGTGCCGGCCCCAACGGCCTGGGATTCGCCACCGCCAAGCTGATGGCACAACACGGCGCCCGCGTGGCCATACTGGATCTGGCCGGCGCCGAGCCCACCACCGCCGCCGGCAGGCTGGGCGACGGTCACCTCGGCGTGGTGGCCGACGTGACCGACAAGGCGTCGTGCGATGCCGCCGCGGCCGCGGTGCTGAAGGCCTTCGGCCGCATCGACATCCTCGTCAACAACGCGGGCATCACGCAGCCGGTGAAGACGCTGGACATCACCGGTGCCGACTACGACCGCATCCTGGACGTCAGCCTGCGCGGCACGCTGTACATGTCGCAGGCAGTGATTCCCGTGATGCGCAAGCAGAAGAGCGGCGCGATCTGCTGCGTCTCGTCGGTGTCGGCGCAGCGCGGCGGCGGCATCCTCGGTGGGCCGCATTACTCGGCGGCCAAGGCCGGCGTGCTGGGCCTGGCCCGTGCGATGGCGCGCGAGTTCGGCATCGACGGCATTCGCGTCAACTGCGTGACGCCGGGCCTGATCGCGACCGACATCAACAAAGGACTCATACCCGAGGACAAGCTCAAGACCATCCTCGAGGGCATTCCGCTGAACCGAATCGGCGAGCCCGCCGACGTGGCCGGCTGCCTGGTGTTTCTTGCCAGCGACCTGGCCAAGTACCTGACCGGCGTGACGCTCGACGTCAACGGCGGCATGTTGATCCATTGATTCACTCGCCCACACACCACACGAGGAGACCCAAGATGCAACGCAAGACCTTCGTTCGCACACTGCTGGCGCTGGCCGCCGCAGGCACCGCCTTCGGCGCACAGGCGCAGACCACCAAGCTGACGCTCGGGCACGGCGCGGCGCCAGGAAACCCGCGCCACGAGGCCGCGGTCAAGTTCGCCGATGTGGTGAAGGCCAAGTCGAACGGCCGCATCGAGGTGCAGGTGGCGCCGTCGGCCCAGCTCGGCGACGACGCCGCGATGGTCACGGCGCTGCGTACCGGTGCGCTCGACCTCTCCGCCAATTCGCAGGGCGCGGTGGCCAACGCGGTGCCCGAGTACGCCGCATTCGGCATGCCGTTCCTGTTCTCCAGCCTGCCGCAGGCCTGGAAGCTGCTCGACGGTCCGCTGGGCAAGGAGCTGGCCGACAAGAGCGCCGAGAAGGGCCTGGTCGTGCTCGGCTACTGGGACAACGGCATCCGCCATATGAGCAACAGCAAGAAGCCGCTGCTCAAGCCCGAAGACCTGAAGGGCATGAAGATGCGCACGCCGCCCGATGCCGTCACCGTGGACATCATGCAGAGCCTGGGCGCCGAAGCGCAACAGATCAAGTTCGCAGAGCTGTACGTGGCGCTGCAGCAGGGTGTGGTCGACGGGCAGGAGAACCCGCTGATGAACATCCACGCCAGCAAGCTTTACGAAGTGCAGAAGTTCATCTCGCTCACGGGCCACAAGTATGAGATGACGCCCTTCCTGATGAGCAAGCGCAGCTGGGACAAGCTGTCCGAGGCCGATCGCAAGGCCGTGCAGGAGGCGGCCACCGAGGCGACCGCGCTGCAGCGCAAGCTGTCGCAGGAGTCCGACGACAAGCTGATCGCCGACCTGAAGTCCAAGGGCGTGCGCGTCGATACGGTCGACAAGGTCGCGTTCGAGAAGGGCACGGCCGCCGTGGACGACAAGTGGGCGGCCGGCCCCATCGGCCCGTACGTGAAGAAGGTGATCGCCGCCGCGCGCGTGAAGTAAGCATACAGGAGTGCGGGCGCCTCCGGCGCCCTGTCCTTCGCTTTCGAGGAGACAAGCATGGGTGCGATCGAACGCGCGATCGAGCATGCGGTGGGCGGCGTCTGTCGCGCGGTGCTGTGGGTGAGCACGTCCGTGATCTTCGTGATCCTGTGCGGCAACACCGTGCTGCGTTATGCCACCGGCTCGAGCCTGCAGTGGGGCAACGAAGTGCCCGAGCTGCTGTTCCCCTGGCTGGTGATGGCCGGCGTGGTGCTGGCGGCACAGCACGGCGCGCACATCACGACGACGTTTCTGATGGAGAAGCTGCCCTTTGCCGCACGCCGCCCGGTAACGGCGCTGGCGTGGTTGAGCGTGGCGGCGCTCTACGCGGTGCTCAGCGTGGCCACGTTCCGCATGCTCGAGATCGTGCACGACGAGAAGTCTCCGATCCTGCACGTGCCGGGATCGGTGACCTATGGCTGCGTGATGGGCGGCATGTTGATGCTGGCCGTGCTGGCGCTGTTCTCGGCCTGGCGCGCCTGGCAGACGAGCGAGCCGCCCACCGCCGGCGTCGACGCGCCGCAGGTGCCGCAGCCGCATTGGTAGCGAAGGGCAGACCGACATGACCGCATTGATCCTCGTTGTCTTTCTCGGCGCTGCCGTCATTGCGATCCCGATCGCGCATGCGCTGCTCGTCGCCGCGATGGCGGCCGCCGCCACTTCCGACAAGGTGCCGCTCGATCTGCTGGTGCAGCAGATGGTGGCGCAGGTACAGAGCTTTCCGCTGATCGCGATTCCGTTCTTCATGCTCACTGGCACGCTGATGATGGGCGGCAAGCTCGGCGAGGCGCTGATCGGCGTGCTGTCGACGTTGATCGGACGCTTCCACGGCGGCCCTGGCCAGGTGGGCGTGTTGTCGTCGACGATCTTCGGTGGCGTCTCGGGCTCGGCGGTCGCCGACGCGTCGGCGATCGGCTCGCTGCTGATCCCCTGGCAGAAGCGCCTGGGCTATCCGCCGGCGTTCTCGGCCGCCACGCTCGCCGCGGCGGCGACGATCGATATCCTGATCCCGCCGTCGATCCCGATGATCCTGTTCGCGCTGGTGAGCAACACGTCGATCGCGGCGCTGTTCGTCGCCGGCATCCTGCCGGGCCTGCTGATGTGCGGCGGATTCATGGCCGTGTGCTGGTGGGTCGGCCGCCGACGCAACTTCCCGCGCGAGACGCGCAAGCTCGACTGGCCGGTGTTCCGCAAGCAGCTGACCTATGCCTCGCCGGCGCTGATGCTGCCGGTGCTGATCGTCGTGTTCCTTCGCTTCGGCATTGCCACGCCGACCGAAGTCGCCGTGCTGTCCACCTTGTTTGCGGGCCTCGTGTCGGCTCTGGTCTATCGCGACCTCGGCCTCAAGCGCCTGCATGCCGCCATTGTCGAAGCCGGGCTGGCCACCGGCGTGGTGCTGCTCGTGATCATGGCATCGGCCGCGATCGGCTGGCTGCTCACGTTCGACCGCATGCCCGACGGCGTCGTCGCGTGGGCGAGGGAGCATCTGTCGAGCGGCTGGACTGTGGTCCTGATGATGAACGTGCTGATGCTGGTATGCGGCATGTTCATCGATCTGCCCGCCGCCGTGCTGCTGCTGACGCCGGTGTTCGTGCCGCTGGCCAATGCGATCGGCATGGATCTGACGCAGCTGGGAATCATGATGACCGTGAACCTGGCCATCGGCCTGTACACCCCGCCGGTGGGCACCACGCTGTTCATCACCAGCGCAGTGGCCAAGGTCAAAGTCGGCGAGACGGTCCGCGAACTGGGGCCGTTCTATGCCGTGGCGTTCCTGATCCTGCTGCTCGTGTCCTACGTGCCGGCCACGATCCTGAAGTGATCCGCGTTCCTACAAGGAGTCTTCGATGACGACCACCACCAACCAGCTCGCCAAGCTGGCTCAGCGCGCCTACCGCATCCGGCGCTACGCGCTGCGCATGGGCGAGGTGCAGGGCCAGGGCTACATCGGTCAGGCGCTCGGCTACGCCGACGTGCTGGCCGTGGCCTATGGCCACGCGATGAACCTCAAGCCCGACGATCCGCAATGGGAAGGCCGCGACCGCTTTCTGCTCTCGCACGGCCACTACGCGATCGCGCACTACGCCGCGCTCATCGAGGCCGGCGTCATCGCGGAGAGCGAGCTCGACACCTACGGCAGTGACGACAGCCGCCTGCCGATGTCGGGCATGGCCACCTACACGCCGGGCATGGAGATCTCCGGCGGCTCGCTCGGGCAGGGCCTGGCGATCGGCGTCGGCATCGCGCTGGGCCTGAAGCAGAAGAAGAACCCGGCCTTCGTCTACAACTCGATGTCCGACGGCGAGCTCGACGAAGGCTCCACCTGGGAGGCCGCAATGGGTGCCGCGCACCACGGACTGGACAACCTGATCTGCCTGGTCGACATCAACAACCAGCAGGCCGATGGCCCGTCGGGCAAGGTGCTGGGCTTCGAGCCGCTGGCCGACAAGTGGTCCGCGTTCGGCTGGCATGTGCAGCGCGTGAACGGCAACGACCTGCCCGCAGTGCTCGCCGCATTCGACAAGGCCCGTTCGCTGAAGGAACCCAAGCCGCGCGTGATCCTGTTCGATACGCTGATGGGCAAAGGCGTGCCGTTCCTTGAAACGCGCGAGAAGAACCACTTCATCCGCGTCGATCCGCCCGAATGGCAGCAGGCGATTGCCGTGCTGGACCAGTCGCAACCCTACATGCAGCCCGAAGGAGCCCCGGCATGAACACCTCCGTCGCGGAGAAGAAACCGCGCTTGACTACCTCGGCGATGATCGCGTCGATCGCCTCGGAAGGGCAACGCGTGAAGGCGGCGCCATTCGGCAAGGCGCTGGTCGAGTACGCCGCGTCGCGGCCCGAGATCGTCGGCCTGACGGCCGACCTTGCTAAGTACACCGACCTGCACCTGTTCGCGCAGGCCTATCCGGAGCGCTTCTTCCAGATGGGCATGGCCGAGCAATTGCTGATGGCCACCGCCGGCGGCCTGGCCAAGGAGGGGCTGATGCCGTTTGCCACCACGTATGCCGTGTTCGGCACGCGGCGCGCGTACGACTTCATCCATCAGGTGATCGCCGAGGAGAACCTCAACGTCAAGATCTGCTGCGCACTGCCGGGGCTGACCACCGGTTACGGCCCGAGCCACCAGGCGACCGAAGACATCGCGATGATGCGCGGCATCCCCGGGCTGACGATCGTCGACCCCTGCGACGCACTCGACATCGAACAGGCCGTACCGCAGATCGCCGCGCACAAGGGGCCGGTGTACATGCGGCTGCTGCGCGGCCAGGTGCCGTTGGTGCTCGACGAGATCGAGGGCTACCGCTTCGAACTCGGTAAGGCCAAGCTGCTGCGCGACGGTGCCGACGTGCTGGTGATTTCGAGCGGGCTGCTGACGATGCGCGCACTCGAGGTCGCGCAGGATCTCGCGACCGACAAGGTGGGCGTCGCGGTGCTGCACTGCCCGACGATCAAGCCGCTCGACGAGGCCGCGATTGTCGAAGCCGTGAAGTACAAGCATCGCCTGGTCGTGGTCGCCGAGAACCACTCAGTGATCGGCGGCCTCGGCGAGGCGGTGGCCAGCGCGCTGCTGCGCCATCGCGTGCAGCCGGCGGGCTTCCAGTTGGCGGGTCTGCCCGATGCGTTCCTCGACGCCGGCGCGCTGCCGACCTTGCACGACCGCTACGGCATCAGCCGCACCGCGCTCGGCGCACGGATCAAGGGTTGGCTCGGCGCGTGAAGGCGCCGAGCCTCCGGCCGAACAAACGGCTCCCCCGAGCCCCCTCCGAGCGGGGGCTCCAGCATGACCCACATTCACGCACTGCCACCATGTCGAACGCCGAACTCACGCCGTTGGCCAACGCCATCCGATTTCTTGCGATCGACGCCATCGTGCGCGCCGGCGAAGGCCACCAGGGCGTACCGCTCGGCATGGCCGAGATCGCCACCGCGCTGTATACGCGGCACCTGAAGTTCGATGCATCCGATCCCACGTGGCCCGATCGTGATCGCGTGGTGCTGTCCAACGGTCATGGCTCGATGCTGCTCTATGCATTGCTGCACCTGATCGGCGTCGAGCGCATGGGCATCGAGCAGGTGAGCACCTTCCGCGATTTCGGCTCACGCTGCGAGGGTCATCCCGAGCGCGACATGGCCTCGGGCATCGAAGTGACCACCGGTCCGCTCGGCCAGGGCATCGCCAATGCCTTCGGCATGGCGGTGGCCGAGGCCTACCTGAACGCACGCTTCGGTGCCGGCGTGGTCGACCACCGGACCTACGCCTTCGTCGGCGACGGCTGCCTGCAGGAAGGCATCGGTCAGGAGATGATCGCGCTGGCCGGCCACCTGGGACTGGGCAAGCTCATTCTGCTGTGGGACGACAACCGCATCACCGACGATGGTGCGACCGAGTTGTCGATCAGCGAGGACGTCGCGGCGCGCTGCCGCGTGGCGAACTGGCATGTCGTCGAGGTCGACGGGCACGATCTCGATGCGGTGTCGGCGGCGATCGCCGCGGCCAAGGCCGACCCGCGGCCGTCGCTGATCGCCTGCCGTACGGTCATCGCCAAGGGCATCGCGCGGCTGCAGGGCCAGCGCGGCGGGCACAGCGCGAAGCTCTTCCCTGAGGACGCGGCAACGGCACGCGATCAGCTCGGCTGGTCGGCGCCGCCGTTCGACGTGCCCACCGACGTGTTGGCCACGTGGCGCGCAGCGGGCGTCCGCGGGCGCAGCGAGCGCGACGCCTGGCGCCGGCGTGTGTCCTCGCTGCCGCCGGCCGAGCGCGCCGAGTTCGAGCGCGTGCTCGCAGGCGAACTGCCCGAGGGCTGGCGCGACGTGTTGATGACGTACAAGCGCGAGGCGCTCGAACGCCCACCGGCGTCGAGCGGCATCTTCGTGTCGGCCGAGATCAACGATGCGCTGGTCGACTGCATGCCCGAGCGCATGGTCGGCTGCGCCGACCTGGAGGCGCCCACCAACCACAAGCGTCGTTTGAGCGCCTTTACCGCGCAGGACCGCCGCGGCGCCTATGTGCACTGCGGCGTGCGCGAGCACGTGATGGGTGCCATGGCCAACGGCATGGCGGCACATGGCGGCGTGGTGCCGCTGGCGGTGACCTATCTCGCGTTCTCCGACTACGAGCGCCCGGCGATGCGCATGGCCGCGCTGATGGGGTTGCCGGTGAAGTTCGTGTTCAGCCACGATTCCATCGGCATCGGGCGCAACGGCCCGACGCACCAACCGGTGGAAATCCTGGCGTCGCTGCGCGCGATGCCCAACATGCTGGTGCTGCGGCCGGCCGACGCGGCCGAGGCGGCCGAATGCTGGGAGATCGCGTTCGAACACCGCAGCGGGCCATCGACGCTCGTGTTCGCGCGCCAGGCCCTGCCGCATGTGCGACGGACGTTGACCAGCGCCAATCTGTCGCGTCGCGGCGCCTATGTGCTGGCCGAATGCACGGGCGGGCCACGCGAGGTCACGCTGCTGGCCACCGGCTCCGAGGTGGCATTGGCGCTGGCCGCGCGCGATGCGCTGCAGGCAGCCGGCACGCCGACCGCGGTGGTATCGATGCCGAGCTGGGAGCTCTTTGCGGCGCAGGACGCCACGTACCGCTCGAGCGTGCTCGGCCCGGGCACCGTGCGCGTCGGCTGCGAGGCGGCCTTGCGCTTCGGCTGGGACCGCTGGCTGGGCGAGCGGGGCGGCTTCGTCGGCATGACCGGCTTTGGCGCATCGGGCCCGGCCGAAACGCTGTACGCTCACTTCGGCATCACGGCCGAGGCGATCGTCGCCGAGGCACGGCGCCTGCTGGCCGATCAAACCGAGACCGTCGCAACATGACCCATCGCATCGTCTTCCTCGACCGCGCGACGATCGCGCCGCAGATCCGGCTCAGGCCGCCGGCGTTCGCGCACGAGCTGGTGGAGCACGCCCAGACGCGGGCCGACCAGGTGGTCGAGCGCCTGGCCGGCGCGTCGATCGTCATCAATAACAAGGTGCCGATCGGCGCCGCGGCGCTCGCGCAACTGCCGGCGCTCAAGCTGATCGCGTTTGCCGCCACCGGCACCGACTGCGTCGACAAGGCGGCTTGCGCGGCCCGCGGCGTGCTGGTGAGCAACATCCGCGGCTATGCCGTCAACACGGTGCCCGAGCACACCTTCGCGCTGATCCTGGCGCTGCGCCGCAACGTCGTGGCCTATCGCGAGTCGGTGCTGGCCGGGCGCTGGCAGCAGGCCGGGCAGTTCTGCTTCTTCGACCATCCGATCCGCGACCTGCGCGGGGCGCGGCTGGGCATCATCGGCGAAGGCGTGCTGGGCCAGCGTGTGGCCGAGATCGGCAAGGCCTTCGGCATGCAGCCGATGTTCGCCGCGCACAAGGGCAAGAGCGGGCTCGGCCCGCTGTACACGCCCTGGCAGGAGGTGATCGAAACCAGCGACGTGATCTCGCTGCACTCGCCGCTGACCCCGGACACGCGCCACATGCTCGCGATGCCGGAGTTCGAGGCGATGAAGCGCCGCCCGCTGATCGTGAACACCGCGCGCGGCGGCCTGGTCGACGAGGCCGCACTGGTGCGTGCGCTCGACGCCGGGCTGATCGCCGGCGCGGGCTTCGATGTCGTCGATGGCGAGCCGCCGGCGCCCGACAACCCGCTGATGCGCGCCGCCGCCCGTCACAACGTGATCCTGACGCCGCACGTGGCCTGGGCGTCCGACGAGGCGCAGCAGACCCTGGCCGATCAACTGATCGACAACATCGAGGCCTTCGTGGCCGGCCGGCCGACGAACCTGGTGCAGGGCGCGTTCTGACGTCGCGCGCAGCTCGCAGGCTTCTTGCTAGCGCCCCGTATAGTCGGCGCGCCAGCCCAGGAAGCACGAGATGCGAACCCGCACTGAAACCGCCACGCGCGGCCGCCGCCGCGACGACGCGGCGGAAAAGAACGCCCCGCTGGTCGAAGACATCCGCCTGCTCGGCCGCATCCTCGGCCAGGTGATCCGCGAGCAGGAGGGCACCGAGGCCTACGAGCTGATCGAGCGTATCCGCAAGCTCTCGGTGGCCTATCGGCTCAAGCGCGACCACAGCGCCGGCCGCGAGCTGGCTCGCCTGCTCAAGGGCCTGTCGACCGACCAGACGGTGAGCGTGATCCGCGCCTTCAGCTACTTCAGCCACCTGGCCAACATCGCCGAAGACCGGCACCATGTGCGGCGTAGCCGGCACCATGAGCGTGCGGGGCATCTGCATCCCGGCTCGCTCGAGGCCTGCTTCGAGCACCTGGTGGCGGCCGGCGTGAAGCCGGCGCAGGTGGCCACCACGCTGGCGCGTGCACACATCTCGCCGGTGCTTACCGCGCACCCCACCGAGGTGCAGCGCAAGAGCATTCTCGATGCGGAGTTCGCGATCGCGCGCCTGGTGGGCGTGCGCGACGATCTGGCCACCGAGCGCGAGCGCAGCGACAACGAGGCGCTGCTGCGCGCACGCATCACCCAGCTGTGGCAGACGCGCATGCTGCGCTACTCCAAGCTCACCGTGGCCGACGAGGTGGAGAACGCACTGTCGTACTACCCGGTGACCTTTTTGCGGCAGGTGCCACGGCTGTATGCCGAACTCGAGCATGCGCTGCCGGGGCACGCGGTTCCCGCGTTCTTTCGCATGGGCCACTGGATCGGCGGCGACCGCGACGGCAACCCCAACGTGGGCGCACACACGCTGCGCGGCGCGCTGGCGCGGCAGTCCGAAGTGGTGTTGCGCTTCTACCTGACCGAGGTGCACGAGCTCGGTGCCGAACTGTCCATCTCGCAACTACTGGCCGGCGTGACGCCCGAGATGCGGGCACTGGCCGATCGCTCGCCCGACCGCAACCCCCACCGCGAGGACGAGCCGTATCGCCGCGCGCTGACCGGCATCTATGCGCGGCTGGCCGCCACGCTGCACGCGCTCACCGGCACCGAGGCGCTTCGCCATGCGGTGGCGCCGCAAGATCCATACCCCAGCGCCGACGCGTTCGGGGCTGACCTGCGCGTGATCGAGACCTCGCTGCGCCACCACCATGCCGATGCGTTGATCTCCCCCAGGCTGCATCCGCTGCAACGCGCGGTGCAGGTGTTCGGCTTCCACCTCGCGACGCTCGATCTGCGCCAGAGCTCCGACAAGCACGAGGCCGTGATCGCCGAGCTGCTCGCCGCCGCGCGCGTGGCGGAGGACTATGCCGCGCTCGCCGAGCCGCAGCGGCGCGAGGTGCTGCTGGGCCTGCTCAACGATGCGCGGCCGCTGCGCGTGGTGGGCCATGCGTACAGCGAGGCCACGCGCGGCGAGATGGCCGTCTTCGAGGCCGCGCTCGAGGCGCTGGCCGCCTACGGGCCGGCGGCGATCCGCCACGACATCATCTCGCACACCGAGGACGTGAGCGACCTGCTCGAGGTGCTGCTGCTGCTGAAGGAGGTGGGCCTCGCGCGCGGCACGCTGGCCGAGGGCATGCGCAGCGCGCTGATCGTGGTGCCCCTCTTCGAGACGATCGGCGACCTGCGCCAGGCCGCGGCGATCATGCGCGGCTTCTACGCACTGCCCGGCGTGGCCGAGATGGTGCGCGCCAGCGGCGGCGAGCAGGACGTGATGCTCGGCTACAGCGACAGCAACAAGGACGGCGGCGTCTTCACCAGCAACTGGGAGCTCTATCGCGCCGAGGTGGCGCTGGTGCAGCTGTTCGACGAGCTCGCCGCGTCGCACGGCCTGACGCTGCGCCTTTTCCATGGCCGCGGCGGCACCGTGGGCCGCGGCGGCGGCCCGAGCTACGACGCCATCCTCGCGCAACCGCCGGGCACGGTGAAGGGCCAGATCCGCCTGACCGAGCAGGGCGAGGTGATCGCGAGCAAGTATGCGAACCCCGAGATCGGCCTGCGCAACCTGGAGACGCTGGTGGCTGCCACGCTGGAGGCTACGCTGCTGCACCCCACGCGGCCGGCGCCCAAGGCGTTTCTGGAGGCGGCCGAGGCGATCTCGCGCGCGAGCATGGCTGCCTACCGCCGGCTCGTGTACGAGACGGCGGGATTCGTGGACTACTTCTTCGCCGCGACGCCGATCCGCGAGATCGCCGAACTGAACATCGGCTCGCGCCCGGCCTCGCGCAAGGCCACCCGCGCGATCGAGGACCTGCGCGCGATCCCCTGGGGTTTCAGCTGGGGCCAGTGCCGCGTGGCGCTGCCCGGCTGGTATGGCTTTGGCTCGGGCGTGGCGGCGTTTCTCGATGAGGGGTCTGGTTCACGCAGCACGCGGCTCGCACTGCTGCGCAAGATGGGCAGGCAGTGGCCGTTCTTCCGCACGCTGATGTCCAACCTCGACATGGTGCTCGCGAAGACCGACCTCGGCATCGCGGCGCGCTATGTGGAGCTGGTGGAAGACACGCGTGCGGGCAAGCGCATTTTCGCGGCGATCGAGGCCGAGTGGCAGCGCACCGCGCAGGCGCTGGCGCAGATCACCGGCGAGCAGCGCCGCCTGGCCGCCAACCCGAGCCTCGCGCGGTCGATCGAGCACCGCTTTCCGTATCTTGACCCACTGAACCACCTGCAGGTGGAGCTGATGCGCCGCTACCGCGCCCGGCGCGAAGGCGAGCCGGTGAACGAGCGCGTGCAGCGCGGCATCCACATCTCGATCAACGGGATCGCGGCGGGGTTGAGGAATACGGGGTGACGCTGGCGGCCCGATCGCGCCGCAGACGGGTCGGCCTAGGACTTCAGCGAATGCGGTACGACGCGTGGCAGGCCACGCAGGCGCCGACCAGCGCCGGCAACTCCGCCAGCGCCTTGTCGCGATCGCCGCTGGCGGCCGCACGCGCGAACGCGCTGGCTGCGGCATGGCCGCTCATGCCCAGCTGATGCATCTCGCGCGGCATTTGCGGTCCGGGCCGCGCGTCGAAGGGCTGGCCGGCATGCTTGCCCGTCGCGCTGTTGCCCAGTTCCTTTTCCGCCAACTCGCCTGCTTGCTTGACCTGGTTGGTCGCCAGCAGCGTGACGATCGTGTTCAGCGCAATCAGGTTGTCGAGCATCTCCTTGCGCAGCGCTTCCTGCGCCGGAGGCTTCAACGTGGCGATCTGCCGGGTGTCTTGGGCGAGCGCCGGTGAGGCGGCAAGCGCCGTTGCCACAGTCCAGGCAACAAGCGTATGGGTGTCGGGTCTGCGTTGTGGTGTCATGCCGCTTCCAGGTTGATCGTGAACCACGGCGTGGCCGGGTCGATGTTGAATCATCGGGCTCAGCGTCGAAGCGCGGTTTGCGCGACAGCAGGTCGCGATGTCGTGAGGCGATCTGGCGACGACTTCGCGAGCGCGCCTCGCGTCCGTACACGACCGATCGACGGCGAGCCTAGGTAGCGTCGATCACCTCAGCCGCGCTGCGAAACGCATCCACCGCCGCCGGAAAACCGCGTCGCCTTGGCCAGCGCGTTGTCCACATAGGCGTGGCCGAGTACGGCGCGGCGGCTGGCCAGACCCATGTCGTCGAGATCCACAGTTGCTCCTTCTGCAAAGCGGCGCAGCATAGCGCCGGCACAAGGGCCTGCCCGTTCGTGTGCCAACTCGACCGGCGCTGACCTCAGAACTGCCGCCCCAGGCGACGGGCGCGCTCGAGATACGCCGCGCGCTCCGAATCGTCTGCCCCGTGCACCGCATGAAAGTACTCGTGCTCCACGCGCTGCACGCCGGGGAAACGCAACGAGTATTCGTCCACGAGCAGCTTCATTGCTGCCTTGAGACCGGTGTCGTACGACGCCTCGTTCCAGATCGTCGTCTGGATGATCAGCGCCTTCGCGTGCCGGAGCAGCGGCACGCGCCCTTCGAGGTCGCCGCGCCAGGCCTGCGCCGTCATGTCGAAGGCGAAGCCCACGCTGAACACGCGCTCGATCCAGCCCTTCAGGATTGCCGGGAAGCCCACGAAGTACACGGGTGCAATGAAGGCCAGTGCATCGGCCCACGCCACCTTGGCCTGCTGCTCGGCCACGTCGCGCGGTGGACCCAGCGCGTGCAGCCGTCGTACGACTTCGCGGTCGCTACTGCGGCCGATCCAGCGTCGCACCAGCAATCGCTTCAGCGGGTTGCGTGCACCGGACAGCAGTGAGGCTTTCACGCGCCAATGCGCCAGCACATCGTCGGGCACGCTGTTGTCTACCCAGTCAGGCGCGTCGCGCTCGCTGAACACTGGGTCGAAGCCGATCGCGTAGAGGTCTACCACTTCATGCTCGTGGCCTGCCTCCTGCAGCCCGGCAGAGAAGCTCTTCAATACCGCGTGGCAGAACGAGCGCGGGTTGTGGTGGGCGTAAATGGTGAGGACCTTCATGCGTGCTCCCGCGGTTTCGATCGGCCGGCATTGGCGCATCGTTTGCGAATCGCTGCTTCGCTGCACGCTGAAGCGGCTTGTCGCGCGGCTCAGCCGCCGAGCGAGACGATATACCCCACCACCGCCGCGACCAGCCCTGCGAGCAGCAGCGCGGTGGCATGTGCGGCCGGACCGTCCGCCGCGGCCGGCGTGCCGGGCGGCAGCAGCTTGTCGCCGCTGAGCATCGGGCCCACGAGATTGCGGTTGCGACGCACGCGGTAGAACGCGATCGCGCCGACATGCAGCGTGATCAGCACGATCAGCACCCACTGGCCCGTGCGGTGCCAACCGGTGGCCATTTGTGCAATGGCGTTGCCGACGTAGCGATTGAGCGGCCCGGTGGTCGACACCTCGTCGTCGGCCACCAGGCCGCTGGCGATCTGCAGGGCCAGCATCAGCAGCATTGCGAATACCGAGAACGCGCCCAACGGGCTGTGTCCGACATCGAGATGCTCGTCGGCGTGCGCCGTTCCGCGCAGGTATCGCACCAGCGTGCCGGGGTGATAGGCAAAGCTCGCGAAGCGCGACCAGCGTCCGCCCAGAAAACCCCAGACCAGGCGGAACAGCAGCAGCCCGAGCGCCAGGTAGCCGAAGCGTAGATGCCAGGCAAGCGCATCAAGGTGCCCGCTGACGACGGAGCCGATGATCGTCAATGCCAGCACCCAATGGAACGCACGCGTCGGCAGATCCCAGACCCTGATCGGGACCAGCGCGCCGGAGGCAGATTCGCCGCGATGGGGCATCGACGTCGACCGGTGTCTCTTGTGCGGCCACGCTAGCGCAAACCTGCGCGCGGGCCATCCCTAATAGCGTTGCACGATGGCCGCCTGGGCACCGCCGTGGCGCGCCGAACCCGACTTCGCGACGAGGGATAGCGGCCGCCGGGCCGGCGCCCGCGCGCCGATGGGCGTAAGGTGCGGTGGCGCTGTGCGTCTGCCGCGAAGGAGCCCGCGATGCATCCGTATTCGATCCTGCCCACACGCGGCCTCGGGGCCGGGACCGAGATCGCCCAGGGGTTTGCTTGGCGTGCGCCTTCGGTCGGGCTGGAATCACCGGCGCTGGAGGTGATGACCGACCTGACGAAGATGAAAGCCGCCACGATCGGTCTTTCGGCGTCGCTGGCGCAGTGCGAGCAGACGATGATCTACCAGGGTGTGCGGATGCTGTTCGTGGTGACCGACATGCCCTCCATCGAAGGCCTGATCACGACCACGGATCTCGAGGGCGAGCGGCCGATGCGGGTGATGAACCAGCGCGATCTGCGCCACGACGAATTGCAGGTGTCCGACGTGATGACGCCGCTCGCGCGGCTCGATGCCATCGACCACGGCGTGATGCAGGCGGCCTGCGTGGGCGACGTGGTGGCCACGCTGCAGAAGTTCGGCCGCAACCACCTGCTGGTGGTCGAGGGTGGCGGCAGCGCCCCGTTGCGGGTGCGCGGCGTGGTGTCGCGCACGCAGGTCGAGCGCCAGCTCGGACGTGCGATCGAGATGACCGAGATCGCCATCAGTTTTGCGGAGATCGAGAAGGCCTTGATCTGAGGCGCCCTGCGGGCCGCCCGCGGCGGCCTACACTGCGTGCATGGCGTCCATGCCGCTCGGCGAGCGCGTGCCCATCGGCGAGGTGAGCGACCTCATCAAGGTCGGCGAAACGCTGTTGTTTCGTGTGCTCGACGCCCAGGAGCGCCTGCTGCTCAACGACGGCCAGGTGATCGCCAGCGAGCGGCAGATGGAGGCGCTCAAGGAGCGCGGCGCCTGGGTCGAGCGCAGGCTCGTGCTCGAGCGACGCGAGCAGCTGTCGCTGGTGCCCGGCGCAGGGCGGGAAGGCGCGGCCCGCGTGGTCACGCTATTCGACCGCTGGGAGCGCCAGATCTGGGAGCTCGACGCGCTGCTGCGGCGTACGCACAAGGGGTTGGGCGCGGCGGCCGACTGGTCGGCCGAGGTCGAGGCGCTGATCGCGCTGGTGGACCGCGATGTGGACGTGGCGCTCTTCATGGCCGTGCGGCAGGACGATCGCCGGTTCGCGCTGTATCCGCAGTCGCACGCGCTGCATGCCGCGGTGCTGGCGCTGCTGGCCGCACGGCAGGCGGGCTGGGACGCGGTGCGGCAGCGCAGCCTGGTCGGCGCGGCGCTCGCGATGAACGTGGCGATGCTCGAGCTGCAGGCCGCGATGGCCGAACAGGACACGCCGCCCACGCAGAAGCAGCTCGACGTGATCCGTGCCCATCCGGAGGCCGGCGTGCGGCTGATGCAGGCGGCCGGCCTCGGCGATCCGGCCTGGCTGCGCGCGATGGCCGAACACCATGAGCGTGCCGACGGCAGCGGCTATCCGCGCGGGTTGGCGCAGGCCTGCGACGAAGCGCGCCTGCTGCGCATGGCCGACGTCTACATGGCCAAGATCACGCCGCGCGCCAAGCGGCCGCCGCTGCCGCCGCTGGTGGCCTCGCGGCAGTTGTTCCAGCAGGAAGCGAACTCACCGCTGGCGATGGCGATGATCAAGGCCATCGGCGTGCACCCGCCGGGCGCGCTGGTCACGCTCAAGAGCGGCGAGGTGGCGGTGGTCAAGCGCCGCGGTGCCGGGCCGGCGCCGCGCGTGTGCACGCTCAGCGACGCGAAGGGTCAACCCAGCGTGAAGTCGCGCGAGGTCGACACCGGCGAGGCCACCAGCGCGATCGCCGGGCCGCTGGCCGACGCCACCGGCTACACGCGTGTGCCGGGCGAGCGGGTGTACGGGCTGGTGCTGGCCTGACGTGCAAGCCGGCGCGCGCCTGTCACGCCGTGCCGATCACCCCACGCCGCAGCTGATCGCGCTCCATCGACTCGAACAGGGCCTTGAAGTTGCCCTCGCCGAAGCCCTCATCGCCCTTGCGCTGGATGAACTCGAAGAACACCGGCCCCATCAGCGTCTGCGAGAAGATCTGCAGCAGCAGGCGCTTCTTGCCTCCCTCGGTGGAGCCGTCGACCAGGATGCCGCGCGCCTGCAGCGCCGGCACGTCCTGGCCGTGGCCGGGCAGCCGCTCGTCGAGCATCTCGTAGTACACGTCGTTGGGCGCGGTCATCAGCGGCACGCCGGCCATCTGCAGCGCGTCGATGCTGGCCACGATGTCGTCGGTGAGGAGGGCGATGTGCTGGATGCCTTCGCCGTTGAAGGCCATCAGGAACTCCTCGATCTGCCCGGTCGTCTTGCTCGCCTCCTCGTTGAGCGGTATGCGGATCAGCCCGTCCGGCGCCGTCATCGCCTTCGA
>JAEUPI010000057.1 GCA_016790175.1 Burkholderiaceae bacterium | reverse complement strand
GCGGCGCAGCTGCTCGAGAACTACCGGCTGCCCGAGCTGGAGCTGTACGTCACGCTCGAGCCCTGCGCGATGTGCGCGATGGCGATGATGCATGCGCGGCTGAAGCGCGTGGTGTACGCCGCGCCCGACCCGAAGACCGGTGCCGCGGGATCGGTGATCGATCTGTTCGCGAACCGTGCGCTGAACCACCACACCGAGGTCGTCGGCGGCGTGCTGGCCGAGCAGGCCGGCCAGCTGCTGCGCGAGTTCTTTGCCGAACGGCGCGCGCAGGCGCGAGCCGACCTGCCGCCGGAAGATCGTGCCGATGGAAGCAGTGGTGACGATCTGCCGCAGATACCCACCGGCGACGTGATCGAGCCGCCGGAGGGTGAGCGGTGAGCGGTTCGGACCGGCTGGTCATCTACACCAGCGCCGGCGTGGAACTGCGCCGCGATGCACTGCGGCGGGCACGGGAGCGTCTGCGCGCGCTGGGGTTCGATGCTCAGCTCGATGCGAGCGTGCGCGCGCGCCACCAGCGCTTTGCCGGCGACGACGCGACCCGCCTCGCCACACTGAACCGCGTGGCCGATGCGGCGCCCTCGATCGCGATGGCCTGCCGCGGCGGCTACGGCATGACGCGGCTGCTCGATGCGATCGACTGGAAGCGCATCGCCCGCAGCGTCGACCGCGGCACGCGCTGGGTGGGATACAGCGACATGACGGCGCTGCAGCTCGGACTGCTGGCACACACCGGCCGCCCGAGCTGGGCCGGCCCGATGGCCTGCGACGACTTCGGCCGCAGCGACGACGAGGGCGGCGTGGACGACATCGCGCGCGACTGCTTCGTCGAGGCCATGTCGGGAGCGCTGCACGCGGTGGGCTTTCGCACCGAGGCCGGCTTCGACGGGCTGCACGCACGCGGCATGCTCTGGGGCGGCAACCTCACGATGGTGTGCTCGATGCTGGGCACGAGGCACTTCCCGCAGGTCAAGGGCGGCATCCTGTTCGTCGAGGATGTCAGCGAACACCCGTACCGCATCGAGCGCTGCCTGCTGCAGCTGCACCAGGCCGGCGTGCTGAAGCAGCAGAAGGCCGTGCTGATCGGGGCGGTGAGCGGCTGGAAGGCATCGCCGCTGGATCGCGGCTATACGCTGAAGAGTGCGGTGGCGCATTTGCGCAGCGTGACGCGCACGCCGATCCTCACCGGGCTGCCATTCGGGCATGTGCCGACGAAGGTGACGCTGCCGGTGGGGGTGCGGGTGGAGTTGGCGGTGCAGGGACGCGAAGTGCTTGTCGGCTGGAACGCAGAACGCGGCTAGAGCGCAGCAGGGTCTTCTTCGGCACGACCGCACCGCGTTGTGCACCGCCAACGCGACAAGCCTGGGCTTTCGAGCGCCCTCCCTGGGGCAAGCACCGTTAGGGTGTACCCCAACCGGCGACGATGTCCGACGCGGTGCGCGCTATCAAGGTCGTCGGTTTCGTCGGGGTGCATTTCGCACCCGTCGAAGCCATGCCCATATCAATGGTCTGTGTCCCAGGGTGTTTTCCCGGAGGGGCGCCGCGTGCATTGCGAGATGACAATGACATCACGTTTACATGCCTGAAATGTCGGGCCACAAGCGGCTTACAAGGCTGCCGAAGGCCCGCGGCAACGAACGGATCTATCGATCATCTGCCATTTGGAGAGAGGGCTCATCGTGTCAAAGAAGCAAGTTCGGCTACGCGGGTGGCAACGGTCGGCAATCGCTGCGGCGGCCGGCCTGTGTCTGGCATCGATCGTCTACGCACAGCAGACGGCGGGTTCGATCAGCGGCCGGGCGACGGCCGGTGCGACGGTGCTGATCGAGAGTCCGTCGATCGGCATCAAGCGCCAGACCACGGTCGATCCCGACGGGACCTATCAGCTGCCCCAGGTGCCGCCGGGCACGTACCGGGTGAGCATCATCCGCGGCGGCGCGGCCGCGGAGACGCGCGAAATCATCGTGACCGCGGGTTCAGGCGCAACGGTCAACTTCGGCGACGCGCAGGTGGTGACGGTTACCGGCTCAGCTGTGCGAACGATCGACGTCACCACGGTCAACCCGAGCTTCACGATCACGAAGTCCGAACTCGAGCGAATTCCGGTTCAGTCGAATGTGACCTCGGTGACGATGCTCGCGCCTGGAGCGGTTCAGGGCGAGGGTGGCTTTCTCTCGATTGGCCCGCAATCGCGTGCGACCAATCTGGCATCGATCGGCGGAGCGTCGGTGGCCGAGAACGCGTACTACATCAACGGCTTCAACGTCACCAACATCAACAAGGGGCTGGCGTTCAACGAGGTGCCGTTCGAGGCGATCGCTGAAGTGCAGGTGCTTAACGGCGGGTATGGCGTCGAGTTCGGCCGTTCGCTCGGCGGTGTGGTCAGCGTTAACACCAAGCGCGGGACGAACGAGTTCAAAGGCGGGGGCATCATCTCGTGGCAGCCGGCAGAGGTGGGTGGTCTCCGACTCCGCGGCCGATCGGTTCATGCGGAGCAGTCGGCCTTGACCGGACAGTGGAACCTGATCGAGGGCCCAGGTGAGACAGAGCGCCTGAGCGCCAACGTCTATGCCGGCGGGCCGATCATCAAGGACAAGTTGTATGGCTTTGCTTTGATCGAGGGCCAGAAGATAAAGGAAGACACCTTCGGTCAGACCGACCATACGTTGGTCCGTGCCGATTCCCCCAAGTACCTGGCGAAGTTGGACTGGGATATCAACGAAAAGAACCGCCTCGAACTCACGCTCTTCAGCGACAAGGTCAAGGACCGCGAAGGCAACTTTGAAGCGGTGTCGCCATACACGACGCAGCTGGGAGCTGACAACGGCACGAACGAGTTCACCACCGGTGGCCAGAACACGATCGTCAAGTGGACCGGCTTGTTGACGGACGACATCTCGCTGTCGGCTCTGGCCGGCAAAGGAAAGTATTCGCGGAACACATTCATCCCGTCGGCCAACTGTCCGGTGGTCGCCGAGCGACGCACCGGCGTTACTGCGGCGAACCTGGGTTGCTGGACGGGCAATGGAATCGTCGACGTGCCGAATGCGAGCGACGAGCGTGACGCGTACCGGTTGGATTTCTCCTGGGCGCTCGGTGTCCACACGGTGCGAGCCGGCCTGGACTACGAGAAGTACACCACGGTGGACGGATCGACATACAGTGGCCTCGCCCAGTACGTCGTTCAGCGCGTGGCCGACGGCGCGCAGGTCGGCGGGTCCGGGTTCATCAACAACACAGGGGCGCCGCTGGATGTGGTTCGGACCCGCTTCCTCAGAAACGGCGGGACGTTCGTTACCAAGAACAGTGCTTGGTATGTCGAAGACTCGTGGCAGGCAACGAAGGATCTGGTGCTCACGGGCGGTATCCGGGGCGAGTCGTTCGAGAATCTGAATGATTCCGGAGGCACCTTCATCAAGGTGACGAACACGATTTCGCCGCGTGCGGGATTCGCGTGGGACCTGGGAGGCAAGGCCGAGACCAAGCTGTACGGCAACCTGGGCCGGTACTACATCCCCGTGTACTCGAACACGAACGTGCGACTCAGTGGTGCCGAGACGTTCTACGAGGACTACTTCGTGTTCAACGGCTACTCGACGGACCGCACCCAGGCACCGATTCTCGGCGCCCAGCTCGGGAATCGACAGACCTTTGGCGATGGATCGCCGAAGGATCCGCGTACCGTCGTCGACCCCAATATCAAGCCCATGTTCCAGGATGAGTTCATTCTGGGCCTGGAGAAGGCACTCGCCGATCGATGGACGTTTGGCGTGAAGTACACGAATCGCCGACTGAAGAAGGGCATGGACGACATCTGCGAAGGCACCCTGGCGGAGGCCTGGGCGCTGGCCAATGGCTATTCGCCGTCGCAGGCGGCCAACATCGGTGGCACGATCTCCAACTGCTTCCTCTACAACCCGGGTGAAGACCTGACGGCGAACGTCGACCTCGATGGCAACGGCAACCTGACGCCGGTGCGAATTCCCGCGTCGGCGCTCCTGATGCCGAAGGTGAAGCGCAAGTACGACTCGCTCGAGTTCACACTGAATCGCCAGTGGGACAAGAAGTGGAGCGCCTCGTTGTCGCTCGTGCTGGCCTGGTCGCGCGGCAATACCGAGGGCTACGTGCGGTCGGACAATCAGCAAGATGACGCTGGCATCTCAACATCGTTTGACCACCCTGGCCTGATGGAGGGTTCTGACGGCCCGCTGCCCAACGATCGGCGCTACACGATCAAGGCGAACGGCTCGTATGCGTTGACCGATGAATGGCGCTTGGGTGGGACTGCGTTGATCCAGAGTGGTCGGCCCAAGAACTGCCTCGGCTACTATGCCGGTTCAATTGCAGATGATTCGCTTGCCTACGGGGCTGCCTCGTTCTACTGCAACGGCCAACTCGTTCCGCGTGGTTCGCGGGGCCGCCTTGACCGGACCTGGGACTTCGGCGTGCAGCTGCAATACACGCCTGTTGCCGTCAAGGGGCTGACGCTGAAGGCGGACGTGCTGAACGTGCTGAACCGTCGCACGGTCTGGGGCATTACCGAAGAGGGTGAGGCCGGTTCCGCTGGCAGCCCGAACCCGAACGCAGACCGGCCGCGCCTCGCAGCTATCCAGCCGCCGCGGACTTTCAGGTTCACGGCCGCGTACGAGTTCTGAGTCCGGTCAACGTCTTGTAGACACGGAGGCCCGCTCGGCGATGCCGTAGCGGGCCTTCATACTTGCCGGCGCCGATTGAACGGGAGGCCCGCAAGATATCCGCCCGAGTCGCTACTTCGGCGCCATCCGAATCGCCCCGTCCAGCCGGATCACCTCGCCGTTGAGCATGTCGTTGGTGACGATCTGCTGCACGAGCTTGGCGTAGTCCTCGGGCTTGCCCAGGCGTGACGGGAAGGGCACGCTCGCGGCGAGCGCGTCCTGCACTTCCTTGGGCATCGAAAACAACATCGGCGTACCGAAGATGCCGGGCGCGATCGTCATGTTGCGGATGCCGTTGCGTGCGAGGTCGCGCGCGATCGGCAGCGTCATGCCGACCACGCCGCCCTTGCTGGCCGAATAGGCGGCCTGGCCGATCTGGCCGTCGAAGGCCGCCACGCTGGCGGTGGAGATCATCACACCGCGCTCGCCGGTGGGCTCCGGCGCGTTCTTGCTCATCGCCTCGGCGGCGAGACGGATCATGTTGAAGCTGCCGATCAGGTTGACGGTGATGACCTTGGTGAAGAGCTCCAGGCTGTGTGCGCCTTCCTTGCCCACCGTCTTGGCCGCCGGGCCGATGCCGGCGCAGTTGACCAGCCCCATCAGCTTGCCCATCGCGGTGGCCTTGGCCAGCACGGCCTTGCCGTCGGCCTCGGTGCTGACGTCGCAGCGCACGAAGGCGGCCTTGTCGGCGCCGAGCTCGGCGGCCACGGCCTGGCCGCGCTCGGTCTGCACGTCGGCGATCACGACCTTGGCGCCTTCGCGCACGAACATGCGCACCGTGCCTTCGCCGAGGCCCGAAGCCCCGCCGGTGACGATGAAGACCTTGCCTGCGATATCCATTTGTGTGTCCGTCCTGTACGAGAAGTCGAGCGTCAGTTCTTCAATGCGGCGAGTGCGCGCGCGGCAATCTGCTCCACGCTGCCCAGCCCGTCGATGCGCCGGTATCGCGGCGCCTGCGGGTCGCCGGTGGCGGCCCACCGGTCGTAGTACTCGACCAATGGACGCGTCTGCGCCTGGTAGATCCGGAGTCGCTTGCGCACGGTTTCTTCCTGATCGTCTTCGCGCTGGATCAGCGCTTCGCCGGTCACGTCGTCCTTGCCGGCCAACCTGGGTGGGTTGAACTTGATATGGTAGGTGCGGCCAGAGGCCAGATGCACGCGGCGACCGCTCATGCGCTCGATGATCGAGGCATCGGGTACGTCGATCTCGAGCACCACGTCGAGCTTCACGTCGGCAGCCTTCATCGCC
The DNA here is from genome assembly GCA_016790175.1 of Burkholderiaceae bacterium. GTDB lineage: Bacteria > Pseudomonadota > Gammaproteobacteria > Burkholderiales > Burkholderiaceae_C > JAEUPI01. The sequence continues at coordinate 9,672 of JAEUPI010000057.1, read as the reverse complement.
TCGGCCTGCGGGATCGTGCGCGGGAAGCCGTCGAACAGAAAACCGCTGGCGCAGTCGGGCTGCGCGATGCGCTCCTTGACCAGGCCGATGATGATGTCGTCGCTCACCAGCGAGCCGGAATCCATCACCTTCTTCGCGGCGAGGCCCAGCGGTGTGCCCGCCTTGACCGCCGCGCGCAGCATGTCGCCGGTGGAGATCTGCGGGATGCCATAGGCCTGGCAGATGGTGCTGGCCTGCGTGCCCTTGCCGGCACCCGGCGGGCCCAGAAGAATGAGTCTCATCGTCTCCTCGCAGGGTGAGCATCTGCCACTGGCGGGGCAGTCGAATCGAGAATATCACGCAGGTGCTTGCGCGGGCCTTTCATCGGCGCCGCCGGCCGGGTCAAGCCTCTCAGGCCAGCAGCGCGCGCACGCGTTCCAGGTCCGCCGGCGTGTCCACGCCCGGGCCGGGGCGCTCGGCACTCACGTGCACGGCGATGCGTTCACCGTGCCAGAGCACGCGCAGTTGTTCGAGTGCCTCGAGCTGCTCGATCGGCGCCACCTCGAGCTGCGGAAACCGGCGCAGGAATCCGGCGCGGTATCCGTAGAGTCCCACATGCCGCAGCGGCGTCGGCGTGGGCAGTTCGCCGGTGTTCGGCCGGTCGCGCCAGTGCGGAATCGCCGCGCGCGAGAAGTACAGTGCGCGCCCGTCGGCATCGAGCACGACCTTCACGACATTCGGATTGGCATATTCGGCGGCGTCGTCGATCGCATGGGCCACGGTGCTCATCACGCAGTCGCGTCGTGCGTCGAGCAGCGCGGCGCAGGCATCGATCATGGCCGGGGCGATCAGCGGCTCGTCGCCCTGCACGTTGACCACGGCGTCGTCGCTGTCCAGGCCCAGCTTCACGCAGGCCTCGGCCAGACGGTCGCTGCCCGAGGGATGATCCTGGCGCGTCAACACCGATTCCACGCTGTGCGCCTTGCAGGCCTGCACGATGCGTTCGTCGTCGGCGGCCACCACCACCCTGTCGGCCTGCGACAGGCTGGCCCGCCGCGCCACCTGCACCACCATCGGCACTCCGCCGATATCGGCCAGCGGCTTGTCGGGCAGGCGCGTGCTGCGCAGGCGCGCCGGGATCAGCACCGTGAAGCGCATCTACTGCGGCGCCGATGTCGGCGGTGCGTCGAGCGATCGGGCTTCGCTCTCCAGCATCACCGGAATGCCGTCGCGGATCGGGAAGGCCAGCCGGTCGGCCGCGCAGACGAACTCGCGCACCTTGCCTTCGGCGCTGCGCTCCAGCGTCAGCGGGCCTTTGCACAGCGGGCACACGAGCAGGTCGATCAGGCGATGGTCCATCAGCGGCTTTCAGGCGGGGCAATCGGCAGCAGGCGTTCGAGCGCGGGCGCGAAGGCCGGTTCGATCTGCAAGTCTAGCGGCGCGACCCAGATGCGGGTGGCACCGACTCGTTCGGGGCGGAGCTTGACCGCGTCTTTCTCGGTGACCAGCACATCGGGCGTGCCGGCTGGCCAGGGCAGGCTGTCATAGGGCTCGTGGTCCGGTCGGGCGAGGCCCTGGATGGCGAGGCCTTCGCCGCGCAGCATGTCGAAGAAGCGCTCCGGCCGTGCGGTGCCCGCGCAGGCGATCACCTCGCGGCCGCGCAGATCGTGCAGCGCCGCGATCGACGCCGGCTCGCCGCGCCACCAGGCCTCGAGCGACACCGCACCAGCCAGTCGCCGCACGGCGCCATAGCCCGGCAACGGCGTGCTCGGCGCGCCATCGGTGTAGAGCACGAGCGAGTCTGGCGGCAGCAGCGCGGGCATCGCCTCGCGCAGCGGACCGGCCGGCAGGCGAAGGCCATTGCCGGCACCTCGCGCATCGAACACGATCAGCTGGGCGTCGCGCTCGAGCGCGTGATGCTGAAGGCCGTCGTCGGCAACCAGCACGTCGAGCGTCGGATGCTCGGCACACAGCGCATGCGCTGCGGCAATGCGGCGCTCGGCCACCGCCACCGGCGCACGTGTGCGCAGATGGATCAGCAGCGGCTCGTCGCCGACCTCAGCGGCTTGACTCTTCGGACCCACGATGCGCAGCCCGGCTTCGCGACGGCCGTAGCCACGCGAAATCACGCCCGGATGCCGCCCCATGGCACGCAGCAAGCCGACCACGGCGATCACGGCCGGCGTCTTGCCCGCGCCGCCGGCGACCAGGTTGCCCACCACGAGCAACGGCCGTGGGGCGCGCTCGCGCGCGAGCCAGCCCTGCGCATGCAACGCGCGATCCGCCGCGGCCAGTGCGGTGTAGACCCAGGCCAAGGGCTGAAGCGCACGACTCAACGCCGTCGGTTGCGGCAGCTGCCAGTGCGCGACCAGCGTGTCACGCCAGCGCGCGCCGGTGTCCACGAAGGGCTGGCTCCAGCGCGAACCGGTGCGCACGGAGGCTCGCTCAGCGCGAGGCGGTTCACACGAAGGCTCGCTCAGCGCGAGCCTTCGGGCACCTGCGCGGCAAAGGTCAGGCGCGCCAGCCCCGCACGGCGCGCGGCGTCGAGCACGTTGATCACCGACTGGTGCGCGCTCGTCGCATCGGCCGAGACGATCACCACGGCATCGGTGCGGCCCGCCGCGGCGGCCACCAGTTCGAGCGCGAGGATGTCGACGCTGCGGCCTTCCACCGGCTTTCGGTTCACCAGGTAGCGCCCGTCGGCGGTGACGTTGACGATCACCTCCGACGGCCGTTCACGCAGGCGTTCGGCATCGGCAGTGGGCAGCGTGATCTGCAGCTCGGCGTACTTGCTGTACGTGGTGGTGAGCATCAGGAAGATCAGCACCACGAGCAGCACGTCGATGAACGGGATCAGGTTGATCTCCGGATCCTCGGTGCGATGACGGCGAAAACGCATGGCGTCGGTGCCGCGGCGATCAGGCGGCACTCGTCTGCGGCTGCTGTGCTTGCGGCACGGGCACCCCACGCACCGCAAAGCGCATCAGGTGCGGCACCATGCGATCAGCGGCCTGCTCCATCAGCATGGAGTACTCGTCGACGCGGCGACGGAAGTAGCGGTAGAACAGCAACGCAGGGATCGCGATCATCAGCCCGAAGGCGGTGTTGTACAGCGCCACCGAGATGCCGTGAGCCAGCTGCGCCGGGTTCGCGCCGCTGGTACCGGGCGCCTGCGAGCCGAAGATCTCGATCATGCCGATCACCGTGCCGAGCAGGCCGAGCAGCGGCGCAGCCGACGCGATCGAGCCCAGCGTGTTGAGATAGCGTTCGAGCCGATGCACGGCACCGCGCCCGGCGATCTCGAACGCCTGGCGCAGCGTCGACTCCTGGATGCGCGGCTCGGTCATCACGGCGCGCAGCCCGGCGGCCAGCACCGAGCCGAGCTCGGAATTGCCGGCGAGCTTGGTCACCACGTCGGGCGTCGGCAGGCTGGTGCGTGTGACCGAGAGCACCTCGTCGAGCAGTTTCGGCGGTGCGATGCGCCCGGTCTTGAGGCTCACGAATCGCTCGATCACGAGCGCCATCGCGACGATTGAACACAGGATCAGCGGCCAGATCGGCCAGCCGGCGGCTTGTATGATCGAAAACAACAGTGCGATCCCGAAGTTGGTGCGATGCAGCTCTCGCCGGCTCGGTGACCGGCAGCGAGGCGCGATTATGGCCGAGCCGATTTGGTCGGCTGCATCCGGGCGTGGCCGAGCGGCAACTCGATGTGCCGGACCGAGACGGCACACATGACCGAATACACGAACAATCCACCGCTTCTGTGGAAAAGCTTGTGGGCAACGGGTGGGGGCCAGCGCGCGCAGCCGCGAATTTGCGTGCCCTGCGCTGGATTGCCCGCTGTTTGAGCAGCACCGACGACGATGGCTGATTCAACCGGCTTGACAGGTTCGCCGCGCGCGCTCGGCGTGGCGGCGTTGTTGCTGGCAGCCGCCGACGCCCTTCAGGCTCGCCTGGGCGCGGTGGTGGTGCGCGGGGAACTGTCGGGCTTCACACGGGCGGCGAGCGGGCATTGTTACTTCACGCTGAAGGATGCCGACGGCGCGCCGGCCGTGCTGCGTTGCGCGATGTTCCGGCGAGCGGCGTCATTGCTCGAGTTCGAGCCGCGCGACGGGCAGCAGGTGGAGTTGCGCGGCCGCATCGGCATCTACGAGCCGCGCGGCGAACTGCAATGCGTGGCCGAAGCGATGCTGGCGCTGGGTGCCGGCTCGCTGTACGAACAATTTCTGCGACTGAAGGCCAGGTTGGAGGCGGCGGGCCTGTTCGACCCCACGCGCAAACGTGCCATCGCACCGTATCCGCGTGCCGTCGGGGTCGTGAGTTCCACTGCAGGCGCCGCGCTGCACGACGTGCTCACCACGTTTGCACGGCGGGCGCCGCACGTGCGCGTGGTGGTCTATCCGAGTGCGGTGCAGGGCAGCGAGGCGCCGGCGCAGCTGGTCCAGGCCATCGCCACGGCCAACGCACGCGCCGAGGTCGACACGCTGCTCGTCTGTCGCGGGGGCGGCTCGATCGAGGACCTGTGGTCTTTCAACGACGAACAGGTCGTGCGCGCGATTGCCGGCAGCGTTTTGCCCGTGATTTGCGGCGTGGGGCACGAAACCGACATCACGCTGTCCGATCTAGCGGCCGACCTGCGGGCGCCCACGCCGACCGCCGCGGCGGAGCTCGCTGCGCCGCGGCGAGACGACGAGCTGCAGCAACTGGCCGACGCCGCTCGAACGATCGACCGGGCGCTGCAGCGGCATCTGCAGCGCCAGGGCCAGCGACTCGACATCGCGTCAACGCGGCTCGGCGCCCCTGCGGCGCGGGTCCAGCAACTGAACCAGCGGCTGATCCATCTGCGCGAGCGGAGCCTGCTCGCGCTTCGCCAGCATGCCAGGCTGCAAGGGCAGGGCCTGGATGCGCAGGCCAGGCGATTGCAGATGGCGGTGCGCGGTGCCGGCCAGTCGCGCGACCATGAACTGCTTCGCATGCAGCAACGTCTGGCGGCGCTCGACCCGCGGCGCGCGCTCCAGCGTGGTTATGCATGGATCCACGACGACCAGGGGCGGGTGGTGACGAGTGCTTCGGCCTTGCGCCCCGGCCAGATCATCGGTGCGGTGTGGGCCGACGGCGAGGCCACGGCCGAGGTGCGCGACGTGCACCGACAACCCTTGGCCGATTGAGGGCAGGGCGCGACGCTCGCGTGCTGCCTACAATCGTCGCCTTCGCTTTCCGCCCGGCGCGCGCTTGCACCGGGCAGGCTCACCGACAACGGAAGGTCCCCACCGATGCCATTCGCCCTGCCGCCGCTGCCCTATGCCCAGGATGCCCTGGCTCCGCATATCTCGAAGGAGACCTTCGAGTTTCACTACGGCAAGCACCATCAAGCCTACGTGACCAACCTCAACAACCTGGTCGCCGGCACGCCCAACGAAGGCAAGCCGCTCGAGGAGGTGGTGCGCAACTCTCAGGGCCCGGTCTTCAACAATGCCGCCCAGGTATGGAACCACACCTTCTTCTGGAGCAGCATGAAGCCGGGCGGCGGCGGCCAGCCGGGCGGTGCACTGCTGGCGGCCATCAACGCCAAGTGGGGCAACTTCGCTGCCTTCAAGGAGGCGTTCACGAAGAGCGCGGTCGGCAATTTCGGATCCGGCTGGACCTGGCTGGTGAAGAAGCCCGACGGCTCGGTCGACATCGTCAACACCAGCAATGCCGCGACGCCACTGACCACCGCCGACAAGGCGCTGCTGACGATCGATGTGTGGGAGCACGCCTACTACATCGACTACCGCAATGCGCGGCCGAAGTTCGTGGAGACCTTCCTGGCCTCGCTGGCGAACTGGGGTTTCGCCGAAGCGAACTTCGGTTGAGGCGACGAGCCTCAGGGCTGCTTGAACGGCGGGCCCGTCAACCTCGTGCCCGCCTTGACCCCACGCTTGGCGAACCAGCCCTGATTCATTTCTAGGGCGAAGCGCACCGGCTTGGCCGAGCAATGCGACGCGTCGCTCTGCGGCTGCATGTCGGCGATGTTGACCACCGTGCCGTCGTCGGCCAGGAAGGCGATCGACAACGGGATGAACGTGTTGCGCATCCAGAAGCACTGGGGCGACGGCTGCTCGAACACGAACAGCATGCCCTCCTGGGTCGGCATCTCCTTGCGGAACATCAGACCGATCTGGCGCTGCTCCGGCGAGCGCGCGAGTTGCGCCCGGATGCTGTGCATGCCTACCGTCAGCGTGGTGGTCGGCAGATTCTGCGGCTCGCCCTGAGCCCGGGTGGCGGTCGCAGCGACCGCCAGGATGGCCGCTGCCAGTACGCCGCACACGCGGTACGGACGGATCACCAGATTGATCTTGGTCATGCTCGAGGTCGGTCGCCTGGCCGACATTATCGGGCGCGATGCGGGCCGGACCGGCTCCGCGGCGCAACCCAATGTCCGTCAGCGCCACCCCGTTGTCCGCCATGCCCCATGCCGTCGCGCCCCAGGACGCCGAGGGCTCGCCGAACTCGCGACACACGATCTGGCGCACCGACGCCGACGGCGTCCGCGTGGCCGAGACCGGCCTGCGCCTGGCCGGCATGCACTGTGCCGCCTGTGCCGGGCTGATCGAGTCGGCATTGCGCCGGGTACCCGGTGTGGCCCAGGCCCGGGTGAGCGGTGCCTCGGAGCGCGCCACGGTGTGCTGGCGGCCCGCCGAGACCTCGCTGCCCGATCTGATCGCCGCCGTGCGCGCAGCGGGCTACGACGCCGTGCCCGAGGGTGCCGCCAGCGAGCGGGAGCTGCGCCGGCGCGAACACCGCAGCGCGCTGTGGCGGTGGTTCGTCGCCGCGTTCTGCGCCATGCAGGTGATGATGCTCGCGACACCCAGCTATCTGGTCGCCGGCGACGAGCTGGCGCCCGATCTGCGGCAACTGCTCAACTGGGGCCAATGGGTGCTGTCGTTGCCCGTGTTGGGCCTGTCGGCCACGCCGTTCTTTGCCGGCGCCTGGCGAAGCCTGCGGCAGCGCCGGCTGGGCATGGACGTGCCGGTGGCGTTGGGTCTGCTCGTCACCTTTGTCGCCAGCAGCGCGGCGACCTTCCATCCGGCTGGATGGTTCGGCTCGGAGGTCTATTTCGATTCGTTGACGATGTTCGTCAGCTTCCTGCTCGGGGCGCGGTATCTCGAGTTGCGAGCCCGGCACCGCGCGGCAGAACAGCTCGAATCGGCCTTGCAGGCACTGCCGCAGACGGCACTGCGTATCGATGCCGACGGCGTGCCGAGGCCCATCGACGCCGTGCTGCTGCAACGCGACGACCACGTGCTGGTGCCGCTGGGCCATGTGTTCCCGGCCGACGGCGTGGTCGTCGAGGGCGTCACCGCGGCCGACGAGTCGCTGCTCACCGGTGAGCCGCGCCCGGTGGACAAGCCGATGGGCGCGTCGCTGGCCGCCGGCAGCATGAACGTGCTGGCGCCGGTGAAGATGCGCGTGCAGCGCGTCGGCGAACACAGCACGCTGCATGCGGTGATGGCGCTGATGCGCGAGGCCGCCACGCAGCGCCCTGCGCTCGCACGCGCGGCCGACCGCTGGGCGGCACCGTTCCTCTGGGTCGTGCTGCTGCTGGCCGCCGGCGCGGCGGCGCTGTGGAGTCTGTGGGATCCCTCGCGCGCCGTGTGGGTCGCGGTGTCGGTGCTGATCGTCACCTGCCCCTGTGCGCTGTCGCTTGCGGTGCCGTCGGCCATGCTCGCCAGCGCTGGCGCCATGGCTCGGCGCGGCGTGCTGCTGCGTCGGCTCGATGCCATCGAGGCGCTGGCGAACGTCGACCGCGTGGTGCTGGACAAGACCGGCACCGTCACCGAAGACACGCTCGGCCTGCGCTCGGCGCGCCGGCTGGTGATCGGCAAAGATTGGCCCGACGACGCGACGCTGCAGGCGCGAGCTGCCGCGCTGGCGCGCTGGTCGGCGCATCCGCTGGCGCGCGCGCTGGCCGCGTCGTCGCCGCACGCCGACATGGCTTGGCTCGACGTGCACGAAACGCCCGGTGCCGGCATGCAGGCCCGCGATGCCGACGGCCGCATCTGGCTGCTCGGGTCTGCGCGGCACCTCGGACTGGGCGAATCGATGCAGCGCACCGGCGCCGCGACTCTATGGTTCGGGTTGGCCGGGCAGCCGTTGGTTCGCTTCGACTTCGACGAGAAGCTGCGCGACGATGCGCTCGCGGCCGTGCGTGCACTGCGCGGACAGGGCCTGCATGTCACGCTGCTGTCGGGCGACCGCGCCGCGCGCGCGCATGCGGTGGGTGGGCAACTCGGAGTCGACGCCGTGATCGCGCAGGCGACGCCGGCGGAGAAGCTGAATGTCGTGGCCGCCGCGCAGCGCGAAGGGCATCGGATCTGGGTCGTCGGCGACGGCATCAACGATGCGCCCGTGCTCGCCCGTGCCGACGTGTCGATGGCCATGGGGCAGGGGGCAGCGCTGGCCAGAGCGCAGGCCGATGCGGTGATCACGCGCGAACAACTGGCCGAGTTGCCGGTGGCGCGTGCGATGGCACGGCACACGATGGCCGTCGTGCGCCAGAACCTGCTGTGGGCCGCGGTCTACAACGCCGTGGCGGTGCCGCTGGCGCTGGCCGGCTGGCTGCCACCCTGGGCCGCCGGGCTGGGCATGGCCGCCAGCTCGCTGCTCGTGGTCCTCAACTCGATGCGGCTGGCGCGCGCCTGACGATGCTGATGCCTCGCTGAATGCCGGAGCAAACCGCTTGGACATCCTGTACCTGCTGATCCCGCTGTCGGCCGTGCTCGTGCTCGTGATCCTCGGCGTATTCGCCTGGGCGACCTACAGCGGCCAGTTCGATGACGTGGAACAGGAGGGACGTCGCATCCTCGCCTCAGGCAATGACGCGATTGATGGACATCAAGCAGGTGTGACCCCCGGCGTCAAAGAATCTTGAACTGGTCGATGTTGTTTTTCGGGATCTGGATCTAGTTGAGTTCAACAAGAAGGAGGGCTTACATGGCAAGCCTTGCGCGAAGTGACGCGCCGGTCTACAGCGACACAGTCATCCGTGCTTTTTCACTGATGACCGTGGTGTGGGGCATCGTGGGCATGCTGGTCGGCGTGATCATCGCCGCCCAGCTGACCTGGCCCGAGCTGAATTTCGGCATTTCATTCCTCAGCTACGGTCGATTGCGGCCGTTGCACACCAATGCGGTGATCTTCGCGTTCGGCGGTTGTGCGTTGTTCGCCACGAGTTATCACGTGGTCCAGCGCACCTGCCAGACCAAGCTCTTCTTGCCCGGGTTGGCGATGTTCACTTTCGTCGGCTGGCAGCTGGTGATCCTGCTGGCGGCGATCACGCTGCCGCTGGGCTACACCCAGGCCAAGGAATACGCCGAACTCGAGTGGCCGATCGACCTGCTGATCGCGGTGGTGTGGGTTTCGTACGCGATCGTCTTCTTCGGCACCATCGGCACGCGCAAGGTGCGTCACATCTATGTGGCGAACTGGTTCTTCGGCGCGTTCATCCTCGCGGTGGCGCTGCTGCACATCGTGAACAGCGCGGCCATTCCGGTCTCGCTGACCAAGAGCTACTCGGCCTATGCCGGCGTGCAGGACGCGATGGTGCAGTGGTGGTACGGCCACAACGCGGTGGGCTTCTTCCTGACCGCGGGCTTCCTCGGGATGATGTACTACTACATCCCCAAGCAGGCCGAGCGCCCGGTGTAC
>JAEUPI010000271.1 GCA_016790175.1 Burkholderiaceae bacterium | reverse complement strand
GCCGAGCCGATCGACACCAGCACCGCGCAGCCGGCGATCTGCGCCCAGCGGCGCCAGAAGCGTGGCCAGCTCTGGCCCTGCTGCAACGCCACCGCCTGCGACAACCCGGCGCAGAACAGGAACAGCGTGACGATGCAGGTCCGCTGCGTGGTCCACAACGGGTCGGCCGTGAACACGTATTTCGGCGTGAAGAAGCCGAAGTGGTTGAGGTCGAAGCAGAAGTGGAACACCGCCATCCACACGATGGCCACGCCGCGCAGCGCATCGAGGCGCTCGTAGCGGTCGCGGTCGGCCATCGGTGCGGCGGAGTCTTCAGTCGGCCTTCGGCGGCGACAGCAGCGGGATGCCCGAATCGGCGCCGAGCAGCCCGGTGCGCGAGTAGATGCCGAGCTTGTCGCGCGTGTCGGTGATGTCGAGGTTGCGCATCGTCAGCTGGCCGATGCGGTCGGCCGGCGTGAAGGCGCCCTCCACCTTCTCCATGCTCAGGCGCTCGGGCTTGTAGGTGAGGTTCGGGCTCTGCGTGTCGAGGATCGAATAGTCGTTGCCGCGGCGCAGCTCCAGCGACACTTCACCCGTCACCGCACTGGCCACCCAGCGCTGGGCCGTCTCGCGCAGCATCATCGACTGCGGGTCGAACCAGCGTCCGTGGTACAGCAGCTTGCCCAGGCGCCGCCCGTTGGCGCGGTACTGCTCGATCGTGTCCTCGTTGTGGATGCCGGTCACGAGCCGCTCGTAGGCGATGTGCAGCAACGCCATGCCCGGTGCCTCGTAGATGCCACGGCTCTTGGCCTCGATGATGCGGTTCTCGATCTGGTCGCACATGCCCAGGCCATGTCGGCCGCCGATGCGGTTGGCTTCCTCGAACAGCGCCACCGCGGAGCCGAAGGTGCGCCCGTTCAGCGCCACCGGCTGCCCCTCCTCGAAGCGCACCGTCACCTCCTCGGCCTTTACGCCCACGTCGTCGCGCCAGAACGCGACGCCCATGATCGGGTTGACGATGCGGATGCCCTTGTTCAGGAACTCCAGGTCCTTGGCCTCGTGCGTGGCGCCGAGCATGTTGCTGTCGGTGGAGTAGGCCTTCTCGACGCTCATCTTGTAGTCGAAGCCATTGGCGATGAGGTACTCGCTCATCTCCTTGCGGCCGCCAAGCTCGTCGATGAAGCGCTGGTCGAGCCAGGGCTTGTAGATCTTGAGGCTCGGGTTCGCGAGCAGGCCGTAGCGGTAGAAGCGCTCGATGTCGTTGCCCTTGTAGGTGCTGCCGTCGCCCCAGATGTTCACGCCGTCTTCGCGCATCGCCACCACCAGCGCGGTGCCCGTCACCGCGCGGCCGAGCGGCGTGGTGTTGAAGTAGGTGGCGCCGGCCGTGGTGACGTGGAAGGCGCCACTCTGGATCGCGGCGATGCCCTCTGCCACCAGCTGCGGGCGGCAGTCGATCAGGCGGGCGATCTCGGCGCCATACTGCCGGGCCTTGCGCGGGATGTCGTCGTAGTCGCTCTCGTCGGGCTGGCCGAGATTGGCGGTGTAGGCGCAGGGGATGGCGCCCTTGGCGCGCATCCAGTGCACCGCGGCGCTGGTGTCCAGCCCGCCGGAAAAGGCGATGCCCACGCGCTGGCCAGTGGGAAGAGATTGCAGGATCGTGCTCATGTCGAACTCTCGTCGAATCCCGAGATGCTAAGGGATCGGGTCCAGAGGGCATTGGCACGGCGCTAGGATCGCCGGCTGGAAGTCAGGAGGCCACATGAACACCACCGTCGACGCCCTCGCCCCGCTGCATGCCGACATGCGCACCTGGCGACGCGACATCCATGCCCACCCCGAACTCGGCTTCCAGGAGTCGCGCACCGCCGCGCTGGTGGCCGACCGGCTCGAGGCGCTGGGCCTGGAGGTCACGCGCGGCGTCGGCAAGACCGGCGTCGTCGGCACCTTGCGCGCCGGCAGCGGCAAGCGTTCGATCGGGCTGCGCGCCGACATGGACGCACTGCCGATCCACGAAGGCAACACCTTCGCCCACCGCTCCACGCGCTCCGGCGTCATGCATGCCTGCGGCCACGACGGCCACACCGCGATGCTGCTCGGCGCCGCGTTTCACCTGGCCCGCACCAAACGCTTCGACGGCACGGTGCACTTCATCTTCCAGCCGGCCGAAGAGGGCCTGGGCGGCGCGAAGGCGATGATCGACGATGGCCTGTTCCGCCGCTTTCCGTGCGACACGGTGTTCGGCATGCACAACCGGCCGAGCCTGCCGGTGGGCCATTTCGCGGTGAAAGCGGGGCCGATGATGGCGGGCGGTGCCTTCTTCGACATCCACGTCACCGGCAAGGGCGCGCACGGCGCGCGGCCCGAGACTGGCGTCGACGCCGCGCTGGCCGCCGCGCAGATCGCAGTGGCGTTGCAGAGCATTGTGGCGCGCAACGTGCCGCCGGTGGAGACCGCGGTGCTGTCGGTCACGCAGATCCACGCCGGCGATGCCTACAACGTGATTCCGCAGACTGCGCGCCTCGCCGGCACCGTGCGTGCGTTCTCGCGCGAGGTGATGTTGCTGGTGGAGGCCTCGATGCGCCGCGTGGCCGCAGGCACCGCTGAGGCACTCGGCGCCAAGGCCGAGGTCGACTTCCGCGCCCTCTTCGCGCCCACCGTCAACGATCCCGAGCAGGCCGCCTACGCAGCGATGATCTGCGACGAGCTCGTCGGCGCCGAGCGTGTCGAACGCAACCCGCCGCTGATCATGGCCTCGGAAGACTTCTCGTTCATGCTCGAGCAGGTGAGAGGCTGCTACCTCAACATCGGCAACGGCAGTGGCGAGAGTGCCTGCGAGGTGCACAACCCGGCCTATGACTTCAACGACGAGGCGCTGCCGCTGGGCGCAGCGTTCTTCGCGCGGCTGGTCGAGCGCAAGCTGGCAGCGGCGTGATCTCGCGATGAGCCCTCCGCAGCCGAACGCCGCGTTCACCGCGCTCGACGATCACCGCGCCGTCGCCAGCGTGCTCACGCGCGGACCCTGGCACGACGATCACCAGCATGCCGGCCCGCCGATCGCGCTGGTGTGCCGCGCGATCGAGCGCGAGGCGCATGTGCACGGCCTCACGCATTTGTCGCGGCTGACGGCCAACCTGCTGCGACCGGTGCCGATCGGCGAACTTCACGTGGAGACGGCTACCGACTATGCCGGCCGCAACGCCGGCCACTTCTCGGCGCGGCTGCACGCGCAGGGCAAGGAGGTCGCGCGCTTCACGGCGCTGATGCAGCGCGAGAACCCGATGCCGTTGCCCACCGGCCTGCCAGGCCATCCGCTGCCGCACGCACCGCGTGCACCCGAGGCCTCGCCGGTCGCGGTGTTCCCGTTCGCGCGGGCCGAGCGCATCGGCTACGGCGATCTGGTGGAAACGCACGTGGCCGCCGGCGACTTCTTCAAGGGCCCCAGTGCGGTGTGGTTCCGCCTGCGCCATCCGCTGGTGGCCGGCGAGCTGCCGAGCGCCTACCAGCGTGTCACGGTGGCGGCCGACTCGGGCAACGGCATCAGCGCGATCCTCGACTTCCAGAAATACCTGTTCCTCAACAGCGACCTCACGGTCCATCTGGCGCGCCGCCCGCACGGTGAGTGGATCTGCCTCGAGGCGCGCACGCACCTGGGCCCCGACGGCTGCGGGCTAGTGGAATCGCGCCTGTACGACACGCAGGGCCTGATCGGCACTGCGGCGCAGAGCTTGTCGGTGCGCGCGCGCGAATAGGGCACATGCAGGGCGCCAATGCAACTGCATGCAGCGAAGAAGGCTTGCTGACAAGAGTCGCGAGATAGCGCAACGGGTTCACGAGCGTCCAACGGTAGCCAGCCTTGGGTGCAGCTGCAACATCCTCTCGGCGACCGCGCGGTAGTGCACACGGTGTGCGCTGCGAATGACTTCGTCCCGGCGAACGGGACGGGCGCTCGAAGGTCGCAGAACGACCCAAAGGCGGCCTCCACTGGCCTGGTCTGGTTACCTCAAAGCAGTCGATCGGGCCGGACTATGGTGCATATGATTTCAGAACGTCCCGTTGCGCAACGCCATCGCTTCCAGCATTCAGTTGTCCGACGTTGCTCCGAGTCCGCACTGCTAGCAGCGGACCGACGATGCGCGGCCGCGGACTCGAGAAGGCCGGCAGGAACTCGGTCAGCCCTGCAAATTTCGCAAGAAGGCGGCTTGGGCCCGCGCCGCTCACGCGGCCCCGACACTGGGCCGGCTGCTCATCACCGGGGACTTCATTCTTCGCGGCCACCAGCGATGCCGAAGAGCGAAAGCAGCGCCTGGAACACGTTGTAGATGCTCAGGTAGACACCCAGCGTGGCGCTGATGTAGTTCGTCTCCAGTCCGTCCTGCACACGCTTGAGGTCGTACAGGATGAAAGCCGAGAAGATGCCGATCACCAACACCGATAGCGTGATCATCAACGCGCTGGACTGGACGAAGAAGTTGGCGATGCCTGCCACCAGCACCATGATGGCGCCGATAAACAGCCACTTGCCCATCGCCGATAGGTCGCGCTTGATGATCGACGACATGGTGGCCATGCCGAGGAAGATCGCACCGGTGCCCGCGAAGGCCATCATGATCAGGCTCGCGCCGTTGCTCAGACCGAGCACCACGCCGACCAGACGCGAGAGCATGACGCCCATGAAGAAGGTGAACGCCAGCAGCACCGGCACGCCGGCGGCCGAGTTCTTGGTCTTCTCGATCGCGAACATGAAACCGAAAGCGCCGACCAGGAAGACGACCAGGCCGATGCCCGGCGACATCGCGCGGGCAATTCCGGTCTGAACGCCGATCCAGGCGCCGAGCACCGTCGGCGCCATCGACAACGCGAGCAGCCAATACGTGTTGCGCAGGACGCGGTTGCGTTCGCCGACGCTGGAGGCACCAGCGGTGGTCGGGTCGTAGGTGGTGGTCTGGGTCATGGGATGTCCTGTGAAGAGATGAGATGGAGATGTCGGGCAGCAACTTGCGTCCCGGCGGTTCCGACCACGCCACGCAGGTTCATGGGTCGGACGATGCCGTTGCCACCGTGGAGGGAGTCCCCGCAGCGCCACACCTCGCACGAATGCGATGGCGGCGTGCCGCCCCGGAGCTGGCTTTCAGGCCGTCAGGCAGGCGTCGCAGGGCGGTCGCAGGAGACCGGCAAGAAACGGTGCGCCGATGACGTTCACCGTGAACGCAGGACCCCGCCCCATGGCCAGCGCCGGAACGCGGGCCTCGAGCCGGGCCAGGAGCAGTCCGGGAGTCTCCGTCGTGGCATCGCCCAGCGCCTCCAAGGGAAGAACATCCAGGTGATGGTCGTCGCCTGATCCTTCATCGAGCGCGGCAGCCGAGTCGTAGGCAACGCGCTGATCGGCCAGCGAAGGCGCCACGGGACGCAGCGGCTCGAAGGTACCGAGACCGGACCAGAGCACGACGACGGCGAGTAGGAGGCAAAGAACCCGCGTGGGCATCCGAAAAGTGTAGCGACCAGGATCCTGCCGGGCCCCGCGCGACTCAGCGTTCATTGCACGCGATCATTGAGGATGGCATGCGTCACATCGGACTGGCTGATGCGCCACCGCACCAGGGCGTGGTCGTAGACAAGCCGCTCGTCGTGCGTCACTCGTCCATCCGCGGTGACAACTGCCGCGGCAAGCCGGCAGACGAGGATCCTGTCACTTTTTGTCGGGAACCGCATCGAGCAGTGCGTCGATGTAGGTCAGATGGTCAGCGCAAAGCCACGAGCGATCACAGAGGTGAACCCCGACATCAGCCAGGCAGGAACGGGCGATGTCGACGAAGCGCTCGCGCGTCACGCCGATTCGTTTGAACGCGTGTAGTTCGTCGAGCGCGCGCAGTTCTCGCGCGTCGATTCGCCCATTGGCAGCCACGATCATTGCCAGTCCCTGCGCCAAGGCTTCCTCGGGTGCCGGCACAGAATGTGTCATCGTCTCCCCTCCTCGTGACTAGCGGCCAGAGGGAATGGGCCAACCCGCCCTGATGATTCCAGCCACACCTTCAACGAGCCCTGGGAGCGGCTGTGGTTCCATCGCGCGGAGGGGGCGTCGAGCGGGAGTCGACATCGATCAACGAACGCGACCAGAACGGGACGCAAGGTCTCACCCAACCTCGCTGCTCGAGGCGACCGACTCCACCTGCCTTCACCGCGCCCACTGCGGGGAAACGTCGTCCGACGGAAGCCCGCGCGGCGCGGCAGCCGCTGCGCCATCCTTGCGCTTTGCTGGCGAACGTCGACTGCGGGGCCGGGCGATCAGAAGCGGCAGCCTGCAGCGCGCCGCCACACGCGTGGCCACCGAGCCCAGCAGCACAGCCTTGAAGGCACCACGCCCGTGCGACCCCATCACAAGCAGATCCGCCGGGTGCGCAGCAAGGTACTCCGCGATCGCATCGCCGGCGTTGTGCCCATCGAGTCGCACGAGTTCAGCCTCGACCTTGGCCTTGACGAACAGCGCGAGTGCCGGGGCCGTGGCCGCTTCGAGGTCGGCCGCATCCTCCTGCCCGTCCACCACATGCAAGAGCCGGAACTGCGGCGCAGGACCGAACACCGCCCGCAGCGCCAGCGCCGCCCGCACGGCCGCCAGCCCATAGCGGCTGCCGTCGACGGCAATCACCACGCGGAGGGACGCAGCGCGCGGTGGCGGCCCGTCGCGCAGCACCAACAGGGGAGCTGTGCTGGAGGCCAGCACGGCCTGCGTGACCGAACCGAACAGCAGACCCTTCAAAGCCGTCTGCCCACGCGAACCCATCACCACCAGGTCGGCGTGGCCCTGCGTCGCAGTACGGCTGACCACCTCGGCGGGGTTGCCGACGACGTACTGCGTCTTGGCCGTGAGTCCTGCATCGGCCAGACACTTCTGCGCCGGATCGAGCACGGCCCTGGCCTCGGTCTGGTGAAAGCTGCGCACCAGTTCGCGTCCCGCGGCTCGCGCTGCACGGGGCGGGATGGGGAACTGGACATTGAGCAGCCGCAACTCCGGGCGAGCGCCGAGGCAGGCAGCGCGGGAGGTGATGAAGTCGAGTGCGGCGTTGCTGTTGACGCTGCCGTCGACGGGAATCAGCACTTTCATCTGGGCTCCTGAGAATGGAAGTCGTCTTCGCACCGAGCTGGGCTGTGCATCTGCATCACTTCCGGCCTGCAAGCCGAGGGTCGCGGATCAGCAGTAGCGGTTTGTCGCTGCGCGCGGCTACACGCATGGCAACCGACCCCAGCACGAGGGACTTGAACGCGCCTTGGCCATGGGAGCCCATGACCAGGACGTCCAGTTGGCGCTTGCGCGCGTAGGCGGCGATGGCATCACTGGCTTGGGCGCCCACCAGGGGAGCAGGCGCGGCCCGCATGCCCGCCCTGGCGAAGTGCTTCAGGGCGCTGCCCATGACCTTGGCAAACTGTGGCACGAGCGTATGGTCGTCCGCGGCCTTCTCGTAGACGGGTGTCGAGCGGTGGGCCAGGCCGTCGATGCGCGGTGGTGCGCTTTGCTCGCTATCGATGACGTGGATCAACTCGATGCGCGGCTCCGCGCCGAAGAGATCGCGATGGTTGATCGCCCAACGGACGGCTGCCTGACCGTAGCGGCTCCCGTCCACGGCGATCCCCACGGACAGCGAATCCCGCTGGGGCGCCTTGGCGCTGCGCAGGATGAGCAGCGGCTTGGTGCAGCAGGCAAGCACCGCGTTCGTCATGGAGCCGAACAGCAGCCCCTTGAGCCCCGAACGGCCGCGAGAGCCCATGACGATCAAGTCGGTGCCGCCACGCAGGGCCACGGCTCCGATCGCATCCGAGCGGCTGCCCAGGACGTAGCTGGCCTTCGCTGCAATGCCCGCACGCTTCAGCCTCGCCACGGCCGGGCGCAACACGTCATCGGCCTGGGCACGCTGGTAGGCCTTCGCCACTTCCCGACCGACGGCACGGATCACACGCACCGACAGCGTCGGCTGCACGTTGAGCAAATGGACCTCGGGAGCCTTCCCGATGAGTGTCGAACGCGAGGCCACGAAGTCCAGCGCCGCGTTGGACTGGTCGCTGCCGTCGACGGGGATCAGGATCTTCATGATGCCGCCTCCTCGGTCTGTTGAGCCTGCGGAGTGTCGGCCTGTCGCACCTGCTCCTCCGCCAGGCGACCTGCGCGATGGGCAGCGCGGTCGATTGCGAGTTGGACATCCGCACCGACATTCACGACGGTTGCCGCAGGCAACGCATGGAGCTTCAGGCGCACGATGCAGTAGCTGTCTCGTTGCGGCACACGGCCTGCCGCGTCAACCAACTCGACGTCGACGTGGTCCACGCGGTCGTCGCGATGTTGCAGGCGCAACAGCAGACACCTGCGTGCATACGCTGCAAGTACGACATCGGCAGGGGCCCTCTCACTCCGGAACCGGATGTCCACGTCGAGTCCTCTCCTCGCGCTTCGCTGTGAACGCTCCATGTCACTCTAGGTTTCTCGCGTATGCACGTAAACTCGATTAATCGAGTGCTATCGCTCGAATAAATCTGACGCCAGCGATGAACTACAAGCACCTTCACTACTTCCTGCAGGTGGCAGAGGCCGGCAGCGTGGCAGCGGCCAGCCGACAGCTGCACCTGACGCCGCAGACCATCAGCGGGCAGATACAGCTGCTCGGCGACCGCCTTGGCGGCCCCTTGTTCGAGAAGGTCGGTCGTCGCCTGGTGCTGACCGAGACCGGGCAGCTGGCCCTGAACTATGCGAAGGAGATCTTCACTCTCGGATCAGAACTGGAAGCCGCAGTGCGCGAGAAACTCCGGGTCGGAAGGACACTGGAGTTCCGCATCGGCGTCGCGGATGCCGTGCCGAAGTCGATCGCCTATCGATTGGTGGAGCCGGCGTTGACGGTTGAACACCCGGTACGCATGGTCTGCCGGGAGTGGCGGCTCGATCGCCTGCTGGCGGAACTGGCCGTGCACACGCTGGATCTGGTGATCGCGGACGTGCCCCTGCCGTCCACCGTGAGCGTGAAGGCCTTCAGTCACCTCCTCGGGAGTTCGCGCGTCGGTGTCTTCGCTGCGCGCGCCTTGAAGGCCCGCACGCGCAGGCCGTTCCCCGATTGCCTGGAGGGCGCTCCGCTGCTGATGCCCGGCGAGGATTCCGCCGTCGGGCAGCAACTGCGCGCCTGGTTCAAGTCCCAGGGCCTGCGGCCCCGCATCGTGGCCGAGTTCGACGACAGCGCTCTGGCCCAGGAGTTCGGCCGCCAGGGTGTGGGCTACCTGCTCGCGCCGGAGGTGCTGGTCGACGAGATCGAGTCAAGGCACCAGGTCCAGCACATCGGCACGATCGACGGGGTCGCGGAACACTTCTATGCCATCTCAATCGAGCGGCGCATCACCCACAGCTGTGTGCTCGCCATCACCCGCGCAGCCAGAGTCGAGTTGTTCCAATCGACCGCGCGCGCCAACAGGTCCCGCGCGGCCCGACGACGAGAACCAGCATGACGAAAGGTCACGCGCGTTCCGTGGCGGGCGCTCAGTGCGACATCAATACGGGAACCGTCATCGTCTCGAGCATCGTGCGGGTGACGCCACCCAAGACCAGTTCCCACAGCCGCGAGTGGCCATACCCGCCCATCACGATGAAGTCGGCGTGCATGTCTGCGGCGTGGGACAGCAGCGCTTCAGCCACGGCCACGTCAGGCATGTCGCCGCGTCGCATGCGTTCGCCGACCGAAGCCTCGGCCTGGCCGAGCAGGGTGGGAACAGCCTGCACGCTGTGCCCCGCAAGGTAGCTCACCACCCGCTCGAGCGCAGCACGTTGCGATGAACCGTCGCTCTGAACGTCCTTGGCGAAGCTGACCAGTTCGACGTGCGAGGCGCGCATCAGCAGCGGCAATGCATCGCGCATGGCGCGTGCGCTTTCCCGGGTGTCGGCCCACGCAATCAGTGCGCGGCGCAGAGGAGTCGCGTCGCCGGATCCGGCCACGGCCACGGCCGACATACCGACATAGGGACAGGTCAGCACCGGGCACGCCGAACCGACGAGCAGCCGCGCTGACTGCCCGGTCGACAGCCCGCCGTCGCGGGCCGGATCGCGTTGCGACGTGATCAGCAGATCCGCCGTGTGGGCATGGGATCGGAGCACTTCGACCGGGTCGCCGTCGGTGCATCGCACCTCGACGGCGAGGTCGTGACGCTGCCGAGCGCCCGCTACAAGACGGTCCCCGATGCCCAGCAACGTCGTGCGCTGCGACTGCGCCAGTTGCTGCGCGAGCGACGCTGTCTCGGCGCTGATGCCCACGCCGGCATTGACGGGCGCAGCGACCAGCACCGCCGTCAACCTGGCGCCCAGGTCAGCGGCCAGCGAAGACGCCAACTCGAACGCGTGGCGCGACACCACCTCGTCATTAACGTGAACGACCAGATCACGAATGGATGCCATGGCAAACCTCTCGTCGGCAAGTGAACTGTAGGTTCGGAGCGATCCGTCAATCGCTCGAATCTTCATCCCCTATTCTTCGAATAAATCTGCGATTGAGGCCGCTGTCATAGGAGAGCGGACTCTTCAGCGGAGACACGCTTGCGCGGGCCCGCTGCAGCCTTTGATGCGCATCAACGTCACCTCCGGAACCAGCCACCACGTTGGCATGTCGTTCAGGGGTGCGTGGCGGCGCGGTCCGAAACCGATCCGAGTTGGAGTTCCCGGTTCAGACTCCAGTGCCTGCAGCTGCCACGGACGATCCGTCACGCCCCACTGCCCTGCCGAAACCAGCCCCGCTCAACGAGGAGACGACGATGAACGAGACCACGCCACCCCGCCGCCTCTTCTTGGCCAACGATCTGAGCGCCCGGTGCGACCGCGCCCTGGCCCGGGCGGCCCAGCTGGCACAGGCCTGGCACGGCGAGCTGACCGTCGTGCATGTCGTGCATGCTGCCGACGTGGCTGCGGGCGACCGCCTCGCGAGCGGCGCGCCGTCATCGCGCCAACCAGAGCCCTGGCCGCAGACGCTCGAGCGGACTCTGCGCGCCTACCTAGCAGCCGAAGGTATCGCCGCCACGTCGAGGGTCGTGATCGGCTCGACGACCGATGCGGTGCTGCAGGGCGCGGCCGAGGACGCGGACCTGGTGGTGCTCGGCATCGCCAAGGACGCGCGGATGGACCGCATCCAGCTGGGCAGCACGGTCGACATCCTGGTGAGGCGCTCGCGCGTGCCTGTTCTGAATGTGCGCAACCGCGTGCGGGGCGCCTATCGACATGTGGTCGTCGCGACCGACTTCACCGAGCCCGCGATGCGCGCTCTGCGCCTGGCTGCGCACTGGTTCACGGGAGCTCGGCTGACGCTCTTCCATGCCTACATTCCGCCCGGCTCGTCCCTGACCAGTGGCACCAGGCCCAGCCACTCGTGGCGCGCTGCGGTTGCACAGCAGTGCGCCTCCCGCGTAACCGAGGCTGACCTTCCGACACCCATCGAAGCCGCGCTGGATCGCGTGCTGGAGTCCGGCGCCCCCGAGACCCGGCTTCCCGACTGCGTCACGAGCGCCGACGTGGATCTCGTCGTGTTGGGATCGCATGGCCGTAGCGGCATGGCAAGGGCGCTGCTGGGCAGCACCGCGGAGAACCTGTTGCACACGCTCGATTGCGACACGCTGGTCGTGCGCACAGCCTGAGAGACGCGGCTCGCACGGAAACGGCCCTCGGTCTCGCTCACACCCGGAGAACCATTGAATGGCGGACAGGAGAATCGACGGCATCGACCCCGTATGGCACGCCCTGCCGGTCGAGCAGCTGCTGCGCCACTTCGAACTGGACCCGCAGCGTGGGCTCGATGGGAGCGTGGTATGTAGCGCACAGGCCCGGCACGGAGCGAACGCACTGCCCGAGGCGCCGCCCAAGCCACTCTGGCGCACCTTCGTGCGCCAGTTCAAGAGCCCGCTGATCTACATCCTCTTCGTTGCCGCGGTGCTTGCGGTGGCGTTGGGGCACCGCGGCGACGCCGGCGTCATCCTTGCCGTGGTGCTGGTCAACGCGCTGATCGGCAGCTTCCAGGAGGGCCGCGCCGAGCGTTCGATGGCTGCCTTGCGGCGGCTGGCCGCGCTGCGAGTGCGCGTGCTGCGAGACGGCGGCGAGCACGTCGTCGAGGCGCGCGACCTCGTGCCCGGCGACACCGTGTTGTTGGCCGCCGGCGACGCCGTGGCCGCGGATGCGCGCCTGATCGAAGAGGCCCAGTTGCAGGTGGCCGAGGCGGCACTCACCGGCGAGTCGGTCCCGGTGTCGAAGGCGGTGTTGCCGGTACCGGAGGCCACCGGCCTGGCCGACCGCCACTGCATGGTGTATTCGGGCACCCACGTGACCGCCGGGCGGGCACGTGCCGTGGTCGTTGCCACCGGCGTCCACACCGAGGTGGGCCGCATCGCCGGCCTGACCGAACGCGCGGAGGAGCCGAAGACGCCACTGGAGATGCGGCTCGAGCAGTTCGGCCGCGCGCTGGTCGCGGCGGCGCTGGGCCTGTTCGTGCTGGTTGTGCTGCTGGGCCTGTGGCGCCAGTTGCCGTTGTCCGAGGTGCTGATGGTGGCCATCAGCCAGATGGTCTCGATGGTGCCCGAGGGGCTGCCGGTCGCGATGACGATCGCGCTCGCGGTCGGCATGCAGCGCATGGCTGACCGCGGGGCAATCATCCGGCGGCTCTCGGCAGTGGAGACCCTGGGCTCCACCACCGTCATCTGCAGCGACAAGACCGGCACCCTCACCCGCAACGAGATGACGGCGGTGGCGCTGTGGCTGCCGGGCGGTCGCGAGATCGCCATCGGTGGCATCGGCTACGTGCCCGAAGGCGATCTGTCCGAAGGCGCAAGGCCTGCGGACGGTGCCGACCCGGCGGTGCGTGAGCTGTGCGTGGCCGCTGCGCTCTGCAACGACGCGCACTTGCTGCCGCCGGAGGATGAGCGCACAGGCTGGTCGGTGCTGGGCGACCCGACCGAAGGGGCGCTGCTGGTGCTGGCGCGCAAGACCGGCCTCGTGCTCGAAGCGCTTCGCCGGGACGCGCCGCGCGAGGCCGAGCTGCCCTTCGACAGCGACACCAAGCTGATGGCCACCCGGCACCGCATGGCCGGCGCGCCGCGCCGCGTGTGGATCAAGGGCGCCCCCGAGGCCGTGCTGCGTCTGTGCCCGGGCGAAGACGCCGCGGCGCTGCAGGCGGCGCGCGACGCCGCCGAGGGCATGGCCACGCAGGCGCTGCGCGTGTTGGCTTTCGCCACCGTGGACGACGACGCGCTCGATGCAACGACCGGGTTCGGTGCATTGGCTGGCCGGGCGCGCCTACTCGGCCTGGTCGGCCAGATCGACCCGCCGCGAGAGGAGGTCAAGCTCTCGGTCGCCGACTGCAGCGCCGCCGGCATCCGCCCAATCATGGTCACGGGCGACCACAAGCTCACCGGGTTGGCGATCGCGCGCGAACTCGGCATCGCGCGCAACCGGGATCGCGCCGTCGACGGCCCTGAGCTCGAACGCATGGGCGAGGCCGAGCTGCGCGACGAACTGCCGGGCATCGCCGTCTTCGCCCGCGTTCAACCGGCGCAGAAGCTGCGCATCGTCGAGGCGCTGCAGGCGCGCGGCGAAGTGGTGGCGATGACGGGCGACGGCGTCAACGACGCGCCGGCGCTGGCGCGCGCCGACGTCGGCGTGGCGATGGGCATCACCGGCACCGAGGTCGCCAAGAGCGCGGCCAAGATCGTCATCACCGACGACAACTTCTCCACCATCGTCGGCGCCGTGCAGCAGGGACGCGTGGTCTACGCCAACCT
>JAEUPI010000263.1 GCA_016790175.1 Burkholderiaceae bacterium | reverse complement strand
GGCATGCAGGTCGGGCGTGGCCGGCGGCCAGGCGGCTAGCCATTCGTGCACCAGCTCCGGCCAGGGGCTCGCGGCATGCACGCGCTGCAGGTCGCCCACGCTCACCGGGTGCTTCTCGATGGCCACGTAGACCAGCCGCCCGCAACGTTGCGGGTCGCGGCGCCAGGCGGCCCAGGTGCTCAGAAAGTTGTGCCCGAGGCCGAACCCCGTTTCCAGAACCACGAAGCGCGGACGGCCGGCCCAGCGCCGCGGCAGGCCGTTGCCGGCGAGGAAGACATGTGCAGCCTGTTCCCGGGCGCCCGCCGCCGGATGGAAGATGTCGTCGTAGTCGAGCGAGCGCGGCGCGGCGACGTCGCCGAAATCGATTCGCGCAGGACGCAGCGGGCCCGGCGCGGAACTCATTGCGCTGCGTTCGCGCCGCAACGACGGCGGGTCGTCCTCGGCGCGGAGCTCAGACGCGCTTGCGGTATTCGTGCGTGCGCGTGTCGATCTCGATCTTGTCGCCCTGCGCGACGAAGATCGGCACCGGGATCTCGAAGCCGGTGGCGATCTTGGCCGGCTTGAGCACCTTGCCCGAGGTGTCGCCCTTGACGGCGGGTTCGGTCCAGGTGATTTCGCGCACCAGCGTCGTGGGCAGCTCGACCGAGATGGCCTTGCCGTCGTAGAAGGTGACTTCCACGGGCATCGCGTCTTCCAGGTACTGGATCGCGTCGCCCATGTTTTCGGCCTCGACCTCGAACTGGTTGTACTCGGCGTCCATGAACACGTACATCGGGTCGGCGAAGTAGGAGTACGTGCACTCCTTCTTGTCGAGCACGATCGGGTCCATCTTGTCGTCGGCCTTGAACACGACCTCGGTACCCGAGTTGTTGAGCAGGCTCTTGAGCTTCATGCGCACCGTGGCGGCGTTGCGGCCGCCGCGGCTGTATTCGGTCTTCAGCACGATCATCGGGTCCTTGCCCTGCATGATCACGTTGCCGGCGCGGATTTCCTGGGCGATCTTCATGGGTCGGCTTTCAGTCTGGCGTGCAGCCGATCGGGCTGCGCAAAGCCCGCCATTCTACCGCCTGGACGCTACGAAGCGCTGCAACTGCGTCGCCAGGTCGAGCTGCGTCAACAGCGTGCCGCGAAAGGTCTCCACCTGGCGGCGCCAGGCGGCCGGATCGGGCCACTGCGAGTCAAAGAGCGCCTCTGGCCGAAAGCCGTTCCACGCCCGAAAGCAGGCGCCGACCGGGCCGACCAGATGCGCCGGCGCCCCATCGAGCAGCCGGTCGAGAAAGGCCTCGAGCTTGGGCCTGTGCGCGCCGTCGGACTGCGGATACAGCTGCCAGACGAACGGCACCGCAGCCCAGATTGCGCGCACCGGCGAGTCCTCGCCGCGCACGAAAGCCAGGTCGGCGCTCCAGATCATGCGATCGAATTCGGTCTGCGACAGGAACGGCAGTGCCACCGCGCGCAGGCTGCGCCGTCGGGGCAGTCCGCGAAGCGCTTCGAGCGCGGCCGCCTGCATGGGCCCGCCCGCCAGCAGCAGCAGTGTCGGCTCGGTTGCAAGCCGGCCCAGCAGTGGGCGCAGCGCGGGTTGTGGATAGCCGAAGAGCACGACGACACGCTCGTGCCTCATCCTCGGCCAGCCCCGCGCCGCGAGCCACGCGTCGCGGTCGAAGGCAGCGCGCTGCGCGAGCAGGTCGCGCTCGCGCAGCAAGCCGCCGGTGGCCGGCGTGAAGCCGGGGTAGAAGAAGTGCTTCGTCGCTCCGGCGGCCGGCCCGTGCATCCGAGGCGAGGGCAGGCCGTGGGAGCGCTCGACATAGGGCTCGGCGCTCAGGTACTCCAGGTTGACCCAGGTGAGCGAAAGCGAACGACGGGCCAGTGCCGCCTGCGTCGCTTCGGGCAGGTCGGCGCCGAAGGCCTCGACCACGACCTCGGCGCCCGAGTCGGCGGCATCGGACCAGGCCGTCGTCGTCACACCCGGCGCACCACGCGGCGCCATCCACCGCAAGGCCGACAGGTCGTCGGCGACGAGCCGCACGCGCTCCCCGCGCGAAGCGAGTTCGCGCGCCAGCCTCCAGCACACGCCGATGTCACCGAAGTTGTCGATGACCCTGCAATAGACGTCCCACCGCACGCGCCGCATTGTCGATGCTGGGCCGTATCATCGGCCGCCGATGACCGAGCCCGCGCCGCCCCCACCCGTCGCCGGGGATGCCGACGCAGAAGCACGAGACAAGTTGCTCGCGCAGGTGGCGTCGCTGCCTGCGTTGCCCGGGGTCTATCGGTTCCTCGACGCCGCCGGGCAGGTGCTCTACGTCGGCAAGGCCCGCCAACTGAAGAAGCGCGTCGCCAGCTATTTCCAGAAGGATCACGACGGCACGCGAATCGGCGTCATGGTCGGGCGCATTGCACAACTCGAGACCACCGTCGTCCGCACCGAAGCCGAGGCGCTGCTGCTCGAGAACAACCTGATCAAGGCACTCGATCCGAAGTTCAACATCCTCTTTCGCGATGACAAGAGCTATCCCTATCTGAAGCTGGTGACGCACGACTTTCCGCGTGTGGCCTACTACCGCGGCAGCGTCGATCGCAAGCATCGCTACTTCGGTCCGTATCCCGGTGCCTGGGCGGTGAAGGAGACCATCCAGCTGCTGCAGAAGGTGTTCCGACTTCGCACCTGCGAGGACACGGTGTTCGCGCATCGGTCGCGGCCTTGCCTGCTTTACCAGATTCGACGTTGTTCGGGCCCTTGTGTGGGATTGGTCGCGAAGGATGACTATGCGCGAGACGTGGCCGATGCCGAGCGCTTCCTGCTGGGGGAGTCGGACGAAGTGATCGCCACGCTGCAGCGTCGCATGAGCGCATTCGCCGAGTCGCTGCAGTACGAGCGGGCCGCGGTGGTGCGCGACCAGATCGGCGCCCTGTCGCGTGTGTTGCACCAGCAGTCGATGGACGAGAGCAGCTTGTCGGCGCGTGAGCGCGACGTCGACATCGTCGCGGTGAAGGTGCAGGGCGGCCAGGCCTGCGTGAACCTGGCCATGGTGCGCGGCGGACGCCACCTGGGCGACCGCGCGTATTTTCCGGCGCACGTGGAGGATGCATCGGCGCTCGTGCGCGACGAATCCGCCGACGAGACGGTGTCGCCGGAGCAGGCCGTTCTCGAAGCCTTCGTCGCGCAGCATTACCTGGGCACTGCGCCGCCACCGGCGCTGGTGACCAGCCACGCGCTCGATCCCTCGCTCGTGCAGGTGCTGAGCGAGCAGTGCGGCCTGCGCATTCACGCCCAGCATCAGCCGCGCGAACAGCGCCGCGTCTGGCTCGAGATGGCCGTCAAGGGTGCCGAGCTCGCGCTGGCCCGCCTGCTCGCCGAAGAAGGCTCGCAGCGGGAGCGCACCCGGGCGCTGGTCGAGGCGCTCGATCTGCCGGCCGACGACCTCGACACCTTTCGCATCGAGTGTTTCGACGTCAGCCATACCGCCGGCGAGGCGACGCAGGCATCGTGCGTCGTGTACCAGAACCACGCGATGCGCCCTGCCGAGTACCGTCGCTTCAATGTCGAAGACATCACGCCCGGTGACGACTATGCGGCCATGCGTCAGGTGCTGACGCGACGCTACGCCAAGCTGGCCGAACAGGTGAATCGCGCCGATCCGGGGCCCGGGGAGGCACGGGCGCGGCTGCCCGGACTGGTGCTGATCGACGGTGGCCGCGGCCAGGTGTCCGTGGCGCGCGAGGTCTTCGAGGAGCTGGGTCTGGATCTTTCGCTGATCGCGGGCGTCGAGAAGGGCGAGGGGCGCAAGGTCGGCCTCGAGGAACTCGTGTTTGCCGACGGGCGTCCGAAGCTCGCGCTCGGACACGACTCGGCGGCGCTGATGCTGGTGGCGCAGATCCGAGACGAGGCGCACCGCTTCGCGATCACCGGCATGCGCGCGCGGCGTGCGAGGATACGCACGGGCGGCAGCCGGCTGGAGGACATTGCCGGTGTCGGCCCGAAAAAGCGCGCGCGGCTGCTGCAACGGTTCGGCGGCGTGCGCGGCGTGTCGTCGGCGAGCGTGGACGATCTGGCCAGCGTCGACGGGATATCGAGAGAACTGGCCGAGGAGATCTACCGTGCATTGCATTGAGGCTATGGGCCGGCAGCGCCGCCCGTCGATCTGGATCGCCGGAATGGTCGTGGCACTGCTCGCCGGCTGCGCATCGCAGCGCGCACCGTCGCCGGCGCCATCGCCGGCACCGGCCACGCGCCCGGCTGCCCCGGCACCTGCGCCGACAGGCACGGCGCGCAGCTGGGACGAGTACCGCGTTGCCGCCGCCAAGCGCATCGTGGCTGCCAACCCGCATATCACGCACGACGGTGTCGTGCAGCAACCCTCGCTCGCCATTCCGGTGCTCGAAGTCGAGCTCAATGCCGACGGTAGTGTGCGCAACGTCAGCGTGATGCGCGAGCCGTCGCAGGCCAAGGACACCACGCGCATCGCGATCGACGCGGTGCGTCGTGCTGCGCCGTTCGGCGATGTGTCGCGCCTGCCGAAACCCTGGCGATTCAGCGAGGCCTTTCTGTTCAACGACGACCGGCGATTCAAGCCGCGCACGCTGGACCAGTAGTCCGCGCACGGCCGGTTGCGTGCCAGAAGGCGGCACAATGCCGTCATGTTCACGACGCTGCCGACGCTGCTGACCTGGGCGCGCATCGCCGCCATTCCGCTGCTGGCGGGCGTCTTCCATCTTCCGGTGGATGAGGCGTCGCGCAACCTCGTCGCCACCTGCCTGTTCGTGCTGTTCGCGCTGACCGACTGGCTCGACGGCTGGCTGGCGCGCAAGCTGAACCAGATCTCGTCGTTCGGTGCGTTTCTCGACCCCGTGGCCGACAAGTTCCTGGTCTGCGCGGCGTTGCTGATCCTGGTGTGGCTCCACCGGGTGGACACCTTGATCGCGCTCGTGATCATCGGCCGCGAGATTGCGATCTCGGCGCTGCGCGAATGGATGGCTCAGATCGGCGCCTCGCGCAGCGTGGCCGTGCACATGCTGGGCAAGGTCAAGACGGTGACGCAGATGGTGGCTATTCCATTCCTGTTGTTCGACGGCCGCTTGTTCGGTCTGATCGACACACGGGCCTGGGGTACGGTGCTGATCTACGTCGCAGCCGTTCTCACCATCTGGTCGATGATCTACTACCTGCGCAAGGCGCTGCCGGAGATTCGCGCCAAGGTGCGTTGACGTGCCTGCGGCCCCTGTCGGCGCCAAGTTGCGCCTGATGCCGCTGGTGTTCGTGCTGATCTGGAGCACGGGCTTCGTGGTCGCCCGGCTCGGCATGCCGCATGCACCGGCGCTGACGTTCCTGGCCTGGCGATACGCATTGTCCATTCTGGCCATCGGGGCGTGGGCACTGCTGAGTCGCAACGTACGCTGGCCGCCGCTGGGTGCGCAATGGGGGCATCTCGCGCTGGTCGGCATACTCATGCATGGTGGGTATCTCGGCGGTGTGTGGATCGCGGTCAAGGCCGGCATGGCGGCCGGCCTGGCGGCGCTCATCGTCTGCCTGCAGCCGGTGCTCACGGCGGCATGGATGTCGTGGCGTGGCGCAGAACATCGGGTGCGCGTCCACCAATGGCTGGGCCTGGTGCTCGGCCTCGGAGGACTGGTGCTGGTGGTGTGGCGCCGCATGTACGGCGGCGAGGTCACCTGGCTGCAACTCGTGCCCGCAGTGGCTGCCTTGATGGCGATCACGGTCGGCACGCTGTATCAGAAGCGCTACGTCGAGCCGACCGACGTGCGGCCGGCCAATCTGATTCAGCTGGCCGCGGCGCTGGTCGTCACCGCTCCGCTCGCGCTGCTGGAGTCCGGCTCGATGGCCTGGGGCCCAGAGTTGAGCATCGCAATGGCCTGGTCGGTGCTGGGTCTCACGCTGGGCGGCAGCTCGCTGCTGTACCTGCTGATCCAGCGTGGTGCAGCCACCCAGGTGACGAGTCTGCTGTACCTCGTGCCGCCGTGCACGGCGCTGCTGGCCTGGGCGATGTTCGATGAGCCGATCACCGCGTCGATGCTGTTCGGGATGTCGCTGTGTGCGTTCGGCGTCTATCTGGTGCGGCGCGGATAGGTGCGCGGATCGGACTTGTCAATCGGGGCGAGACCCTGAAATCGCGACTCGGCGCTCGCTGGATTCGGCCTAGAATTCTCCGCCGCGCTTGACACCACCGCAGGGCGTCGCTGTAATCGCCGAGCACCCTCTGCGCTGCGCGCGACGCCCGCGTCAGGGTGCATTCAACACCACCGAGACATCGTTGAGAGGGGGTAGCTTCGTGAACAAGTCCGAGCTGATCGAGCACATCGCCAAGCAGGCCGACATCTCCAAAGCGGCGGCCACGCGTGCGCTCGAAGCGTTGATCGGCGGCGTGAAGGTCACGCTCAAGAAGAGCGGCAGCGTCTCGATCGTCGGGTTTGGCACCTTCACCGTCAGCAAGCGCGCTGCGCGCAGCGGCCGCAATCCCCGCACCGGTGCGGCAATCAAGATCAAGGCCGCCAAGGTGCCCAAGTTCCGTCCGGGCAAGGCACTGAAGGACGCGCTGAACTGACCGTTCGCGCTGCCCGCCGGCCATCGAGCGGGTGAGTCGAGCGGGTGCTTAGCTCAGCTGGTAGAGCGGCGCCCTTACAAGGCGTAGGTCGGCGGTTCGAACCCGTCAGCACCCACCATCTACAATGTTCCGCTCGCGTCCAGGGGCGCGGGCGCCGTGCGCGTGAACTCCGCGCCAGCGGCGCGCACGAGGCGAACCCCGGTTCGCCTTTTTCTTGGCATCCCGGGTTCACAAGCATCCGGGACTGAAGGATCCCCATGTTCGAGTTCGTCCGCACGCATACCAAGCTCCTGCAGTTCGTGCTGGTGCTGCTCATCTTTCCGTCGTTCGTCTTCTTCGGCATTCAGGGCTACAGCCGGTTCGGCGAGGGCGGCACCAACACGGTGGCGAAGGTCGACGGACGCAACGTCACCCAGGCCGAATGGGACCAGGCGCACCAGCGACAGGTCGAACGCATGCGCCAGCAGATGCCCACGGTCGACGTCAAGCTGTTCGACAA
>JAEUPI010000251.1 GCA_016790175.1 Burkholderiaceae bacterium | reverse complement strand
GAAGTCAGCTTGGTTCATGGAATGCGGTGGATCGCGAAGGTTGCCGTCGCCGGCCTGTCGTGTCGTTGCGGCTGAAGACAGTCTCAGCTCGACAACGCGCCGATCAAGCGGTCGATCAGCCCGATGGCCTTGAAGCGCGGGCGCATCGCTTGCTGCCACTTCTTCAGCGCGCTCGGCGTGTTCAGCACGATCTGGAACTCGCCCATGCGGTCGTGGCACTCGCCCTCGTTCGCTTGCTGCATCAGGTCGTCGAAGACCCGCGTCGTGAGGTCGCTCTCCGACCAGGACAGCACCGCGCCGAAACCGACGAACTCGCCGTCGCAGTCGCAGCGAAACCCGTCCTCGATGCGCAGCCGGGCCAGCGCGCTGGCATCGGTGACGATGCTGCGTTGCCTTGGGTCGGACAGGAGCGGCAGCGCCTTCCGAAGATCGATGGTCTTCCAGCCGGCCGGCCCCTGCTCGCGCGATCGGCGTCCCGGCCAGGTCCTGGCCCACATCGGGAAAGCGTCGTCGAGCAGGTCGCGGGTCACCATTTCGGCGCGGGCCGCTTCGCGCTCGGCATCGTCCTCGCCGCAGTGCATGTCCAGCGCCGTCTCCTCGTCCTCCTCGCCGTACCAGTAGACCCAGGACGCGAAATCGCGGGCCACTTCCGGCGTGAAGAGCGGGTAGGCGTGCAGGCTCTGTCGGTGCAGGACATGCAGGACAGTCGCGCCGAGGCCGGGAAGCGTGGCTTCGAGTTCCTCCAGGCGCTGGCCGACCGGCCATTCCTGCGCGCTCGCCTCGCACCACGAGATTTCGACGCCGCCGTAGGCGGCGGGATCACGTGCGTTGGCTTCATGGGAGGGAGCGACCCAGTTGCCCAGGCCGCTCAGCACCTGCATGTGGAAGGACGGACGCAGGCAGCGCAGCGGGCCGATCTCGCGTGCCACCCACTTTGCGAGCGCCTGCTCGCAGGCCCGCATCGAGTCATCGAACGACTCGGGAAGATCGGTGTCGCGGAACGCCTTCGCGTCGAGCAGGAAGCGGCTGATCGAAGCGTTCGCCGCGCCGAGCCGGCCGGGCACGATCTTGCGCGGCACGGACTCGGCGAGCCTGGGCAGCGTCAGCGCGACCTGCCCTCGGTTGATGGCAGCGCTGGCCGGGATCACGGCAGCGGAGCCAACACGCCGCTCGGCAGTGGCACCCTGGACTCGGCGCGCTCTTGCCGCTCTGCGTGCAGGTTGTTGTGCACGAAGTCGCTGAGCGCGCGGGCGCAGGCGTTCGCGCGACGGTTCTCCAGCAGGCGAGCCAGCGCGGGGTCCGTGCCGCCGAGCCCCTGCGCCTCGGCTACGGCGCGACGCCGCACGGCGGCGCTGCGCGGGCCTTCGTGCTGGCCCGCGCCCTTGGTGCCCACGGCCTTGCGGAGGGTGAACTCCTGCGTGCCGTCGCGGACCTCGCCCGCATCGACCTCGGCACTGATGAGCTCGGGGTACTGCGCGCTGTAGAGGTCGCGTACTTCGCGCGGGTCGAGCCCCGGCACGTCCGGCAGCGTCATGCCGTTGTAGCGGAAGACGCGCTTGATTTCCTGAATCGCAATCGACATGGTGTCGAGTCCTTTCGTCTTGTGGGGCGGCGGTGGATGCCGGCGCCCTTGCGGGTCAGTGTCCCGCTCGTTGGACGGCCTTCAAGCCGCGCCTCGGCGTGTCAGCCGAACAGGTCCGCGACCTCTCCTGTGGCGGGGGTCGGTGCGCGTGGCTCGCCCGCCTGCGCAAGATCGTCATCGGCGTCGCCATCGGGGGCCGCATCGGTCGTGGTACTTGCTGCGGCAGCTGCGGGTTTGGGCAGTGGTGCACCACCCGGCTTGTCTGCCCGCGCCTTGGTGCTCGCATCGGCGGCCTTCTTCACCGACGCGGCACGGGCCGCTTCGAGAACCTCCTTGGTTGCTTCCGCCTGGTCCGCGAGGCTCCGATGCACCTCGCGGTAGCCGCGCAGCGCGGCGATGAAGCCGTCGTCGAACTCCTGCGGCGTTGCCGTCAGGCTCAATGCCTTCGTCAACGCCGGCTCGTCGGCGTCCTTGTGCGGCTTGGGGATCACGTTGATCGTCATCTGTCCGCTCTTGGCGTCTGCGCTGATCGTCAGCGTGAGGCTCGCGCCGGCCGCGAGCGCGAACAGTTCTTCGAACATCGACATGAAAGTCTCCTGGTGTGGGTGTGCCCGATGCGATCCATCCTAGGTGGCGGTGCGCGCCGCTCAAGGGCGGTGGATCGAGGATCAGGCTGTCGCCGGCGATGCCTGTGCTTCGGCGGAGGCGAGGCTGGCAGCACCTTCGGCAACGCTGCATGCCTCGCCGTCCTCGCCCGGCGCCGATGCGCCGTCCGGGCTGTGCCGTGGGTAGCGCATGACCGCGGGGACGGTGCCCTGGTATGCGAAGCCCTCCACGTTCAGCAGCGCCTGGATGAAGGCGTCCTTCTTGCCGGCCCGGGCTGCCTTGAAACGTGAGCCCAGCGCCGCCTTGAGACCGCCCTCGGTTGCCAGACTCTCCAACTCGCTCATCGTGAACAGGTCGAGAAACGCCGCGTCCCACCGGAAACACCGTGCCTCATCCACCCCGAGAAACCCCAGCAGCAGTTCGAGGTTGCGCGTGTCCACCCCGAAGGCCGCCGACGCGATCGCCGCCTGCACCAGCCTGTCCACCTGATCCGCAGCTACAGCGTCGGCGCGGCGCAGCGGCTCCTGCAGGTCGACATGCGAGCAGGACCCAGGCCCGGCAATCTTGGCCAGCGCCTTCTCGAACTGCGCCGCCCGCAGGTCCGCACCGCGACCGCCCAGCGTCAGCGCGATCAGCACGCGATGGCTGCGCTGCGGTTGCGCCATCAGGGCCGCAGCAAGCCACTTGCGCCACTGCTTGATGCGGTACTCGACCACGCGCTGCGGGGTCTGGTGGGCCGGCCGGCTCGGCGCAACCCGCTGCGCTCGCTTGTCGGCGGGTCTGCCGGTGGACGTGCCTCGGCGCTGCGCACTCCGACTCTCTTCGCCACTCGACGTCGGCTGTGCGGAAGCCTCTCGCGCCGCCTGTCGCACCGCCACTCGCCACTGCGCCACCTTCTGGCTGTTGCAGGCCGGGTCGAAGCACAGTGAAGCGGTCACCGATCCGTAGCTTCCCGGCATCGCCGACACCGCGCACCCGAAGGACTTGCAGCCCTGGCAGCCTGCATACTGCGCCGCGCCGACGCCGAGTTCGCCCTCGGCCGACACGTGCAGCGGCGCAAACCCGTCGCCGGGACGCACGACATGCACGACGGGGTACTCGACGCACAACGCGCTGGCCTTGGCGTCCACCGCCTGCTGCGTCAGTTCGTCGAAGTGGGTCGGATGCTGGCAAAAGCCCTCGCCGATCGAGTCCGCGAACAGGCCGGCTTGGCGCGTGGAGTTGTGCGGGCAGGCGGCGCAGGCTGCCGTGTCGAAGATCGCGTCGGAGAGACGCCTCGCGTACTGGCCCAACTGGGCCTTGAGCACCGCCACCGGCACCTTGTGCGCCAGCAGGCCGCCGAGCACACGCTCCTGCATCTCGATCGGCACGCCCGAGAGCAGTTCCGCATGGCCGACTTGGATTTGGTGCTTGGTGAGTGCGTCCAGTACCTTCGGCGTGCAGGCGAGCAAAGCCAGGCGGCGGGCAAGGAGGTCCGGTTTCCAGCCCATGCCCGCGGCCGTCTCGGCCTTGTCGCCGTGGTTGCGGTGGAGCTGGCGCTGCGCTGCCCGCGCTTCCTCCGCGACCGACATCGGCGCACGGTGGTGGTTCTCCACCACCGCCATCGCCTCGGCGGCAGCGGCGCTGACCTCCTTGAACACCACCGGCATCTCGTAGTCGTCGCCGAGCACGTTCTTTGCGGCGCGCCAGCGGCGCTCGCCGACGACGATGGCGAAGTGGTCGGTGTCGGGCACGGGGCGCACGACGATGGGTTGGAGGACGCAGCCGACTGCTCGGATGCCTTCCTCGAGGTCGGCCATGTCAGCGGGATCGAAATACTCGCGCGGGTTGTCGCCTTGGACGATGCGCCGGATCGGCAGCGTCGGTGTGGTGGGCAGGCTCATGGTGGGTCGTGGCTGCGTTGAGTCGGTGCAGCCATGCTCCCCTGCGGGCCTCGTCATTCAAGGGCGCTCGCGCGGGGTCAGCGTCTTGCTGGCCTGCGCGTCTACGCTGGGCGTGGGCCGACAGCAGCGCATCCCTGGAGCCGACCCCCGAACGCCCCCAGTGTCAAGCGACGCCGGCCGCGCAAACCTCTACGTCGCCTCCGTGATGCTCACGCGGATGCGCTCGGCCAAGTCGAGCAGTTCGGCATAGACCTGCTCATCCGCCAGCAGGCTGCGCGAGGCGCCGAGTCGTTGCAACGCGCCCTTGGGAACACGGTCGCCGAACAGCATCACGGCACGCGCCGTGTCGTCCTGGCGGGATATCCAAGACAAGCCCTGGATGTCCGGATACTGCGCGTGGATCGCTTCGGCCCAGCGTCGGGTGGCCGGATACTGGTCCTTCTCGGTGTCGATCAACTGCTTGCGCTGCACGCCGAGCTTGCGCAACGCGACGCTGCCCAGGTCGGCCAGCAACAGTCCGCGCTTCACGTTGATCTCGGAGAGCACCTGCCCCTCGAGCTTGCGCTTGTCGTAGTGCTTGAAGCCGCTCGCGTGGGACACGTCGTGGAACACCGACTCCATGGCGGCCGCCTGGAACGTCACGGCGGCGTACAGCGACGGGATCGGCTGGCCCTTCGCGTTTCGGATCGGGCTGAAGCGCGCGTTCCCTTTACGCCCCGGGTTGAACTGGTCGCCCCGGTACGCCTCCTGGTGCATCCGATGGAGCACTTGCCCGGCCGGCAGCGACCAGGTCGTGAGGTGCAGCGTCGCCGGCAGGGGCGGCGTCGTGTGGGGGTCTGCGGCGGCTGGCGATGCCGAGCGAGCAGGCCGAGCCGCCTTGCGGCCTCCGGCCAAGCTAGGCATGCGCGATGCCGCCCACCTCGTCGCGGGCGGCATCGACGATCCGTGCAGCATCGGCGCCGAGCAGGTCCTGCGGGCGCCGCCCGCCGAGGAAGCTGTTGGCCGACAGGAACCAGTACGCCAGCCCCCAGCCGTCCTTGCGGTCGCCGAAAACTTCCAGCACCGCCTTCAACGCCTTGCGTGGCCGCCACCCGGCCTCGGGGTCCAGGCCGAAGGCCGGGAAGTAGTCGACGCCGTTGTGCTGGATCGCGAAGATCTGCCGCTGGCGCTTCCACTTGTTGGGCTGCGCACTCGGGTTGGTCGCGCTCAGGCCGGCCAACTCGGCCACCTTGGCCGCGGTCAGCCAGTCGGTGCCGTCGAGCACGGCCTTGCGCGCGCGTGCAAGCATCGCCGCCTCCTTGAGCAGCGTCGGTGAGGGCGGCACCTTGGGCACCAACGCGCCGACGAGGGCCTTGAGGGTTTGCTCGTCGTGCTCGCCCAGCGACGCCTCGACAAAGGGCATGACGCTGGCCAGGGTTTGGGCCAGCAGGCCGGCCCGCCGCGAGTCGGTTCGCTCGATGGGCAGCACGATCACCTTGTCGGCCTTGACCTTCTCGAGCTGACTCCGAATCTCCCTTGGGGTGCCCACCAAAGCGGGGACAGCAGTCATCGGGGGCTCCTCATTGGGTTATCAAGGTTACCTGAACTCTACCAGAACCGTTCTAACCGTGCTTGACCGCGTGACCCTGCGTCGGCAGCGGCGCCACCGAGGGGCGCCCTTTGCGGGCTGGAAGCCGCCAAAGAGTCGATATCACGGCGGGCCTCTTCTTCGCCGCGCTCGATGCAACCACCGTCCGCATCGCGGCGATCGATTGCGACGCCGCCCCCGCCGCGACCTCGTGTTTCAAGAGCGCGGGCCGCGTCACGGCGCTCGGCGTCAGCCTTGGAGTGCGCTGCGGACCAGTGCCGTGCGCTGCCGCGAGCGACGCAGCGCGATCGAGACCTCAAGCTGAACGCCCCGCCCGGTGCGGCCTCGATTGCACACGTTTCGGGGGCCAGCGCCGGCAAGTGCTGCTGGTGCATCGTCGCACTCGATGCCGGCCGCCCGCAATTGCGCGAACACGGCATCACGCAACGCCTGGTCACGCCCGCCCAACCAGACGACCTCGCCCGGAGCGCCGCAACCATGCACGGAGACGACACGGTCGCACTCGCCCAGCATTCGAAGGCACTCGGGCTCATCGAAGCGCTCGCTCGATAGATGCAAAGCCGCGAAGTTGCCCGCCCTCAGCAAACCCTCGAACACGTACAGCCCGTAGTCGTCACCCGCGATCCCGCGCGCGATGTCGGATGTGTAGGCTTCGATGCCACCGCCGTGCGGCGCCACGATGGCGGTGGAAGACAGCGGGCGAGGAACAGCCACGATTCGATAGTCCTGGCCCGCCGCATACGCAGCAGCCAGGTCGGCGAAGGACTCGAAGTCCTTGGCAAGTCTGGAGGGCATGCGACATTCTGTCGCTCGGGCAGCATCCAACCACAACCGCACCGGCGCTGATGGCGCGCTACATGCGCGTGCCGAGGGCGCTCTTCTCCCGCGCCCCAAAGACGGGCGCGCGGCAAAGGACCGGACCGCACGCCCAGCTATGACTGCTTCGGCCATGCCGCAAAGCCCCGTTGCCCGGCACCCACGGCAGCGGCCTCGGCGTCGCTCATCACTTCCCGTTTCCGATAGCCCACCGGCAAGCGCACCGCTGCGTCCTTGAAGACCCACAAGTGGTACTGGTTGGCCGTGTCGACGAGCCGGGACTCCGCAGGGTAGACCTCGAAGGCTTCGTGCTCTTCACCGACGATCATGTTCTTGATCTGCTGCAGCTCACGCCAGTCGTGCACGGGCGACCGGTCCCTCCGCTTGATCGACAGCCAGAAGACGTCGCCCGTCTCCTCTCCGAAGGGCGCATTGACGACCTCCACGTTGACCTGGTAGAGGTTGTTCATGTAGATCGCCTGCGCCCGCAGCCGATCGATCTGGGCCGAGGCGACATCCTCGGACAACCCGTAGCGCGCGGCGAACGAGCGCGCATCGAGCACCTCTTCCGGAACGATCGCCGGATGAAACGGTTCCAGCGGTGACGAAACCACGCCGACCTGGTGAACCTCGATGCGGCTGTTGCTCAGTCGGTGATCGAGCGCGCTTGCCCATGCATCCCACGGGCCGCTGCAGGTCGGGCCGACCTCGCAATCGGCCATGGCGGGAACGCTCCAGGTGAACCAGAAGCGCCCGACGAGTTCGAGGCCATCCGCTACGGTGCCGGAGTGGATGCGGTAGCCCTCGGCTTCGAGAGTCTGGCGAGCATGGTGTGCGAATCGAGATGCGGACATCTGAAGGACCTGCTGACGGGGTGTGATGCCAGCATCTCCTGGGTTCTCGCGGCGTCAACGTTGCCGCAGTCGGTCGAATCTCAGGCGGCCAATCTGCTTGCCAGAAACCTCAGCCGCCACCGTGAAGCCGCCGTGAACCCGGGCGCTTCTCTGCCGCAGGTCCAGCAGGTGGCTGCCGCCGCGGGCCGTCGCGCGCACACTGGGGTCGTTCCTGCTCAGGCGCCCATGCGCGCTGCTGAGCCATCCCGAGCCACTCGGGCGTAGCGGTCGATACCCGCCTGTTGAAGCCTGATGGCTTCGCACGACGAAGCGGCTGAGCCTTCAGCCCCCGATGCGCGCACGCGGCGCATCCGTTCTCCCCGGCCAAGAAGGTGCCTCGCTCCATGTGCGCGCCTTGGCCCATCACCTCCTTCGACGCAGCTCGCCGGTCACACAACCGGCACGCATCGCTGCGCCCGCAAGGCCTTCCATCTCATCTCCAAAGGACTTGCCATGAACCCAGTCTCCTTGATCTGTCCCGACGTCCCACCCGAGTTGATCCTCGCGTCGGCACACTGCCCGCACCTCGTTCGCTTCTACAAGCCGGACGGCGGCGGCAGCGACTCGGTCGTCGCCGCCGCCAGCCTGGCCGCGGCGATCCAGATCGCGAGCGAACGCCTCGCGGCCGCGGGCGTCTCCGTGGCGGAAGCCATCCGCGACGATCAGTCCGGCGAAATCTCGATGCTCGCGGACGACAGCCGCCCGGTGGCTGCCATCCACCCGAGCGAACTGCTGCAGCCGCCGATCGACCGCAACGT
>JAEUPI010000241.1 GCA_016790175.1 Burkholderiaceae bacterium | reverse complement strand
GGGGCCTTCTTCTTGGCCGGAGCCTTCTTCTTCGCCGCAGCCTTCTTAGCCGGAGCCTTCTTCTTCGCAGTTGCCATTTCGATCTCCTTGATCAAGTTGCGAAATGCACCGGACCGCTGTTGCGGCTCGGCGATTCACCCGCGAAATCCCGTCGTTGCCCTGCGGTTCCTTCGGGACCCCACTGCGGTGAATGGGGTAGTGGCGGTGCCCGTCGATTCTGTCGACCACGGTGCACCAGCCACGATCTTGATCTCTCACGTTCCTGGGAATGGCCCTGCGCAAACGCCGGGCATCAATCCCAGGTCAGCGCGCCACCGGACTGGTACTCGATGACGCGAGTCTCAAAGAAATTGCGCTCCTTCTTCAGGTCGATCATTTCGCTCATCCACGGGAACGGGTTCTCCTCGTTCGGGAAGAGCGCATCGAGGCCGATCTGCGTTGCACGCCGGTTGGCGATATAGCGCAGGTAGCCCTTGAACATCGAGGCATTCATGCCCAGCACGCCTCGAGGCATGGTGTCCTCTGCGTAGCGATACTCGAGATCAACCGCCTTCTGGAACAGAGCCTTGATCTCGGCACGGAAATCCGGTGTCCACAGATGGGGATTCTCGAGTTTGATCTGGTTGATCAAGTCGATGCCGAAGTTGCAGTGCATCGACTCGTCGCGAAGGATGTACTGATACTGCTCCGCTGCGCCCGTCATCTTGTTCTGACGGCCAAGCGCCAGGATCTGCGTGAACCCGACGTAGAAGAAAAGCCCCTCCATCAGGCATGCGAAGACGATGATCGACTTCAGCAGCGTCTGATCCGCCTCCGGAGTGCCGGTGCGGAATGTGGGATCCATGATCGCGTCGATGAACGGGATCAGGAACTCATCCTTGTCTCGGATGGACGCGATCTCGTGGTAGGCGTTGAAGATCTCGCCTTCGTCCAGCCCCAGGCTTTCCACGATGTACTGGTACGCGTGCGTATGGATCGCCTCTTCGAACGCCTGGCGCAGGAGGAACTGGCGGCACTCGGGCGCCGTGATGTGGCGATAGGTGCCCAACGTGATGTTGTTGGCGGCGAGCGAGTCAGCCGTGACGAAGAAACCGAGATTGCGTTTGACGATTCGGCGCTCGTCTTCCGTGAGGCCGTTGGGATCCTTCCATGTCGCGATGTCGCGCGACATGTTGATCTCCTGGGGCATCCAGTGGTTCGCGCACGTGGCAAGGTACTTCTCCCATGCCCACTTGTATTTGAACGGCACCAGCTGGTTGACATCAGTCTGGCCGTTGATGATGCGCTTGTCGGCGGCACTCACACGGCGCTGGCTCCTCGCCTGCGAGGTCGGCTTCTCAGCCGTGGTTGCACGTTGCCGGGAAACAGTTGCCTCGGACGTCGTTGCCGCCAACCGAGGCTGCAATTGCGGCGTGCTGGTCGAGGAGAGCACTGCGGCACGCACGGCCTCTGCGGGCATCGGCGTGGCGCTTCGAGCGAATGGTGTCGTTGGGACTTTGATGTCGTCTTCCCAGACCAGCATGTGAGTGCTTCCTGTGGTTGCGGATTATGTGAGTGTTGCGTTCAAACACCAAGCACTTCTTGACTTTTGGGCGGTCGCGTTGTTGCGATCCCGCATCGTTGTCGCACAGCATGCGCGATGACGGCGCGACGAACGATGCACGTCGGGGACCTGATTCGAAGCGCCGATTGAACGGGGTTGTGTCATTGGCATGCTTCGCAATCGGGGTTGTCGATCGAGCAAAACTTCACGTCCGAGCCCGGCGCTGAATCGCCTGCGGCTGCGTGCATCGATGTGTCGGCGTCAGCTTGCGGAACAGCATTGAGCGCACCCGCCTTCACGGTGGATTTCTCCGCATGCGTGGCACCCATCGTGCGCAGGTAGTAGGTGGTCTTCAGGCCGCGCAGCCAGGCGAGCTTGTAGATCTCGTCGAGCTTCTTGCCCGAGGCACCGGCCATGTAGATATTGAGTGATTGGGCCTGGTCGATCCACTTCTGGCGGCGCGCGGCGGCTTCGACCAACCATCGCGGCTCTACCTCGAATGCCGTGGCATAGAGTTGCTTGACCTCCTCCGGCACACGATCGATACGGCGCAGCGAACCATCGAAGTGCTTGAGATCCATGACCATCACATCGTCCCAGAGACCCAGACGCTTCAAGTCACGCACGAGGTACTCGTTGACCACCGTGAACTCGCCCGACAGGTTGGACTTGACCGACAGGTTGCCGAAACAGGGCTCGATCGACGCGTCCACGCCGACGATGTTGCTGATCGTGGCCGTCGGCGCGATCGCCACGCAGTTGGAGTTGCGCATGCCGTGCTGCGCAATGCGTGCACGCAGTGCTGGCCAGTCGAGCGTCGACGAGCGGTCCACGTCGACGTAGATGCCACCATCGGCGCCCGTGCCGCGCTGACCCGCCAGCAGGTCGAGCGTGTCCTGCGGCAGGATGCCGCGGTCCCACAACGAGCCCTTGTAGCTGGAGTAGCGACCACGCTCCTCGGCCAGCTCGGTGGATGCCCAGTACGCGTGGTAGCAGACGGCCTCCATCGAGCGATCAGCGAACTCCACCGCGGCCTCCGAGGCGTAGGGCGTGCGCAGGTGGTACAGCGCATCCTGGAACCCCATGATGCCAAGCCCGACGGGTCGATGGCGCAGATTGGAGTCACGCGCCTTCTTCACCGCGTAGTAGTTGATGTCGATCACGTTGTCGAGTATGCGCATCGCGGTGGCGACGGTCTGCTTCAGCTTGGCCTGGTCGATCTGTCCGGACTGCAGGTGCTGCGCCAGGTTCACCGAGCCGAGATTGCAGACAGCGATCTCCGTCGGCCCTGTATTCAACGTGATCTCGGTACACAGGTTCGACGAGTGCACGACGCCCACGTGCTGCTGGGGCGACCGCACGTTGCAGGCATCCTTGAACGTGATCCACGGGTGCCCGGTCTCGAACAGCATCGTGAGCATCCTGCGCCAGAGGTCACGCGCCGCAACGCGCTTGTACAACTTGAGCTCGCCGCGATCGACCTTGGCCTCGTAGCCCAGATAGGCGCTCTCGAAGTCGGCGCCGAACCGATCATGCAGGTCCGGGCAGGTCGAAGGCGAAAACAGCGTCCATTCGCCGCCCTCGATCACGCGTTTCATGAACAGGTCGGGTATCCAGTTGGCGGTGTTCATGTCGTGCGTGCGCCTCCGGTCATCACCGGTGTTCTTGCGCAGCTCGAGGAACTCCTCGATATCGAGGTGCCAGCTCTCCAGGTACGCACAGACCGCGCCCTTGCGCTTGCCGCCCTGGTTGACCGCGACGGCCGTGTCGTTGACGACCTTCAGGAACGGCACCACGCCCTGGCTCTTGCCATTGGTGCCCTTGATGTAAGAGCCGAGCGCACGCACGTTGCTCCAGTCGTTGCCCAGGCCCCCCGCGTACTTGGACAGCAGCGCGTTCTCCTTCAGCGCCTCGTAGATGCCGTCGAGGTCGTCGGCCACCGTGGTCAGGTAGCAGCTCGACAGCTGTGAGCGCTGCGTTCCGGCATTGAACAGGGTCGGCGTGCTCGACATGAAGTCGAAGCTCGACAGCACGTTGTAGAACTCGATGGCGCGCGCCTCGCGATCGATCTCGTTGAGAGCCAGGCCCATCGCCACGCGCATGAAGAACGCCTGCGGCAACTCGATGCGCTGCTCCTTCACGTGCAGGAAGTAGCGGTCGTACAGGGTCTGCAGGCCGAGGTAGTCGAACTGCATGTCGCGCTCGTGCTTCAGCGCGGCGCCGAGCTGCGCCAGGTCGAACTGCTGCAGCCGGCTGTCGAGCAGCTCGTGAGCGATGCCGCGTTCGATGAACTGCGCGAAATACTGCGGATAACGCTCCGCCATTTCGGCGTGTTCGGTCTCCACGCCGAGAATCTCCTTGCGGATCGTATGCAGCAGCAGGCGCGCCGTGGCACGCGTGTAGGCCGGCTCCTTCTCGATCAACGTGCGAGCCGCCAGGATCGCCGCCTTGTGCACCTCTTCGATCGGCACGCCGTCGTAGAGATTGCGACGCGTCTCGGCCAGGATGGGTTCGGCCTTCACGTCGTCGCCGAGCCCGGCGCATGCGTTCTCGACCAGACGCTGCAACCGGGCCATGTCAAGCGGCACTCGCTGGCCGGCGTCGATCACGTGCAGCGCGGGCTCCCGAGACGGCGCCGATGCCGCCGCCTGGCGGGCCCGCTCCTGTGCACGGCGCTCGCGATACAGCACGTAGGCGCGGGCCACCTCATGGTGGCCGCCGCGCATCAGACCGAGCTCGACCTGATCCTGCACATCTTCGATATGAAACGTGCCGCCGCCTGGACGCGAACGCAATAGTGCTCGCACCACCGTCTCGGTGAGTGCATCCACCGTCTCGCGCACGCTGGCCGAGGCCGCGCCCTGCGTGCCGTGAACCGCGAGGAACGCCTTCATCAGCGCCACGGCGATCTTGTTCGGCGCGAAGGTGACCACAGCGCCGTTGCGGCGAATGATCTGGTAGCCCGCGTAGGCTGTCTCGACGACGGCCGGATGGCCCATTGCATGTGCCTGAACGAAGGACTCGGCGACGCGGGCGGACGCAGATTGCATGAATTCCCCTCTTGTAGGTCTGTGGACAGGTCGAAAGAAACGCGGGTGACGTACTGCTGCGGACGCCGACTCAGCGTGCGGAGCACAACGCCGCGGCAGGCGGCATGGCAGTCATCTCAGTGTGTTCAGCCATGCGCCAGACACGATCGGCGAAGAAGTGGTGCGTAGGCATTCCGGCACGGGCGCACACTATATCTGGGGCCTACACGGGTATCAACCCACTAGGGGTAGCGTGAATGCCCTCTTGACGTCGATGTGCGTCGTGTCGGTGCCCGATCTCGACGACATCCAAGCTGACCGCCATCGGTCGGCAAGCCGCATGGGCTCAGCTTCCGACTTCGCGTACCCGCGCCGATGCTCGCTCAGCGCACGATGACACGGCAAGAACCGCGTCGATGCTCATCGCACGGCGAACGGCAATCGCTCGGCTCGCCAACGCAGCGCGCGTGCGAGCCGCGACCAATCAAACCCTGCGCCCGGGTCGTGTTTTCGCGCAGGCGCCACATGTTCGTGACCAACTATTTCTGCGATGGGGTACTGGCGCGCCAGGGCACGCAGCAGTGAAGCCAGCATGTCGTATTGCGCTCGTGCGAAACGCGTTCCCTCCATGCCCTCGAGCTCGATGCCCACAGAATAGTCATTGCAGTTGTCGCGGCCACGCCATGACGACCGGCCTGCGTGCCAGGCACGTCGATCGCAGGAAACGAACTGCAACAATTTTCCGGTCCGGCGGATCAGGAAGTGCGCCGAGACCTCCAGGCCGCGAATGCTCAGGAAGTACGGGTGTGCGTCCCAATCCAATCGATTCAGGAACAGCTGCTCGATGTACGGTCCGCCATGTTCGCCTGGCGGC
Organism: Burkholderiaceae bacterium; assembly: GCA_016790175.1. Lineage (GTDB taxonomy): Bacteria > Pseudomonadota > Gammaproteobacteria > Burkholderiales > Burkholderiaceae_C > JAEUPI01. The sequence goes on along the minus strand of JAEUPI010000241.1, from coordinate 33,055 downwards.
AGACTTATCGAATGCAACACCACGAGGTTCACCTTGCCGGGGTCCGGCCGCTCATTGGCGTTCGGCGACGGGCGAGGTTCAGCGCGATGCCACCAGCCGTCGACCCAGGCCCGCTTGGACACCGCTAGAAACCGGTGTCGCCGCGCTCGCCGACGTGGTCGGACACGTTGACGCCCAAGCGCGCCATCCGGTAGCGCATCTGTCGCAGCGACAGGCCCAGGCTCGCGCCGGCGGCCGTGCGATTGAAGCGATGCTGCTCCAGGGCGCGGACAAGGATGTCGCGTTCGATGTCGTCGAGGAAAGTCGCCAGATCGGTCGGCAGATCGGCTGGCGCCTGTGGCTTGGCCATGGCCGCCGCACTGGCGGCATGCAGCGCGTCGAGATCGACGATGCCGCTGTCGACGAACACGTCGTCGGCCAGGCCCAGATCGGCCCATTCGATCTTCTCGCCTGTGGCCAGCGCAACGGCGCGGTGCAGCAGGTTCTCGAGTTCACGCACGTTGCCGGGGAACGCGTAGTCCGACAGATGCGCCATCGCCTGTTCCGACAGCCGCGGCGGCGGCGACACCCCGGCCTCGTCGGCGATGCGTGCGAGCACCAGATCGCAGATTGCCGGCAGGTCGTCCATGCGCTCACGCAGCGGCGGCACGCGGATCTGGATCACGTTGAGCCGGTAGAACAGGTCCTGTCGGAAGCGGTTTTCATGCACCTCGGTGGCGAGATCCTTGTGCGTGGCGCTGACGATCCTCACGTTGATCGGCGTCTCGGTCACCGCGCCCACCGGCCGTACCGATCGCTCCTGGATCACGCGCAGCAGCTTGCTCTGCATCGCCAACGGCAGGTCGCCGATCTCGTCGAGGAACAAGGTCCCGCCTTGCGCCGCCTGCACGAAGCCCTCGCGGTCTTCATGTGCGCCGGTGAACGAGCCCTTGCGGTAACCGAAGAACTCGGCCTCCAGCAGCTGCTCGGGTATCGCGCCGCAGTTCACGGCAATGAACGGTTGCGCACCGCGGGCGCTGCATTCGTGAATGGCGCGCGCCACCAGCTCCTTGCCGGTCCCCGATTCGCCTTGCACCAGCACGGGCGCCATGCTGCGGGCGACGCGCTCGACGAGCGATCGCACCTGCTGCATCGCCTGCGAACGCCCGGCAAGGCGCGCAAGGGCAGGATGCAGTCGGGCGCTGTCCGCCCCGGGCTTCGCCTCGGCCACCGTGGCGTCGTCGCGAGCGGCGACGGCCTGCGCGGCGGCGGCAATCGTCGGGGCACGGCCGAGCGCCGAGGCCACGACGCTGCGGAACTGACGCAGATCGACCGGCTTGGTCAGGTAGTCGAAGGCGCCCGCCTTCAGCGCCTCCACCGCGCCCTCGGCCGAGCCGTAAGCGGTGATCACGATCGTCTTCTCGCGACGCTTGGCCGCATCCAGCCGCTTCAGCAACTCGAGACCGGTGCCGTCGGGCAACCGCATGTCGGTGATGACCGCGCTGTAGGTGCGGTCGGCCAAACGCTGCCAGGCATCGTCGACGCTGCCAGCCGTCTCGACGTCGTAGCCCTCCCGCAGCAGCGTCAGCTCGTACAGCGTGCGCAGATCGGGCTCGTCGTCGACGACGAGCAGGCTGTAGTGCGCAGGGCTGTTCATGGCGTCGTCGCGTTGCGAACGGGCAGCACCTCGCGCTGCATCGTGATCACGAATTCGTTGTGGTGCCGGTGGTCCCCGCCATGCGGCCGGTACTCGATGGTGGCGCCGTAGCGGGCGCAGAGCTCTCGGCAAATATACAAGCCTAAGCCGGTGCCGCGGCTGCGGGTCGAGAAAAAGGGCTCGAAAAGAAAGCGTTCCACATCGGGCCGGATCGGCTCGCCGTCGCTCGCCACGGCGAGCGTGGCCTTCTGTTCGTTGTTCACCGCCAGTCGCAGCTCGATCGCGCCCGCTGCATCGCTGGCATGCCGGCGTGCGTTGTCGAGCAGATTGGTCAGCACTCGCCGCAGGTGTTCGCCATCGAACCGCACGCCGATCGGGCTGTCCGGCAACTCGACGCGAAGCCGGCCTCCGGGGCCGGACGGCGTCTGCACCGCGCGCGACCACTCGGCGCTGACCGCATCGACCTGCGCGGTGGCATCGATCACCCGGTTCTCGGTTGCGGCGCCCGGCGCAACGGCCATCACATCGTCGACGATGCGCTTGAGCCGTTCCACGTTGTCGGCAACCATGCGCGCCAGGCGATGCTGATCGGCGGGCAGCGCGTCCTCCAGCAGCAGCGCGTTCGCCTGCGCGATGGCGGCCAGCGGGTTGCGGATTTCATGGGCAATGCCGGCCGACACCCGGCCCATCGCGGCCAGCTTCTCCTTCTGCACGCGCGCCTGCACGTTGCGCAGGTCGTCGAGAAAGACGACGCAAAACTCCTCCTGCGCATCCTGGCCCGACTCGCCGTTGCGGCGTCGCGTGAAACGCGCACGCAGCTGCACGGTCCGCGAGCGGTCGTTTGCGAACTGCAGCCGGATCAGACGGGCCGACTCAGGCCACTCGCCGGCTGCAAACGCCTGCTCGACGGCCGTCGACAGTGCCGACCATGCCGGTTCGCCTTGCAGCTGGAACGGCGCAGGCTTGGTCAATCCATCGGGTGCGAGCAGCGCCCGCGCGGCCGGGTTCGCGGCGCGCACGCGCGCGCGCCGATCAACCACGAGCACGCCATCGGTCATCTCCTCGATCACCAGTCGGTTCAGCTGCGCCTGCTGCCGGGCGAGCTCGAGACTGCCGCGTGCAGCCCTCTCCTCGCGAGCCAGCCGACCCGACAATTCGCCCGCCAGCAGCGCGATCATGAAGATGCCGATGCCGGCCAGACCGGCCTGCGTCAGGGTCAGCGCCACGTCGCCGGGCTGCCCGGCGCCGCGCCACACACCGGCGAGCAAGACCAGCGCCACGGCGGCTGCAGTGGCCAATGCAGCTGGCCGTGGCGTCATCACGCCGGCCATCAACACCGGCAGCACCAGCAGCGCGCCGAAGTTCAGGTTGGCCAGCGGATCGAACAGATGCAGCGCTGCAAACACGCACAGATCGACGCCGATCGTCGCGATCCAGTGCCGGCGACGCAGACTCGACACCGGCAGCACCTCGTCGCCCTCGCGCATGTGCGGCCAAAGCCAGAACAGCACGCTTTGCACGCCGTAGGCCACGCACAGCGCAATCAGCGGCAGCGCGCTGCGACCACCGGAAAGTGACGCGATCCACGGCACCGCGGCCAGCAACAGCCCCAGCAACGCTCTCGCAGCGACGTAGGTGCGAAACACGCGTCGCAGGGCCGCCTCCGGCGATGCCGCGACCCGTCGCGCCTCGCGGCCCTCGGAGCGACGGGTCTCGTCGTCCGAAACGGCGGACGCCGACCCGTCTCGACCGATTGCCGCATCGGTCGCCGCGGGCGAGACCGCGCTCGCTTCGCCCTGGATCTCGGTATCGCCACCGACGCCAAGCGCGCCGAACCAGGATTCCTCGGCCATCGACCGCGACGCGACGCGGCGATCGTTCCGCCGCCGGTCACCGAGTCTGCGCTCGAGCGGGACCGAATCGGTCATTGCGGATCGCGGTGTTGCGGTCCAGCCAGTCGATGGGCCTCGCTGCAATAGTGCAGGCGCCCATCGCTGATGGCGTCGCCGGCCGGCAGGTGCACGCCGCAATGCGCACAGGTGACGAAGGTCGCCGTCGGCGGCGGCGCCTGGCTTCGAGGTCTGGACGCACTCGGGCGCCGCAACAGCCACCACAGCACGACCACCACCACAACCAGGACAAGAACGAACTTCATCGATCTAAGCCACAGGCCGACCCAGCAAGACCTCGAGCACGAATCGTGACCCCACATAGGCCAGCAGCAGCAGCGCCGCGCCGGCGTACAGCCAACGGGTTGCATGTCGGCCGCGCCAACCCCGCCCGATGCGGCCGGCAAGCAACGCGGCAAACACCAGCCAGCCGAGCATCGAGAAGACGGTCTTGTGGTCCCAGCGCCAGCGGGTGACCGTGATAGCACCCAGCAACAGGGCCGCCGTCAGCACGACGAAGCCCGCCTCGACGAAACGGAAGGTCAGTCGTTCCAGGCGCAGCAGCGGCATGCCCAAGACGGCACCCTCTCCGGGCAATTTGTTGCGCATACGGCGCTCGGCCGCGTCGAGCAGCGAACCATGCAGCACGGCGACACCGAACAATCCATACGAAGCCACACCAAGCACCCAATGCATCGGCGCCCACGGATTGGCGCTGGACAACCTGGCATCGCCGGGGAAGGCCAGCGTCAACAGCACGGCGGCGATGCCGGCGATGGCCAATACCCGGCGCACTGCCGGCAGCGGCACCAAACGGCTCTCGACCGCGTAGACAAGGATCACGAGCCACACCGTCAACGACAGGACCGGCGCAAATCCCAAGCGCGCGCCGCCCTCGCCGCTGAACACGTCGATGGCTGCGGAGGCCGCGTGCAGCAGCCAACCGACCACCAGCGCGCCCGATTCCACACGCGGCCTCGACGACGACCATGCGGCCACCGTATAGGCGACCGATGCTCCCAGAGCGACCAGCAGCGTCGAGGTGGCGACCGATAGAATCACGGCCCGCAGTGTACTTTCGCCACCCGGTGTTGCCCGGGTGCAAGTCGTCCCCCACCATGGCTTCCGCCCTGACCGATCGCCTGTCGCGACTGGTGAAAACCATGCGCGGGCAGGCGCGCATCACCGAGAGCAACGTGCAGGACATGTTGCGCGAGGTGCGCATGGCGCTGCTCGAGGCCGACGTGGCGTTGCCCGTGGTGCGCGAGTTCGTCGCGCGGGTCAAGGAGAAGGCGCTCGGTCAGGAAGTCACCGGATCGCTGAACCCAGGTCAGGCGCTGGTGGGCATCGTGCACAAGGAACTGGCCGCCACCATGGGCCAGGGCGTGGCCGACATCGACCTGGCCACGCAGCCGCCCGCGGTCATCCTGATGGCCGGCCTGCAGGGTGCCGGCAAGACGACCACGACCGCCAAGCTGGCGCGGCACTTGATACAGAAGCGCAAGAAGAAGGTGTTGACCGTCTCGGCCGACGTCTATCGTCCGGCCGCGATCGAGCAACTGAAGCTCGTGACGCAACAGGCCGGCGCCGAATGGTTTCCGTCTCGAGGAGGGCAGAAGCCGCTCGAGATCGCGCTCGCCGCGCTGGACCATGCGAAACGCCACTTCTTCGACGTGCTGCTGGTCGACACTGCCGGTCGCCTGGCCATCGACCAGGCCATGATGGACGAGATCCGCGAACTGCACACCGCTCTCGGACCGGTGGAGACGCTGTTCGTCGTCGACGCCATGCAGGGCCAGGACGCCGTCAACGTCGCCAAGGCGTTCAAGGACGCCCTGCCGCTGACCGGCATCGTGCTCACCAAGATGGATGGTGATTCGCGCGGCGGCGCCGCGCTCTCGGTGCGGCAGGTGACCGGAGCACCGATCAAGTTCGCCGGCGTCTCGGAGAAGATCGACGGGCTCGAGGTCTTCGATGCCGAGCGTCACGCCGGTCGTGTGCTCGGCATGGGCGACATCGTCGCGCTCGTCGAGGAGGTCCAGAAGGGCGTGGATCTCCAGGCCGCCCAGCAACTCGCCGCGAAGGTGAAATCGGGCGACGGCTTCGACCTCGAGGACTTTGCGCTTCAGCTCGTCCAGATGAAGAAGATGGGCGGCCTCGGCAACCTGATCGAGAAACTGCCCACCCAAATCGCCGCCAAGGCCGGCCAGGCCGATCTCGACAGGGCGGAACGCGACGTCCGGCGCATGACCGGCATCATCCATTCGATGACGCCGGACGAGCGGCGCAAGCCCGACCTGATCAAGGCCAACCGAAAGCGCCGCATCGCCGCCGGCGCCGGGGTGCAGGTGCAGGAGGTGAATCGACTGCTCAATCAGTTCGAGCAGATGCGCACGATGATGAAGAAGATGAAAGGCGGCGGCTTGATGAAAATGATGCGCCGCATGGGTGGGCTCGGCGGCCTCGGCGGACTCGGCCGTTGACGCCGGTCGGTCGTGATCGATGTAACGCTCGGGCCGACCGGGAAGCTTGCACACTCGGTCGCGGGGATTCGAAACGAGTCCTTACGCCTTTCGCTGGCTGGCGATTGACCCGACTCGACACCGCCCGTAACTTGGCGACACAACACGCTCTCACTTCCTACGCCCATGTCTGTGACTGATTCGACTTCGGCCGTCGCACTGGCCGCAGCGCTGATCCTGCTGTTGACCATCGTGCTCATGCGGCGCAAGCCGGAGCGCAGCACCTCGCGCTCGAAACGGGCCGACTCGCTCGACACCGTGGCATCGTGGCAGCCCGAGGCCTCGCGCGTGCTCACAGCCGCGGAACGCAAGGCCTTCGAGATCACGCGCAAGGCGCTGCCGGGCCTGATGGTGCTGGCGCAGGTACCGCTGGCGCGCTTTCTGCGGGTTCCGACGCGCCATTCGTATGGGGTTTGGCTGTCTCGCGTTGGAAACTTGAACGCCGATCTGTTGGTCTGCGACGCCGCCTCGCAGGTGCTCGCGGTGATCGACATCCGCCCGTCCCAGCAAAGTGAGCGCGGCCGGCAACGGCACGAGCGCATGTCCCGCGTGATGCGTGCGGCGGGGATCAACGTGCTCACCTGGCATGAGCAGCACCTGCCGAGCCTGTCGGAGGTGCGAGCACAAATGGCTCCGCTGCTCGCCGACGGTACGGCGGGCCGATCGACGCCAAGCTTTGCCAGCACCGGCTCGGCGCCGTTGATCCCGGTGGCCGAGATGGAAGAGATCGTGGCGCAGGGCGACGCGGCCGCACAGGATCTGATGCTGGAGCCCGTGCCCTCGACGCTCTTCGACGAGTTCGACCCGCTGCCCGCGACGGGCACCGGTGGCCGGCACTGATCTCGAAACCCGTCGGACTATTCGAGTAGGGCGTGCGCGAACTCGCGCGCGTTGAAGGTCTGCAGGTCCTGCAGTGTTTCGCCCACGCCAAGGAAGTACACCGCCACCGGTGAACCGCCGGCATCCGCCCTCGGGTGCTGCCGCGCCCACAGCGCGATCGCAGCCAGCACGCCGCCCTTGGCCGTGCCGTCGAGCTTGGTGATGATGAGCCCGGTGAGGCCTAGAGCATCGTCGAAGGCGCGCACCTGCGCGAGCGCGTTCTGACCTGTGTTGCCGTCGATCACCAGCAACACCTCGTGCGGCGCCTGGGGATCGGCCTTGGTGATCACGCGTTTGATCTTCTTGAGTTCGTCCATCAGGTGCAGTTGGGTCGGCAGGCGACCCGCCGTGTCGGCGATCACCACGTCGCATCCGCGTGCGCGACCGGCGACCACGGCGTCGTACGTCACCGCCGCAGGGTCGCCGCCCTGTTGGCTGACGATCTCGACGCCGGCAGCTGCGTGCCCCGTCGATGGCAAGCTCGTGCCATGCGTCTGTACGCGCTCCGCCCATGCGGCGAGTTGCTCGCGCGCGGCTGCGCGGAAGGTGTCTGCAGCCGCCAGCATCACCTTCTGGTCGGCGTCGGCCAGGTGCCGCGCGAGCTTGCCGATGCTCGTGGTCTTGCCCGCACCGTTGACGCCGACGACCATCATCACGGTACACGGCACGAGGCCGACCTGCAGCGGGCGCTCCAGCGGCTGGAGCAGCTCGGTCAGCACGTCCTCGAGCAGGCGCTTGACACCCGCCGGCTCGGTGACGCCAGTCGATCGGATACGCGCCTTCAGTTCGCCCAGCAGATGCTGGGTGGCCGCCGTACCGGCGTCGGCCATCAGAAGCGCTGCCTCCAGATTCTCGTAGAGCTCGTCGTCGATTCGCGTACCGGTGAACGCCTGTGCGATGCTCGAGCCGGTCTTGCGGAGGCCGGCTCGGAGGCGGTCGATCCAGCCGCGCCGATCGGGCGGCGGCTCGACGGGCGGCACGACTTCGGACGCCTCGACGGCCTTGCCGTCGACGGTCGACGACTTCCTCTTGAAGATGTTGAACATGACGGACGCTCTTGCGGCAGCCGCCACGCGCACGAAGGCGCAGCGCGTCCGGCCGATATAATCTTGCGCTCGGGGCGCTTTAGCTCAGTCGGTTAGAGCGACGGAATCATAATCCGCAGGTCCGGGGTTCGAGTCCCTGAAGCGCCACCAATCCATCCTGCGCGCAGCCCACGAGGTACGGCGCAATCTCCACAGCCGCTGGATCCAAACCATGACCCGCTGTGCACTGGCCCTGATCGCCGCTTCGGTGTTCGCCGGCGCCGCAGACGCGCAGACCGTTCAACGCAACTTCCCCGCCACCGCATTGCGTGGCGAAATCGCGTTCGGCCAGCCGCCCGCGATCAAACTGAACGGCGAGGATGCCCGCCTGGCGCCCGGCTCGCGCATTCGGGCCACGAACAACCTGCTTCAGATGTCGGGCGCACTCGTCGGCCAGACTGCCACGGTGAACTACACCCTCGATCCCACCGGGTTGGTGCTGGACGTCTGGCTTCTCAGCGACGACGAACGCGCGCGGCAACCGTGGCCGCGCACGCTCAAGGACGCGCAGAGCTGGCGCTTCGATCCGGTGGCCCAGATCTGGACGCCACGCTGACCCGGCGCTCGCCATGGGCACGAAGAAGGTCTACATCCGCACCTTCGGGTGCCAGATGAACGAGTACGACTCGTCGAAACTGGCCGACCTGCTGCGCGAGCATGGCGACTACGAGACCGTGCCCGATCCAGCCGAGGCCGACCTCATTCTCTTCAACACCTGCTCGGTGCGCGAGAAGGCGCAGGAGAAGGTGTTCTCCGATCTCGGCCGCGTCAAGCAATACAAGCGTCGGGGAGCGCTGATCGGCGTTGGCGGCTGTGTGGCGAGCCAGGAGGGCGCTGCGATCGTCGAGCGTGCGCCCTATGTGGACCTTGTGTTCGGACCGCAGACGCTTCATCGACTGCCGCGCTTGATCGATCAACGTCTGCGACAAGGCCGCCCGCAGGTGGACGTGAGCTTCCCTGAAATCGAGAAGTTCGATCACTTGCCGCCAGCGCGGACCGAAGGTGCCAGCGCATTCGTGTCGATCATGGAGGGTTGCTCCAAGTACTGCAGCTTCTGCGTCGTGCCCTACACCAGGGGTGAGGAGGTCAGCCGCCCGTTGGACCCCGTGCTGACCGAGGTTGCCGGCCTGGTGGAACAAGGGGTCAAGGAGGTGACGCTGCTAGGCCAGAACGTCAATGCCTGGCGCGCACCCCTGTCTACCGATGGCGAGCAGGCCGACTTCGCACTGCTGATCGAGTATCTGGCCGAGATACCCGGGCTCGAACGCATACGCTACACGACCAGCCACCCGCTGGAGTTCACGCAGCGACTGATCGACGTCTACCGCCGGGTGCCGCAGCTGGTGAGTCACCTGCATCTGCCGGTGCAACATGGCAGCGACCGCGTGCTCGCAGCCATGAAGCGCGGCTACACGGTGCTCGAGTACAAGCGCATTGTTCGGCGGCTCCGGGCCGTGCGCCCCGAGATCAGTCTGTCCTCCGACTTCATCGTCGGCTTTCCCGGTGAGACCGAGGCTGACTTTGAACAGCTGATGGGCCTGGTCGACGAGGTCGGATTCGACGCCAGCTTCAGCTTTGTCTACAGCCCGCGGCCCGGCACGCCCGCGGCGGCTCTGCCCGACGAGACGCCGCCCGAAGTCAAACTCGGTCGGCTGCAGCGCTTGCAGGCCGCGCTCGAGCACAACGTGCGGCGCATCTCCGAGTCGCGGGTCGGTACCGTTCAGCGCATCCTGGTCAGCGGCTCGAGCCGCAAGGACGCCAACGAGCTGATGGGCCGTACCCAGTGCAACCGCATCGTGAACTTCGCCGGTCCCTCGCGACTGATCGGACAGATGATCGACGTGACGATCACCCAGGCCTTGCCGCATTCGCTGCGCGGCGAGCCGGTCCGGCGCGACACGGCTGTGGCCGTCTGAGCGGACTCAGCCAGCGCCACGGCGCCTGGCGAATCCGACCGCCCACAAGGCCAGGCCGACGGCGGCCACCATGGCGGCGTAGCTCACCATCGCACCGTCGCGGCCAACGAAGATCCAGCCGCCGACCATGGCACCCTCACCGGCCAGGGCCGCCCAGAACGCCAGCAGGAACCAGGGCCGACCGGCCAGCTCGTGCCGCCAGATCATCTTGGCCAGCGCCGCCGCGATCATCGCCGTGGCCAATGCCGGTGTCAGGAAGTTCGCGGCGTGCCAGAACTGCTGCAAAGGGCTCATGTCGTGTCCGATGACTGGGTACGGCCCTTGATCTGCATCACGGTATCCTGGGACTCGCAAGGATCGCCAAACCGCGCTCGAATCCTACAATCGCCCGATCCATGAGCGTGATTGCCCTCGGGCTGAACCACACGACGGCGCCGGTCACCGTGCGCGAACGGTTCGCGTTCGCACCGGAGCAGCTGACGCCCGCGCTGCGCACGCTGAGGGATCGGCTGGCGCGGGCCACGCCCGAGGCTGCCCTGCTGTCGACCTGCAATCGCACCGAGCTGTACGTGGCGGCCGAGCCCGGCGAGCTGCAAGGACTGGTGCAGCCGGCGGTGCAGTGGCTGGCCGGGACGGGCGGCGTGCCCAGCGAGCAGCTGTTGGCCCATACCTATGTGCTGGAGCGTCGTGAGGCTGCCCGCCACGCGTTCCGAGTGGCCTCGGGTCTGGATTCGATGGTGCTGGGAGAGCCGCAGATCCTCGGGCAGATGAAACAGGCCGTGCGCGAAGCCGATGCCGCGGGCACGCTGGGCACGACGCTGCATCAGCTCTTCCAGCGATCGTTCTCGGTCGCCAAGGAGGTGCGCACCTCGACCGAGATCGGCGCCCACTCGATCAGCATGGCTGCGGCTTCGGTACGTCTGGCGGCGCAGCTGTTCGAGGACCTTCGCGACATCCGGGTGCTGTTCGTCGGCGCGGGCGAGATGATCGAACTGGTGGCCACACATTTCGCTGCGCGCCAGCCAAGGACGATGGCGGTCGCGAATCGAACGCTCGAGCGCGGCGAGAAGCTGGCCGGTCGCTTCGGTGCAGAGGCGTTGCGCCTGGCCGACCTTCCGACACGACTACACGACTTCGATGCCGTGATCTCCTGTACCGCGAGCACGTTGCCGATCATCGGCCTGGGTGCCGTTGAACGGGCATTGAAGGCGCGTCGCCACCGGCCGATGTTCATGGTCGATCTCGCGGTACCGCGCGACATCGAACCCGAGGTCTCGCAGCTGGCCGACATCTACCTGTACACGGTGGACGACCTGTCGGCCATCGTGCAGACGGCTGGCGAAAAGCGCCAGGCCGCCGTGCAGCAGGCCGAGGCGATCATTGACGCGGGTGTCCAGAGTTTCACCCACTGGCTCGATCAGCGTGCCAGCGTACCGCTGATCCAGGCTCTGAACCGTCAGGCCGACGATTGGCGTGGAGCCGAGATCGCACGGGCGCGCAAGATGCTCGCCAAGGGCACCGACGTCGACACGGTGCTCGAATCGCTGACGCGAGGCCTGACACAGAAGCTGCTGCACGGCACCCTGGCCGAGCTGCACGCCACCGACGGCGATCAGCGAGAGCATCTTGCGCAGTTGGTTTCGCGGCTCTTTCTGCGAAACAGCGCGCGCGTGCCCGGCGACGACAGCCGCTCCTAGCGGCGCAGGTCGTTTCACGCTCTCCCGCGCGAAGCCAGCGCGGTCACCGTACCCGACGCGCCTGCCGATGAAACACCCCCTGCGACAACAGCTCGAACGACTCGCCCTGCGACTCGATGAACTCGACGCCATGCTGGCCGATCCGGCCATCGTGCGCGATCTCGGGCGCTTTCGCGCCTTGTCGCGCGAGCAGGCGCAGGCAGCGGATCTGGTCGCCCGCTTCAAGGCCTACCAGCAGCGCGAAGGCGACCTCGCACAGGCGCAGGAGCTGCTGGCCGACCCCGAGATGGCCGATCTGGCCAAGGACGAAGCCTCGGCCGCCCGCGCCGATCTGGCGCGCATGCTCGGCGAACTGCAGACCGCGCTGCTGCCGCGAGACCCCGACGACGAGCGCAATGCGTTCCTCGAGATCCGTGCCGGTACGGGTGGCGAGGAATCCGCACTGTTCGCGGCCGATCTGGCACGCATGTACCTGCGCTACGGCGAGCGACGCGGCTGGCGGACCGAGCTGATGAGCGAGAGCGCGTCCGACCTCGGCGGCTACAAGGAGGTGGTGATCCGCGTAGAGGGCGATCGAGTGTACGAAAGGCTCAGATTCGAATCGGGTGGCCACCGCGTGCAGCGCGTACCTGCCACGGAGGCACAAGGCCGCATCCACACGAGCGCCTGCACGGTGGCCGTGATGCCCGAGCCGGATGAACAGGCCGAGGTCACCATCAACCCGGCCGACTTGCGCATCGACACCTTTCGCGCGAGCGGCGCCGGGGGTCAGCACGTGAACAAGACCGACAGTGCGATCCGCATCACACATCTGCCCACCGGCATCGTCGCCGAATGCCAGGACGATCGTTCGCAACACCGGAACAGGGCCAAGGCCATGGCCGTGCTGCTGGCCCGTCTGCGCGACAGGGAACGCACCGAGCGCGAGCAGAAGGAGGCTGCCGACCGTCGCAGCCTGATCGGCAGCGGCGACCGAAGCGACCGCATCCGAACCTACAACTTCCCACAGGGCCGGCTGACCGACCACCGGATCAACCTCACGCTCTACAAGCTCGGGACGATCATGGAAGGCGATCTCGATGACGTGCTCGATGCGCTGGTGGCCGCGCGGGCCCAGCAGCAACTGCAGGCACTCGAAGGCGATTCATGATCTCGGCCGGCAACGTCGACGAGGCACTGCAGTTCGCGTACGCGCTCGGGATTGAACGACTCGACGCGATGCTGCTCCTGGCCCATCGCATGGGCCAGTCCCGCGTCTGGCTGCTGGCCCACGGCGACCACTCGCTATCCGCCGCGGAGCGTGATGCGTTCGGGGCCGACTGCCGACAGCGACTCGACGGGGTGCCGGTGGCCTACCTGCTCGGCGAGCGGGAGTTTCGAGGCTTGACGTTGCGGGTCACACCGGAGGTGCTGGTGCCGCGGCCCGAGACGGAAGGCCTGGTCGACTGGGCGCTGGAATGGCTGAACGCTGGCCCGTTGGGCGGACTGAAAGCACCTCGTGTGCTCGATCTGGGCACCGGCAGCGGTGCCGTCGCACTCGCCGTCGCAAAGGGCTGCCCGCGCGCGCGTGTCACCGCCACCGAGCACAGCGCGGCCGCCCTGTCGGTGGCGCGCGACAACGCCGAGCGGTTGGGAATCGACGTCGATTGGCGGCTGGGCGACTGGTGGCAGGCCGTTGGCGCGGCACGATTCGACCTCGCGCTGGCCAACCCGCCCTATGTGGCCGCGTCCGACCCGCATTTGGCCGCATTGAGCCACGAGCCGGCGCAGGCATTGGTTTCCGGCCCCGAAGGTCTCGATGACCTGCGTCGGATCATCGGGCAGGCGCGGGCCCATGCCGATGGCTGGCTGATCGTGGAACACGGGTGGAATCAGGCACCGTCGGTGGCGGGGATGATGCTCGATGCGGGTGCTCGAGAGATTCAGACGCGAGCCGACCTCGCTGGCCATCCGCGCATCACCGGCGGACGGTGGGCCCAGTAGGCGATCCGACCGCCTGTCGTTGCGGGCTGCGGCGTCGTCGCAACGCGCCCCCAGATGTGATGGGTGCAACGGCAGGCTTCTGACGTATACGTGGAATGCAATGCGGCGTACGATGAGATCCGAGCCGCGTTCCGGGCTCGAACGTCCGGTTGTGCGGCCGACGCGGCAGACAAGGCGTGGGAGAACAGAACATGAAGACTTGGCGTTTGGCTGGTGTGATGGCCGCTGCTGGCTTTTCGGCGGCCTCCGTGTTGAGCGCAGGGCCTGGATTGTCGGTACCGGCTGACGAGTCGGCATGGCCACGCTGGCAGGCCCGCCTGCAACTGATCTCCGAATCCGTTCCCAGCACATCGTTGGTAGTAAATGCGACGCCAACAGGCTTGGCGGCCACGCGCTCAGCGGCTGTGTTCGGCGACGTGTTCGTCTCGCGACCCTGGTTCGGGGAAACGGGTGGCGCTCGCGTGACCAGCGGTCTGCTTGTGGGCCCCAGGGGTGCGGTTCTCAGCCCAGGTGTTTCGTCGAGCACCGTGCTCAACGGCGTTGCCGGGCATGTGGGTCAGATGCCTGGCGCGGCGCCCGGTCTGGCCGATCCTTCGGCCGATGGCACGCTGACATGGCCATACCTCGGCGTCGGCTACAGCGGCAGCAGCGTGCGCTACGGATTGAACTTCAGCGCCGACCTGGGTCTGGCGGCGCAGAACCCGGCGGCCATCCGCTTCGGACGCGTCGGCTCCACCAGCCTCGACGAGTTTGCAAGGGACCTCAGGCTGATGCCCGTCATCCAGCTCGGCGTGTCGTACCGCTTCTGAATCCGCAGGCGAGCTCGGGCCATCTCGGTGCGGGCGCGCCGGACTTGGCGCTTTGCCGTATAACTGCGACCCTCAAAGCAGCCACAGTGCGCGGACATGGACGAAGTACAGAAACGCATCGACGACATCGTCAAGGGCCATCGTGTGGTGCTGTTCATGAAAGGGACAGCGCAGTTCCCGATGTGCGGGTTTTCGGGCCGCGCGGTGCAAGTGCTCAAGGCCTGCGGCGCTGACGACATCGTCACCGTCAATGTGCTTGACGACGAAGCCGTGCGTCAGGGCATCAAGGCCTACGCGAACTGGCCGACGATTCCGCAGCTATACGTCAACGGTGAATTCGTCGGCGGCTCCGACATCATGATGGAGATGTATCAGTCCGGAGAGCTGCAGCAGATGCTCGCGGCGTGAGCGCTGCCGTCCGATTGATTGTTGGGCTCACCGGCGCCAGCGGCGCCATCTACGGCGTGCGACTACTCGACCGGGCCCGAAGCCTGGGAATCGAGACCCATCTGGTGATCACTGCGGCCGGCGCGTTGAATGCCCATCACGAACTGGGCCTGGACCGGCAAGCGCTCGAGACACATGCCGACCACAGCTATCCGCCGGCTCAGGTCGGTGCCTGCATTGCCAGCGGCAGTTTCGACACGACCGCCATGGCGATTGCTCCTTGTTCGATGAAGACGCTCGCGGCAGTCGCACATGGCCTGTCGGACAACCTGCTCACACGTGCCGCCGACGTGATCCTCAAGGAGCGACGACGATTGCTGCTGATGGTGCGGGAGACACCCCTGAATCTCGCCCACCTGCGCAACATGACGGCGGTTACCGAGATGGGTGGAATCGTGTTTCCGCCGCTGCCAGCCTTTTACCTCCGCCCGAGCAGCATCGATGAATTGGTGAACGAGACGGTCGAGCGTGCTCTGGCGTTGCTGTGTCTGCCGGGTGCAACGCCGCAACCCTGGACGGGACTGCAGAACGCACGCCGATCATCGTCAGCGTGAGGCCGACTCCGCTCCGGTCAGTTGGCCGGGGCCGAGCAACCAACTGCGGCGCGCGGCGAGGACGGCATCGGGGTATTCCGCGCGCCCACGGCTTCCGTTGTAACGCCCGAGGGCCATGAACAGGTCGCCGCGCTCGAGCTCGAGATAGTGGCGCAGGATCACACAACCGAACCGCAGATTGGCCTGCATGTGAAAGAGCCGTGCCGGGTCGCCGTTGCCGATGATTCGCGCCCAGAATGGCATGACCTGCATGTAGCCGCGCGCGCCGGCTTTGCTCACGGCGTACTTGCGGAATCCGCTTTCCACCTGGATCAGCCCCAGCACCAACTCGGGCTCGAGCCCGGATCGACGTGACTCATACCAGAGCGTCTCGAGAAACTCGACACGCGTGCTGTGCTCGGACTTCCTGCGCTTGAGGCGCTCGCTCATCGCCCCCAGCCAGCGTAAATAGGCCAGGCGCTCGTCGATCGATTCGAAGTTCGGTCGCGGTGGGGCCTCGTCGTGCACCGCTGCAGTGAGCGCCGTTCGTACGGCGTCGGCGAGCGGCTCTTCGATCTGTGCACCAGCCCAGGCGGGTTCGCCGCAGACCTGCAACCAGGCGACGAGTATCGTGGCGGCGCCCCATCGACTCCGCGCACGCCACGAACCGCCCGCGTGCCGGTCAAGCATGGATTGTCCAATGCCGGCGTCAGACGCCCAGTCGCTGCCGAAGGTGCGGCAGGATCTCGGACAACGGTACCTTGGTTGCCTGCGCATCCGCCCGCCCCTGAACTTCGACCAGACCCTCCTTGAGTCCGCGATCAGACAAGACGACGCGATGCGGAATGCCGATCAACTCCCAGTCGGCGAACATCACGCCGGGCCGTTCGCCTCGATCGTCGAGCATGACGTCCACTCCGATCGCCTGGAGTTGGTCATGCAGGGACTGCGCCAGAGAGCGCACAGCTTCGCTGCGGTCCATGCCGATCGGGCAGACGACGATTCGAAACGGCGCCATCGCGTCGGGCCAGACGATGCCGCGTTCGTCGTGGCCCTGTTCGATGGCGGCACCGAGGATCCGCGTGACACCGATGCCGTAGCAGCCCATTTCCATGACCTGCGGCTTGCCGGCTTCGTCGAGGTAGGTCGCGTTCATGGCCTTGCTGTACTTGGTGCCGAGGTAGAACACGTGTCCCACCTCGATGCCACGCTGGATCGCCAGCACGCCCCTGCCGTCAGGCGACGGATCGCCGGCCTGCGCATTTCGAATGTCGGCCACGACGTCTGGCTCAGGCAGATCGCGGCCCCAGTTGACGCCGGTGAAGTGATAACCCTCGTCGTTGGCGCCGCAGATGAAATCGCTCATGCGGGCCACGGTGCGGTCGGCAACCACCTTGATGGGCTTCGTGGTTCCGATCGGCCCCAGATAACCGGGCTTGGTACCAAAGTGCGATTCGATTTCCTGCACGGTCGCGAATCGAAAGCCACCGAGCAAACCAGGAACCTTGCCGGCCTTGACCTCATTGAGCGAGTGATCCCCCCGCACGAGACACAGCCAGATCGTCGTCATCGACACCCGACCATCGTCGCCCAGCTCGTCGGTCGCAAGCACGAGCGACTTGACGGTCGTCGCCAGGGGCACGTTCAGCAGCGCCGCCACGTCTTCACAGGTACTCTTGCCCGGCGTCGGCGTCTTGGCGCACGCAGCAGCTGCCGGCGAACGCGCCGCCAGCAGCGGCACGCATTCGGCCAACTCAACGTTCGCTGCATAGTCGCTGTCGGGGCAATACACCAGGGCGTCTTCGCCGGTATCGGCGATGACCTGGAACTCGTGCGACGCGTCACCTCCGATGGCGCCGGTGTCGGCCGCCACCGCGCGATAGCGCAGGCCGAATCGATCGAAGATGCGCCTGTACGCGTCGAACATCACCTGGTAGCTCTTCAACGCCGAGCTCTTGTCACGATCGAAGGAGTACGCATCCTTCATGGTGAACTCGCGGCCTCGCATCAGTCCGAAACGCGGTCGGCGCTCGTCCCGGAACTTGGTCTGGATGTGATAGAGGTTCTTCGGCAACTGCCGGTAGCTTCGCAACTCCTGGCGCGCGATGTCGGTGATGACTTCCTCGCTCGTGGGCTGGATCACGAAATCACGCTGATGCCGGTCCTTCACGCGCAACAACTCGGGCCCGTAGGCCTGGAACCGGCCCGATTCCTGCCACAACTCCGCGGGCTGCACCACGGGCATCAACAACTCGACCGCCCCCGCCGCGTTCATCTCTTCGCGGATGATCGCCTCGACCTTGCGTATGACACGAAGGCCCATCGGCATGTAGCTGTAGATGCCGGCGCTCAGCCGCTTGATCAGTCCGGCGCGCACCATCAGACGGTGGCTGACGACCTCGGCATCGGCTGGCGCTTCCTTGAGCGTGGCAACGAAGAACTGGGAGGCTTTCATGACGCGGCGGCTGCATGCACCCCGGCGCATGCGGGAAAGCGATGTTCACGCGTCGTACGCCGCCGGTGCAATAATGAGTTCAGTCAAAGTATTGGGGTTCGATTATGCTCGACCGAGAGGGCTACAGGCCCAACGTCGGCATCGTCCTGCTCAACTCGCGCAACCAGGTGTTCTGGGGCAAGCGACTGCGAACCCACTCCTGGCAGTTCCCGCAAGGGGGCATCAAGTACGGCGAGTCGCCCGAGCAGGCGATGTTTCGCGAGCTACACGAGGAAGTCGGACTCCGCCCCGACCACGTGCGCGTGATCGCGCGAACGCGCGATTGGCTTAGATACCACGTACCCGAGCAGTACATCCGCAAGGACGCGCGGGGTCACTACAAAGGCCAGAAGCAGATCTGGTTCCTGCTGATGCTGACCGGCCGCGACAGCGATCTCGACCTGCGCGCGAGCGACCATCCGGAGTTCGACGCCTGGCGCTGGAACGACTACTGGGTGCCGCTGGACATGGTGATCGAGTTCAAGCGCGAGGTTTACCAGATGGCGCTCACCGAGCTTTCCCGATTCTTGCCTCGGCTGAACCACCACACGCGATACCTGCGTTCAGGCGTCCGCGCACGCCAGCGCGACGCATCGGCTATGTTGGGTGCCAGCACGGATCGTGAGGACGACGCACCCGCAACGGATGAATCGCCTCAGAAACCTCTGGACTGAAGTCTGCCATCGGGCCGGCTCGCCGCCAGACTCAGGCAAGGACGAGATTGTCGCGGTGAATCAGTTCGGGGCCGTTGGAATACCCGAGCAAGGCTTCGATCTGTGAAGACGGCTTGCGCGCAATGATCCGTGTCTCGCTGGCTGAATAGTTGGCCAGTCCACGCGCGATCTCACGTCCTCGCTCGTCGCGCACGGCGACTACGTCGCCTCGGTGGAACCCGCCTTCGACGGTGATCACGCCGACCGGCAGCAGGCTCTTGCCAGCTGCGACGAGTTTCTCGCTGGCGCCAGCATCGACCACGACAGCACCTCGCAGTTGCAGGTGATCAGCCATCCATTGCTTGCGTGCGGCGACCTTGGCGGTGGCGGCGGTGAGCAGCGTGCCGATGGCTTCGCCACGGGCCAGGCGAATCAGCACGTCGGGCTCGCGCCCCCAGGCGATCACGGTGTTCGCGCCACTGCGGGCTGCGCGCTTGGCTGCCAGCACCTTGGTGATCATGCCGCCCCGCCCGATCGCCGACCCGGCGCCGCCGGCCATGCGTTCGAGGTCGGCGTCGCCTGCCACGGCGGAGCGCAACAGTTCGGCATCGGGGTTCGATCGAGGGTCTTCGGAGTACAGGCCGGCCTGGTCGGTCAGGATGATCAGCGCATCGGCCTCGATCAGGTTGGCCACCAACGCGCCCAAGGTGTCGTTGTCGCCGAACTTGATCTCGTCGGTGACGACAGTGTCGTTCTCGTTGATCACGGGCACAGACCGCAACGACAGCAGCGTGAGCAGTGTTGAACGCGCATTGAGATAGCGCTCCCGGTCGGCCAGGTCGGCGTGCGTGAGCAGAACCTGCGCGCTGCGCATGCCGTGCATCGAGAGCTGGCTTTCGTACATCTGTGCCAGGCCCATTTGCCCGACCGCAGCCGCTGCCTGTAGCTCATGCAACTGAACTGGTCGTGACACCCATCCCAACCTGCGCATGCCCTCCGCAATTGCGCCGCTACTCACCATCACCATTTCGCGGCCCTGCTGGGCTAGCGTGGCCAGCTGGCGACACCAGTTCCCGACCGCCTGTGGATCGACGCCGCGACCTTCGTTGGTCACCAGGCTGGATCCGACCTTCACGACGATGCGTCGCGCGTCGACAAGCGGCGTCGAGATGCTTGTCATGTGGGTGCATCGGCAAAACGGACATCGACCGAGCGACTCGTGGTTGATTGCGTCGCTTCCAGGTGCGCAGCGATCGACTTCACAAGTGAATCCAGGCCTCGGCGGGCCAACGCCGAGACCTCGAAGACCGGTCCCTTCCAGCGCAGGCGGCGGACGAACTCCGCGACCTGGGCCCGGCGATCAGGATCTGGGATCATGTCGATCTTGTTCAGCACCAGCCAACGCGGTTTGCGATAAAGGCGTTCGTCGTACAAGCGCAATTCCTTCAGGACAGCTCGGGCTTGAGTGACGGGATCCACGTTGAGATCGGCCGCGGAGAGATCAACGATGTGCAGAAGCAACCTGGTACGCTGAAGGTGGCGTAAGAAGTGATGTCCGAGTCCGGCGCCTGATGCCGCTCCCTCGATCAAGCCAGGAATGTCGGCCACCACGAAACTGCGCTGCGGGCCCGCCCTCACGACCCCGAGGTTCGGGTGGAGCGTGGTGAACGGGTAGTCGGCGATCTTTGGCCGCGCATTCGAGATCGCTGCGATCAGCGTGGACTTGCCTGCATTGGGCATCCCGAGCAATCCCACATCAGCGAGCAAGCGCAGCTCCAGACGGATCTGGCGCTGCTCACCGGGCCACCCGGGCGTCTTCTGCCGCGGCGCCCGATTTGTGCTGGTCTTGTAATGCAGATTGCCGAATCCGCCGTCACCGCCCTTGGCCACACGAAAGGTCTGCCCCGGTGACAGCAGTTCCGCGAGCCTCCTGCCATCTGCCAGGTCGGTAACGATCGTACCCACCGGCACACGCAACGTGATGTCACGCCCAGCTGCGCCGAACTGGTCCGAGCCACGCCCTGGTTCACCATTGCCGGCCTCGTGGCGTCTGGCAAAGCGGAAGTCCACCAAAGTGTTCAGGCGCGAATCGGCCACCAAGTCCACATGGCCGCCCCGCCCACCGTCGCCGCCGTTCGGGCCGCCGTGGGGGATGGACTTCTCGCGCCGGAAGCTGACACAACCTGCGCCACCATGCCCGGCAACAACATCGATGATGACTTCGTCGACGAACTTCATCGCATCGGCCCCTGAACAAAAAAAGCCCCGGCGTTCCGGGGCTTGTTGGACCGCGGACGCGTGATGAACGCTTAGCTCGGTTTGACCGAGACCGTCTGTCGATTGAGCGGACCCTTGACATCGTACCGAACCAGTCCGTCGACGAGTGCGAACAGCGTATGGTCCTTTCCGGTGCCGACATTCGAGCCAGCATGAAACCGAGTCCCTCGCTGCCGCACGATGATCGACCCGGCGCTCACCGTTTGCCCGCCGAAGACCTTGACTCCCAGCATCTTGGGCTGCGAGTCGCGTCCGTTGCGCGTCGAGCCGCCGCCTTTCTTCTGTGCCATTTGCTACTGCTCCAAACGTTGCGTCCTGCTCAGGCCGTCAGGGTGCCGATTTCGAGTTCGGTGTAAGGTTGGCGATGCCCACCGTGACGCTGATAGTGCTTGCGGCGGCGCATCTTGAAGATCCTCACCTTGTCGCGCAAGCCGTGCGACAGCACCTTGGCTTTGATCGTCACGCCCGCAAGCATCGGCGCGCCGACCTTCAGGTCTGCACCGTCGCCGATGGCCAGAACCTGGTCGATCACGACCTCCTGTCCGACCTCGGCGGCGATCTGCTCAACCCTGATTCGCTCCCCGGCGGCGACCTTGTACTGCTTGCCGCCGGTCTTGATGACCGCATACATGCCGAATCCCCAATAACTTGACCGCCTCACCGGTGCGCGCGCAAATGGCCGCCGGAGGCAAATAGCCGCGCAGTATACCTGTTTCCTGTCAGTCTGGCCGATCTGAGCCGCTGCGGCGATGGCGTGCAATCGGATTCCTATAATCTTGATCCGCTCGAAGCCCTGCCCGTGCAATCCCTGCGTGCCCACCCGAGCCCTGACGGCGACTTCGTGGCAGATGATCTGGCCGAGGTGGACGCTGTCATCCGGCAGCGCCTGAACTCGGACGTCGCGCTGATCAACCAGATCTCCACGTATATCGTCGGAGCCGGAGGCAAGCGCATTCGACCGCGTCTGGTTCTCCTGTTCTCGCGCGCACTCGGATTCACGGGCTCGGAACGATTCGAGCTGGCCGCGATCGTCGAGTTCATCCATACCGCCACGCTGCTGCACGACGACGTGGTCGACGAGTCCTCGATGCGCCGAGGTCGCCAGACCGCGAATGCGATCTTCGGCAATGCCGCCAGCGTGCTTGTCGGTGACTTCCTGTACTCGCGTGCGTTCCAGATGATGGTGTCGGTTGGCAGTCTGCGGGTGCTCGACGTGCTTGCAGATGCCACCAACGTGATAGCCGAGGGCGAGGTTCTCCAACTCATGAACATGCACGACCCCGACCTCGCCGTGCAGGACTACCTCAGGGTCATTCGCTTCAAGACGGCGAAGTTGTTCGAAGCGAGCGCCCGACTGGGTGCCGTGATAGGCAGCGCATCACGAGAGGTCGAAGAGGCTTGCGCTGACTACGGGCGGTCGTTGGGTACTGCCTTTCAGCTCATCGATGATCTGTTGGACTACGAGGGCAACTCTGTCGAGTTGGGAAAGAACGTCGGGGACGATCTCAGGGAAGGCAAGCCGACGCTTCCGCTGTTAATGGCGATCGCCCGAGGCACGGCCGCCGAGCGTGAGCTCGTACGCAAGGCGATCGTGGATGGCGATGTGGCTCGTCTTCCAGACATCCTGCACATTGTTCGACACACCGGCGCTCTGCACGCGACGCGTGAGGCGGCTCGATCAGAGGCCGAAGAGGCCCAGGCGCGCCTGTCCGTCTTGCCGGACAGCTCGGCTCGATCGGCTCTGCTAGACTTGTGTGTCCGGTCGGTCGAGAGGTCCTCCTGACCAGACCAGCTGTCGCGGCCGCCAATGGAACCGCGCCGGACCATCGGGGTGTAGCTTAGCCTGGTAGAGCGCTACGTTCGGGACGTAGAGGCCGGAGGTTCGAATCCTCTCACCCCGACCACAACGATTGTTGCGGCGATGCATGCACGGGGACGGCACCTCGTAACCACGCGTGAAGAAGTGCCAGTTCGCTCGCGAGGTGGCGTTTACAGTGTTGCAGCGATCGGCGATGATCGTTCGACGCCCCCTCGACGCTCGCCTCCAAGAGACCTGTGGACACCCTAGTCGACACCCCGCAATCGTCCCTTTCGGGCGTGGCACGGGTGCTCGTTCATGCCGGCAAGCTGAACGTCAAGACCGCTGAGGAGCTCGTCAAGTCGGCCAAGGATCGTCGGGTCAGCTTTGTCTCCGCCGTCATTGGCGGTGGCACCGTGACCGCTGCCGATCTGGCGCACACCTTGTCGACCACGTTGGCGCTTCCGTTGCTGGACCTCAATGCGGTCGACGTGGAGCGACTGCCACGCAACATCGTCGACGCCAAGCTCGCCGTCCAGTACCAGGTCGTTGTGCTGGGCCGACGAGGGAACCGCCTATTCATAGGCGGCGCCGATCCCACCGATCAGGAAGCCGTCGAGAGGATCAAGTTCGCTACCCAGCTCTCGCCGGAGTGGGTGATCATCGAGTACGACAAGCTGGCCAAGATGCTCGAGGGACAGAGCGGCAGTGTCAGCGAGACCATCGAATCCCTTGCAGCGGGGGACTTCGACTTCGACGTATCCGAGGATGACGGCGCAACGGCGGAGACCGCTGAAGTCGCGCAGGAGGTGGAAGACGCCCCGGTGGTGCGCTTCCTCCAGAAGATGTTGATTGATGCGATCAACATGCGTGCGTCGGACCTGCACTTCGAGCCCTACGAATACAACTACCGTGTGCGCTTCCGCATCGACGGCGAACTGCGTGAGATCACGCAACCGCCCATCGCGATCAAGGACAAGCTTGCATCGCGCATCAAGGTGATCAGCCGTCTGGACATCGCTGAGAAGCGAGTCCCACAAGACGGGCGCATGAAGTTGAAGTTCGGCAATCGAGCGATCGATTTCCGTGTCTCGACGCTGCCCACGCTGTTCGGCGAGAAGATCGTGATCCGTATCCTGGATCCGTCGAGCGCCAAGCTGGGTATCGACGCCCTGGGCTACGAGAAGGTCGAAAAGGATCGACTGATGTCAGCGATCCAGCGCCCGTACGGCATGATCCTCGTGACTGGTCCGACCGGTTCGGGTAAGACTGTCTCGCTCTACACCTGCCTGAATATCCTGAATCAGCCCGGGGTGAACATCTCGACAGTCGAAGATCCGGCGGAAATCAACCTGCCTGGAGTCAATCAGGTCAATGTGAACGACAAGGCAGGCTTGAATTTCTCGACGTCGCTGAAGGCCTTTCTCCGCCAGGATCCCGACATCATCATGGTCGGTGAGATCCGCGACTTGGAAACAGCCGACATCGCCATCAAGGCCGCGCAGACCGGCCATTTGGTGATGTCCACACTGCACACGAACGACGCACCGACCACACTGACGCGACTGCTCAACATGGGCGTTGCACCATTCAACATCGCCGCCAGCGTGTTGTTGATCACGGCTCAGCGACTTGCACGCCGACTGTGCGAAAACTGCAAGCAGCCGGCAGACTATCCTCGCGAGTCGTTGCTACGAGCGGGCTACGTTGCCGAAGACCTCGACGGCTCCTGGAAGCCCTATCGAGCGGTAGGTTGTTCGGCATGCAACAACGGCTACAAGGGCCGGGTGGGGCTTTACCAAGTGATGCCGATCACCGAGGCGATACAACGCATCATCCTTTCCGAGGGCACGGCGATGGACATCGCCGCTCAGGCTGCGAAAGATGGCGTTCGCGATCTTCGCCAGTCTGGGCTCGTGAAGGTCCGGGTGGGCGTCACGACCCTGGAAGAAGTGATCGCCGTCACCAACGAATGACGCATTCAGTCCGCGAGGATTGAACGGAAAGGCCGGAGGAAGAAATGGCAACTGCAGTGGCTGCGAGAGGCCTGAAGGGGGTCAAGGAGTTCGTCTTCGAGTGGGAAGGCCGCGACAAGAACGGCAAGATCATGCGCGGAGAGGTCCGGGCTGGTGGCGAGGCCATGGTGTCTGCGAGCCTGCGGCGCCAGGGAATTCTGGTCACGCGGATCAAGAAGCGCCGCATGTCTGGCGGCCGGTCCATCAAGCAGAAGGACATCGCGGTCTTCACGCGCCAGCTGGCCACCATGATGAAGGCCGGCGTGCCGTTGCTTCAGGCATTCGACATCGTCGCACGCGGCAGCACGAATCCAAAACTGACGCGGCTACTGAACGACATCCGCACCGACGTCGAAACCGGAACGAGCCTGTCCACCGCGTTCCGCAAGCATCCGATGCATTTCGATGCCCTGTACTGCAATCTCGTCGAGGCAGGCGAAGCGGGCGGTATTCTGGAAGCGTTGCTGGATCGATTGGCGCTTTATCAGGAGAAGACGCTCGAACTCAAGCGCAAGATCAAGTCGGCGCTGATGTACCCGATTGCCGTGATCATCGTGGCCTTCGTCGTCCTCACCGTGATCATGATCTTCGTGATCCCTGCGTTCAAGGACGTGTTCAAGTCCTTCGGTGCCGATCTGCCGGCTCCAACGCTGGCGGTGATCGCGATGAGCGAGTTCTTCGTAAAGTACTGGTGGGCCATCTTCGGCCTTCTGGGTGGTGGCGGCTTCTTCTTCTTCCAGTCCTGGAAACGCTCGGAGAAGATGCAGAAAGCGATGGACCGACTGCTTCTGCGCATCCCGGTGTTCGGCGACCTGATCTACAAGTCCGTCATCGCGCGTTGGACACGCACGCTTTCAACCATGTTCGCCGCCGGTGTACCGCTCGTCGAAGCGCTGGATTCCGTGGGCGGTGCGTCGGGCAATGCAGTGTTCGTGGAGGCGACCGAGCAGATCCAGAAGGACGTGTCGACCGGTTCGCCTCTCACCACGTCCATGCAATCAACCGGTGTGTTTCCGACGATGGTGCTGCAGATGGCCGCCATCGGCGAGGAGTCTGGCGCACTCGATCACATGCTGAGCAAAGCGGCCGAGTTCTTCGAGCAGGAAGTCGATGAGATGGTCAAAGGCCTGTCGAGCCTGATGGAACCTTTCATCATCGTCATCCTCGGCGTCCTCATTGGCGGCATCGTCGTGTCGATGTACCTGCCGATCTTCAAGCTCGGTGCAGTTGTCTGACGCATGCCCGGCGTCCCCCTCGAACTTCTGAATTCGCCCTGGTTTCTCGCGCTGGTCGGGCTGGCCGTCGGCAGTTTTCTCAACGTCGTCATTGCTCGCGTACCGCTGATGCTGGAGCGTCAGTGGTGGGGCGATGTGCTGCATCAACTTCGCGACGATGCCTCGTATCGACGTGTCTTCGGAGGCGAGGTGACGGCGGCCATGCAGCAATCCGCCGCCCAGCTGGAGCATTCGATCGGCAAGCTTGCGCCATTCGGTCTCTCGCGTCCGGCCTCGCGCTGTCCATCCTGTGGCAGCTCGATTCGCTGGTATCAGAACATCCCATTGGTCAGCTGGTTCTGGCTTCGCGGCCACTGCTCCGCGTGTCGCGCACCAATCTCGATGCGATACCCCATCATCGAACTGACCTGCGCCGGCCTCTTTGCCGCTGTCGCGTGGCGACTGGATTCACACTCCACACTTTGGCTCTGGTGCGGCTTCGCCGCGGCATTGCTCGCCCTGTCGATGATCGATTGGGACACGACTGTTCTGCCGGATGCGCTGACCTTGCCGTTGCTTTGGGCCGGTCTGCTGGCGTCTGCTGCGGGCTGGACGATTCCGCTGACGCACGCGCTGATCGGCACGGCCTGCGGCTACCTTTCGCTGTGGGCCGTGTATTGGCTGTTCAAGCTTGCCACCGGCAAGGAAGGCATGGGCTACGGCGATTTCAAGTTGCTGGCTGCACTAGGCGCATGGCTCGGTTGGCAAGCGCTCTTGCCCATCATTCTCGGAGCCTCGATTCTGGGCGCGGTGGTCGGCATCGGGATGAAGGTGTCGGGCGCTTTGCGCGAGGGTCGATACGTGCCGTTCGGGCCCTTCCTTGCGGGTGCCGGCATGACCGTGATGCTGGTCGGAACTCGTCGCACGCTCGACTGGCTCGGCTGGAGCTGAACGGCAGGTAGACCGCGATGGCGGTTCGGCGCATCGGACTGACCGGAGGTATAGGCAGCGGCAAGAGCACTGTGGCGCAGCTGTGGGTGTCGCTTGGGGCACGACTGGTGGACACCGATGCCATCGCACGCGAGATCACTGGGCCGGGCGGGGCCGGCACACAGGCGCTGGTCCGCGAGTTCGGGCACGAAGTCCTCGACGCGCATGGAGCCTTGGATCGCTCCCGCATGCGTCAGCAGGCGTTTGCCGATTCTTCGATCCGTCACCGACTCGAGAAGCAGCTTCATCCGATCATCGGCCGCGTCGCGCTGGAGCGCGCAAGCCAATCGCCCACACCGCCAATCGTCGTGTTCGACGTTCCGCTGCTGTCCGAGTCGTCGGACTGGCGGCGGCGCTGCGACCGGATCGTCGTCGTCGATTGCAACGAGGCCACTCAGGTCGAGCGAGTCGTCAGTCGGTCGGGGTGGCCTGAAGAACAGGTCCGACAGGTGATCGCCCAGCAGTCGTCGCGCGAACAACGGCTCGCGATCGCCGACGCCGTGATCTACAACGACGGACGCCTGCTCACTGAGCTCCGGCACGACGTCGAACAAATTTGGCAGCTGTGGGTCGGGCAGCCGCCTTCAGGTCAAATGCCAGCGCTGTGAAACAATCCGCGCGGCCGGCGGGTATGGGTCGCCGGCAGGAGCGCAGGCCTTGATCGTCTACGAGTATCCGTTCCAGGAGAGCATTCGCACGATGCTGCGCCTGGAGCAGCTGTTCGACAGGATTGGCCAGCTGCTACCTCGCGATGCACCGATCGACCATCACTTTGCGCTCGCGACGCTGTTCGAGATCATGGACGTTGCATCGCGAGCCGACTTGAAGTCGGATCTGCTCAAGGAACTCGAGCGCCACAAGCAACAGCTGCTGGGGTACCGTGGCAACGCGCAGGTCGAACAGCAAACGCTCGACGGCGTCATTTCAGGTATCGAGCGAGCCCACGACACGTTGAATTCGGCGCCGGGCAAGGCCGGTCAGGCACTGACGACCAATGAGTGGTTGATGAGCATACGCAGCCGCATCAGCATCCCGGGCGGTACCTGCGAGTTCGACCTCCCGGGTTACTTCGCGTGGCAGCATCGCGACCCGGCGATCCGCCGCGCGGACCTCACGCAGTGGGTATCCACGATGATGCCTTTGGCTCAGGCGCTCCAGGTTCTACTTCAACTGCTGCGTGAGTCCGGTGTCCGGCAACGGGTCGTGGCCTCCGGCGGGCAGTATCAGCAGAGTCTGTCGCCCGGCAGAACGTACCAACTGATGAGGGTTCGCATCGAGCCGGACACCGGATTGGTGCCAGAGATCAGCGGTCATCGCTTGATGGTGTCGATCCGGATGATGCGCCCCGAGGCCGACGGTCGTCTGAAGCCCGCCATGGAGGACGCGGCGTTCGATCTTTCGCTGTGCGCTTGATCGACAGGCCACATGCGCAGCGAACGCCTTACGGTCAAATGCCCAGGATGCGGGCGCGGCGCGGCCTACGCTTCCACCAACCCATGGCGGCCATTTTTTAGCGAGCGCTGCCGGCAACACGATCTGGGCGGGTGGGCCAGCGAGCAGTTCCGGATTTCCACCCGCTCTGCCTCCACGGACAACAGCGCCGAAATCGGCGCCGACGCAGGGCCAAACCAGCCCGAGCGACGCTTGGCCTGAACATCGGCGGGCTTGAAGTGAGGCGGCGCGTCCATATAATTGCGCTCTGCTAGCACTCAACATCGCTGAGTGCTAACAGCCATCCGTCCCGATGGCCATCAAATGAATGAGCGCTTACTTATGTGATGCGCTTGTTGTCGCACTGGCAAATCCTCGAAGGAGATCCAATGAAACTTCGTCCGTTGCACGATCGCGTGATCGTCAAGCGCCTTGAGAACGAGACAAAGACTGCGTCGGGAATCGTCATTCCCGACAACGCTGCCGAGAAGCCCGATCAGGGCGAAGTAACGGCGGTCGGTCCCGGCAAGCGCAATGACAAGGGTGACTTCGTGGCGCTGAACGTCAAGGTGGGCGACCGGGTGCTGTTCGGCAAGTACAGCGGCCAGACCGTCAAGGTCGACGGCGACGAGTTGCTTGTGATGCGCGAAGAAGACCTCTTCGCCGTCATCGAGAAGAAGTAATCAGCTGAAATCGGAGAACTGAACATGGCAGCTAAAGACGTAGTCTTCGGTGCAGATGCCCGTCACCGCATGGTCGACGGCGTGAACATCCTGGCCAACGCCGTCAAGGTCACGCTGGGACCCAAGGGCCGCAACGTCGTGCTCGAGCGCAGCTTCGGCGCGCCTACCGTCACCAAGGACGGTGTCTCGGTCGCCAAGGAGATCGAGCTGAAAGACAAACTGATGAACATGGGCGCGCAGATGGTCAAGGAGGTCGCCTCCAAGACCAGCGATGCCGCAGGCGACGGAACCACCACCGCCACCGTGCTCGCGCAGTCGATCGTGCGCGAAGGCATGAAGTATGTCGCCGCAGGCATGAACCCGATGGACCTGAAGCGCGGCATCGACAAGGCGGTCACCGCATTGGTCGACCAGCTGAAGAAGCAGTCCAAACCGACCACCACCAGCAAGGAAATCAGCCAGGTCGGCTCGATCTCGGCAAATGCCGATGAGTCGATCGGCAAGATCATCGCCGACGCGATGGACAAGGTCGGCAAGGAGGGCGTGATCACCGTCGAGGACGGCAAGAGCCTGAACAACGAACTCGACGTCGTCGAAGGCATGCAGTTCGACCGCGGGTACCTGTCGCCCTACTTCATCAACAACGCCGAAAAGCAGGTCACGTTGCTCGAGAGCCCATACATCCTGCTGCACGACAAGAAGGTCAGCAACATCCGCGACCTGCTGCCGGCACTGGAGTCGGTGGCCAAGAGCGGCAAGCCGCTGTTGATCGTCGCCGAAGAGGTCGAGGGCGAGGCGCTGGCCACGCTGGTGGTCAATACCATCCGCGGCATCCTGAAGGTCTGCGCGGTCAAGGCGCCCGGCTTCGGTGATCGTCGCAAGGCCATGCTGGAAGACATGGCTATCCTGACCGGTGGAAAGGTCATCTCCGACGAGGTGGGCCTGACGCTGGAGAAAGTGCAGTTGTCCGACCTGGGCCAGGCCAAGCGCATCGAAGTCGCCAAGGAAAACACCACGATCATCGACGGCGCCGGCAAGGCCGCCGATATCGAGGCCCGCGTCAAGCAGATCCGCGTGCAGATCGAGGAGGCGACCAGCGACTACGATCGCGAGAAGCTCCAGGAGCGCGTGGCCAAGCTGGCCGGCGGCGTGGCAGTGATCAAGGTCGGTGCCGCCACCGAGGTCGAGATGAAGGAAAAGAAGGCCCGCGTCGAAGACGCGCTGCATGCGACGCGTGCCGCTGTCGAGGAGGGCATCGTGGCCGGCGGTGGTGTGGCGCTGCTGCGCGCGCGCCAGGCCATCGGCGAGAAGCTCAAGGGCGACAACCACGACCAGGACGCCGGCATCAAGATCGTGCTGCGAGCGGTCGAGCAGCCGCTGCGCGAGATCGTGGCCAACGCCGGCGACGAGCCGAGCGTCGTCGTCAATGCCGTGCTGGGCGGCAAGGGCAACCACGGCTACAACGCCCAGAATGGCCAGTATGGCGACATGATCGAAATGGGTATCCTGGACCCGACCAAGGTCACGCGCACCGCGCTGCAGAACGCAGCCTCCGTGGCCGGTCTGATGCTCACCACCGAGGCCATGGTTGCCGAAGCGCCGAAGGAGGAAACTCCCGCCCCGGCCGGTGGCGGCATGGGCGGCATGGGCGGCATGGGCATGGACATGTAATTCCGAGCCAGGCTGCACGTTAAGCTCTGCACGCAGGCCCGTCGGCGGCAACGCCGACGGGCCTCTTCATTTGTGGCCTGCGGGCAGATAATCGGCGCGACCCGCGTTGACGCGTCATGAGCCAGAAGCCCACCTTCAACGTCTTCATCCAGCAGGAGCTTCGACAGGCAGAACCCCTGTTCGAGGCGATGGTCGACGCAGTGCTGGACGCCTGGCGCACCCACCTGCCCACCCGGCTGGCGAGCGACCTCGACGCACCCCGTGTGCTGTTGCGGCACCGCGCGGAGTTTGTCGGCCACGCGGCAAGCTCGCTGCGTGAACAGGTCAACAGGTCATTGGGCGCAGCCGCACCAGCTCAGCGAAAGAGCGGTCGGCTCGAGCTCTCGCTGGTCGAAGACGACGAGGTCACGACCGACATCGAAATCGCAAGGGTGGTCGAGCGCGCCAACAGCGAACTGGAGCACGAGACCCGGGAGCTTCGCACCTACACGTCTGCGCTTGTCGGCGACATCAACACGTCGCGCGAGACCAACCCGTTGCGTCCCGAAGCCTGGGTAAGGGCACTGATGGCGGGCGCTCGCGCAGTGCCGATCTCGCGCAACATGCAGACCTCGTTGTTGCGCGCAGCGGCGACTCCGCTGATCCGGGCCATCCGGGACACCTACGGCGCCGCCTGTTCGCGTCTGCAGGCGCAAGGCGTGGTACCGGCCTCGCACCGCACAATCGTCAACGAAGGCGAGAAGATCGAGCTCACCGACGCCATGCGTGCTCGTCGCGACCTGGACCGACCCGCCGAGCTGCGGCCCGACGACGGCGTCGACCCTGGCAGAGAGACCTTCGGCGGCAGCAGCGGCGCCGGAGGAGGTGGCTATGTCGTCCCGGGCGACGGGCCTGCGGGATATGGGTCAGCCCGTCCGTCGGCCCCCGCCTCGGTCCAGGCCCTGTTGCGGCAAGTCGAGCAGGGCCTCACCCAGTCCAGCCGGTTCTTCGCGCCGCAGACCGGCTCGGGCCCCGGGCTGACCACATCCGGCGATGCCTCTGCCACGCTGACGGGCCAGCCTGCCGTCGAGCGCTTGTCTCAGATCTTCGACGCCATCATGGCCGATCGGCGGCTGCCGCGCGATTGCCTGCCGCTGCTCTCGCGTTACTACCCCGGTGCACTGCGCTTCACGCTGCACGAGCCCTCCGCGCTCGACGATGCCGACCATCCGCTGTGGCGATTTGTCGACCACCTTGCGTTCCTGGTTCAAACGCGCGCGGTCGGCGACGCGCAGGCCAACATGCAATTTGCCCAGACGCTCGTCGATCAGCTGACGGCCAACCCCACGCTCGACGCCAAGCACATCCAGAGCGCGATCTCGCGCATCACCGTGCACGAGCGACAGCGGTTTGCGCGCGCAGTGGCTGCCGCGTCCGAGTCGATCCAGGAGCTCGGCGAGTTCGCGCAACACCGCGCGTCGGGCTTCGGGCCGTCGGTGCCCGACGAGCTAGATGCCGGAGGCGTGGATCCCGATGCCGCGCGACAGTTGCGTCGCGCGAGCGACGTGCGTCCGGTTGCGCCGTCCACGCCCGACGTCTGGAAGCCCGGCGTCTGGATGACGCTCTTCCTTCGCGGTCAGTGGCGACGGGCACTGGTTCTCTGGAAAGGCCCTGCGCCGGGTCCGTGGTTGATGCTCGATGCCGCTGAGGCGCGCCACTGGGCCGTCCGTCGCCAGTCGCTCGAGCGGCTGGCCGCAGAAGGCCTGGCCCGCGAATATGTGCCACGGTCACTGATGCGTGACGCCTTGCCGCGCATCGGCAAGGTGTTGCGCGAGCCGGGCCCCACGCAGTTCGGCTGAATCAGGTGCGCCGGGTCTCGACCCAGGTACGCAGCGTGACGGCCACATCCTCCACGCCGATGCGCGACAGCGCCGAGAACAACGTGACGCCGATGTCGGCCTCGTCCGATGCAAACTCGGCCAGCACCTGCTGAGCCTGTTGCAGTGCGCGCCGATTCTCGATCCGGCTCAGCTTGTCTGACTTGGTCAGCAGCACCAGCAGGCGAACCTCACCGCGCGTGACGCGCTCGGCGATAAAGCCGAGCAGCTGGCGGTCGAGCGCGGTGAAGCCATGGCGCGCATCGACAAGCATCACCACACCAGCCAGACTGTGGCGGAAGGCTAGGTAGTCCGCCATCACCTGTTGCCAGCGGAGTTTGGCGTCGCGCGCCACCGCGGCATAGCCGTAACCCGGCAGATCGGCCCACAGTGCGTCGGGTGCGTCGGCCGGCCCGAGCTGGAACAAATTGATGTGCTGCGTGCGGCCGGGGGTCTTCGATGCGAAGGCGAGCCGCCGCTGCTGGGCCAGTGTGTTGATCGCCGTCGATTTGCCTGCGTTGCTGCGCCCGACGAAAGCCACCTCGGGCAGACCGGGCGGCGGCAACTGGTCCATGCG
>JAEUPI010000227.1 GCA_016790175.1 Burkholderiaceae bacterium | reverse complement strand
CCTGGCGCACCGCCGCGGGCGCGCTGGCCGTGCACGGAGCCGGCGAGACCTCGATGATCCTCGGCATGCCCGGTTGGTGGGTCTATGCCGGCCTGGCGCCGGGCCTTGCGCTGAGCGGCCTGATCGCCGTGGTGCAGGCGGGTCTGCACCTGAGCGGCCGCGGTCTCGAGGCGATGCGAGCCTGAGCCGTGACCACGCCCACCGCCATCGGGCTGACCATGTTCGGCGGCATGCTGCTGCTGATGGCGCTGCGCGTGCCGATCGCGGCCGCGATGTTCGTGCCCGGTGCGCTCGGTTATCTCACGCTGACCGACGCCACGGCGTTGCTCAACCTGCTGAAGGGCTCGTCGGTCGCGCGGCTGTCGGTCTACGACTTGAGCGTCATACCGTTGTTCCTGCTGATGGGGCAGTTCGCCACGCAGGGCGGCCTGAGTCGGGCGCTGTTCAAGGCGGCTGCGGCGTTCGTCGGCCATGTGCGCGGCGGGCTGGCGATGGCCTCGGTGCTGTCGGCCGCTGCGTTCGGCGCCGTGTGCGGCTCGTCGGTCGCGACCTCGGCCACGATCACGCAGGTCGCGTATCCGGAGATGAAGGCGCACGGCTACCACGGTCGCCTGTCGACCGCCGCGCTGGCCAGCGGCGGCACGCTGGGCATCCTGATCCCGCCGTCGGTGCCGCTGGTGGTCTATGCGATCCTCACCGAGCAGAACATCGCCAAGCTGTTCGCGGCCGCGATGGTGCCGGGCGTGCTGGCGATGCTGGGCTACATGGCGGTCATCTACGTCGTCTGCCGGCTGCGCCCGCAGCTGGCGGCGCCGAGCGAGCCCTTGCCCTGGTCGCAGCGCTGGGCGGCGCTGATCGGCGTGTGGCCGATCGCGGCGATCTTCGTCGTCGTGTTCGGCGGCATCTACGGCGGCCTGTTCTCGCCCACCGAGGGCGCTGCCGTCGGCGCAGCGGGCACCTTCGTGATCGGGCTCGCCCAACGCGAGCTGAACTGGGGCGGCATCGCGAAGAGCTTCCTCGGCACCGCCGAGACCTCGGCGATGGTGTTCATGATCTTCCTCGGCGCCGACATGATGAACGCGTCGCTCGCCGTTACCCAGATGCCGGCGCAAATCGCCAACTGGGTCGGCCACTTGCAGGTGCCGCCGCTGGGCATCGTGGGCTGCGTGCTGCTGCTGTACGTGGTGCTCGGCTGCGTGATGGACGAGCTGTCGATGCTGCTGCTGACGATTCCCGTGATCTTCCCGGCCGTGATGGGGCTCGAGTTGTTCGGCCTGGCGCCCGACGCCAAGGCGATCTGGTTCGGCATCCTGGTGCTGATGACGGTGGGCATCGGCCTGGTTGCGCCGCCGGTGGGGCTCAACGTGTACGTGGTCAACGGCCTGGCGCGCGACGTGCCGATGCAGGAGACCTACAAGGGCGTGTTCCCGTTCCTGGCCACCGATGTGGCGCGGCTGCTGGTGCTGATGTTCTTTCCGTCGCTGACGCTGGCCTTCGTGTCGCTGTTCTTCCGCTGAGCAGCGCCCGGTCGAACCGTGCTAAGTTCGCGGCCACCGCCGGCCGGCTCGGGTGCCGGGCGCGGATCGAACGATACGGAGACACCCATGCCCGACGACTCGCTCGTGCTGGCGGCCGCCCAGGGCCCGGTGCGCACCCTCACGCTGAACCGCCCGGCTGCGCTGAACAGCTTCACCGGTGCCATGCACCGCGAGCTGCGCGCCGCGCTCGACGCCGTGGCCGGCGACTCCAGCGTGCGCTGCCTCGTCATCACCGGCGCCGGCCGGGGTTTCTGCGCCGGCCAGGACCTCAACGATGCCGAGCTGGGCACCGATGTCGGCGGCGTGGTCGAGCGCATCTACAAGCCGCTTGCACTGCGCATCCGCTCGATGCCGGTGCCGGTGATCGCCATGGTCAACGGCGTGGCGGCCGGCGCCGGCGCCAATTTCGCGTTCGGCTGCGACCTGGTGATGGCCGCGCGCTCGGCGAGCTTCATCCAGGCGTTCTCGAAGATCGCGCTGATCCCCGACTGCGGTGGCACCTGGCTGCTGCCGCGGCTGGTGGGCCGCGCCCGCGCGCTGGGACTCGCGATGACGGGCGAGAAGCTCTCGGCCGACGAGGCCGAGCGCATCGGACTGATCTGGCGTTGTATCGACGACGCCGCGCTTGCCGAGCAGACGATGGCGCTGGCACAGCGCCTGGCGGCGATGCCGGTGAAGGCGCTCGCGGCCACGCGCCGCGTGCTCGACGAGGCGATGATGATCTCGTACGCCGACGCGCTGTCGCTCGAGGCCAAGGCGCAGGCCGAACTCGGCGCCGCGGGCGACTTCCGCGAGGGCGTGACCGCGTTCCTCGAGAAGCGCGCCGCCAAGTTCAGCGATCGCTGAAAAGCGTCTCGGCGGTGGGCCGCACAAGGCGCCGCTGAACCGACTGACCGCATCCAGACGAGGAGTCCCGCCCATGAAGCGCCGACATCTACTGCGCGCCGCCGCGCTGTCGCCACTGGCCTGGCTGACCGGCGCACACGCGCAGGCCTTTCCGAGCAAGCCCATCCGCTACATCGTGCCGGTGGCCGCCGGCGGCGGCAGCGACATGGTGGGCCGCACGGTGACCGAACGCTGGGGCCAGGCACTGAAGCAGACCTTCGTCGTCGAGAACCAGAGCGGCGGCGGCGGCGCCATCGCCTGCCAGACGACCGCGCGTGCCGCGCCCGACGGCTACACGCTGATGCAGGGCTACGTGGCCACGCATGGCACCAGCCCGGCCACACGCAAGCTGCCCTACGACGCGATCAAGGACTTCACGCCGGTCGGCATGATCGGCGCCACACCGAACGTGCTGGTCGTCAATGCCTCGCTGCCGGTGAACGATCTGCGCGGATTCGTGGCGTATCTGAAGGCCAACCCCGCGCGCCTGAGCTACGGCTCGGCCGGGCAGGGCTCGTTGACCCATCTGACGATGGAGCTCTTCAAGCTGCAGACCGGTGCGTTCGTGGTGCACATTCCGTACCGCGGCATCGCGCCGGCCTTCACCGATCTGCTGGGCGGGCAGACGCAGGCGATGTTCCCGGGGCTGGCGGCAGCGATGCCGCATATCCGCTCCGGGCGCGTGCGGCCGCTGGCGGTGACCGGCCTGGTGCGCCACCCGCTGATGAAGGACCTGCCGACGCTCGACGAATCGGGCTTCAAGGGCTTCGACGCGCAGCAGTGGTACGGCGTGATGGGCCCGGCCGGCATGCCGCCGGCCATCGTCAAGCAGCTCAACGACGCGCTGGCCAGCGTGCTGCAGGCACCCGACCTGCGCGAGAAGCTGTCGGTCGAGGCGATCGAGCCGATGCCGATGATGCCCGAGGCCTTCGGCCGTTTCGTCGCGTTGGACATCGATCGCTGGACCCGCGTGGCCCGCGAACGCAACATCCAGCTCGACAGCTGAACGAACCGAACCCGACGCCATGGCCCGCAACACCCAGGTCGCCGCCGATCATCATGCACCGCCCGTCACGACCACGCTGGCAGCCTTCGTCGCCGGGCATCCGAGCCGCGGCTGGAGCGACACGGTCGAGCACGAGGCGCACCGCACCTTCTTCAACTGGCTGGGCTGTGCGATCGGCGCGGCGCAACACGAGTCCGTGCGGTCGGCACTGGCCGCCGTGCAGATGCTGCAGCCGGCACCGCAGGCCACGCTGCTCGGCCGCACCGAGCGTGTGGACATGGCCAGCGCCGCGCTGATCAACGGCATCGCGTCGCACACCTTCGATTTCGACGACACGCACCTGAAGACCATCATCCATCCGGCCGGGCCGGTGGCCTCGGCGGTGCTGGCGCTGGCCGAAACCCAGGGTTGCAGCGGACGCCAGGTGATCGACGCGCTGGTACTCGGCATCGACGTGGCCTGCCGCGTCGGCAACGCGATCTATCCCGACCACTATGACCGCGGCTGGCACATCACCGGCTCCACCGGCATGCTCGGAGCGGCGGCCGGCTGCGCGCGGCTGCTCGGCCTTGACGAGCGGGCCACCGCGATGGCGCTCGGCATCGCGGCCTCCCAACCGGTGGGCCTGCGCGAGCAGTTCGGCACGATGACCAAACCCTTTCATCCCGGCGCCGCCGCGCGCGCCGGATTGATGGCGGCGCTGATGGCGCGCCACGGGTTCACCGCGAGCGCACGCGCGCTGGAAGCACCGCGCGGGCTGATGCAGACCGTCAGCACCAAGTGCGACTGGCGCGAAATCACGCACGAGCTGGGCCAGCGTTTCGAGATCTCGTTCAACACCTACAAGCCGTTTGCCTGCGGCATCGTGATCCACCCCAGCATCGACGCCTGCATCCAGCTGCGCCGGCGCGGCGTGACGCCGGAGCAGGTAGAGCGCATCGAACTGAAGGTGCATTCGCTGGTGCTCGAACTCACCGGCAAGAAGGAACCCGCCGACGGCCTGCAAGGCAAGTTCAGCGTCTACCACGGCTGTGCGCTCGGCCTCATCGAGGGCAAGGCCGGTGAGGCCGAGTTCTCCGATGCGGTGGTCACGCGGCCCGACATGGTGGCGATGCGGCGGCGCGTGGTGGCCACGGTCGACGACGCGATTCACGAAGCTGGCGCCGACGTCACCGCGATCCTGCGCGACGGCCGGCGCGAACATGTGTCCGTGGTGCACGCGATCGGCTCGCTCGAGCGACCGATGAGCGACGACGACCTTCGCGCGAAGTTCAGCGATCTGGTGTCGCCGGTGCTCGGCACAGCGTGCGTGGCGCCGCTGGTGCAGGCAGCCTATGGCCTCGGGCAGGCCGACAGTGTGCGCAGCCTGGTGCAGGCGGCGCGCGCGGCCTGACGGATCAACCGCGCATCAATGCTTGAGCCGGGGTTCCGGCGGCTCGTGCGTGGTGAGGAACACCTCGGCCGCCTTCTCCGGCGGCAGCTCCGACGTGCTGTCCCAGGCCTTGGTGGCATGACGCACCGCTTCGAGCGGCGGCACACCGGGGCGCAGAAGGATCACGCGGCTGGCGAATCGTTCGATCCAGGACGCTATGGGTTGCGACATCGCGGCTCCTATCTCGTGTGATCCGCAGGCGCCTTGGCGCTGCGGACGGCAAGCCTAAGCCCTGGCGAAGCGTCGCGCGCATTCACGAATCCGTCATCTCGTATCGAAACGTGAACGTGCCCGATCACATTGCAGTGCAGCAGCGCTCACGCGTCGCCGGCGCCGAGCCGGCGGTAGTAGAAGACCGTGTCGCACAGGCCGCCATGCGGCAGCAGCGCATAGTCCGGAATCACGCCGCTCTTGTGCCAACCTGTGCGCGCATACAGCCTTTCGGCCTCGGCGCTCGCGGTGTCGAGTACCAGCAGCGTCTTGCCGGCCTCGCGCGCGGCCGCTTCGGCTGCGTGCATCAGCGCCTCGCCGATGCCGCGCTGCCGCATGCGGCGGTGCACCAACATCTTGGCCAGATCGGCGCGGTGCGGCTGGTTGTCGGGCTGCGCGAGCACGAGCTGCACCGTGCCCACGATGTCCGAGCCGTCTTCGGCTACCAGCAGCACGCGCTCGCCGCGTGCCGCACCATCGACCACGCTGCGCCAGAACGCCAGCGCCCTGTCGCGCGCCAGCGGCCACATGAAGCTGACCGACGCGCCGCCTGAGACGCAATCGATCAGCACGTCGGCCAGGCCCTGCAACTCGGCTTCGCTGGCGCCACGCAGCGCCCGGATTCGCACGCCGCTGCTCACGATTTCCAGAAGCGCTTCGAAGCGATGCGCGCACCCTCGGCCATGGCCGCCATCTTGGCCCACACCACGTCGGGGTCCACCGCGGCCTGGCCCACCCAGGTGCCGAAGCCGCAGTCGCTGCCGGCCATCACGTTCTCGCGGCCGACGAGTTCGGCGTACCGGGCGATGCGCTGCGCGATCAGCTCCGGGTGTTCGATGAAGTTCGACTTCGATTCGATCACGCCCGGGATCAGCACCTTGCCCTCGGGCAGCTTCACCACCTTGAACAGCGCCCACTCATGGGCATGGCGCGGGTTGGCCGCCTCCAGCGCGATGGCCATCGGCTTGGACTTGAACACGATGTCGATCACGTCGGCCAGCGGCACGTCGCAGTGGTGCGGGCCCTCGTAGTTGCCCCAGCACAGGTGCATGCGCAATTGCTCGGTCGGGATGTTGCGCACCGCGTGGTTGAGCACCTCCACGTGCAGCTGCGCCTTCTTGCGCCATTCGGCGAGGCTCAGGTCGGCATGCTGGATGTGGCGGCCCATGCCGAGGTCGGGGCAGTCGATCTGCAGCACATAGCCGGCGCCGGTGATGGTTTCGTATTCCACGCGCATCGCTTCGGCAATTGCATAGAGATAGTCTTCCTCGCTCTTGTAGTGCGCATTCTTGAAGAACAGCGACACCACGCCCGGCGACGCGGCGGTGAGAAAGCCCTCGCTCGCCTTCACCGCGGCCAACGCGTCGCGCAGGTGCGCGCAGTCGGTCTTCGCCGCCTCCGGGTCGCGCACCTGGATCGCCGAGGTGCAGGTGGGCGTGAGCCGCCGCGAGCGCCCGGGGTCGCCAAACACGCGCTTGGCCAGGCCTGGAAAACCCACCAGGTCCTGATAGACGAAGCTGTTGTTCTCGCCGTCGAAGCCGGCGAGCCGATCCTTGATGTAGGTGGCGTAGCTCGGCTTGCTCATCTCGCCGTCGTTCACGATGTCCACACCCGATTCGGCCTGCTTGCGCACCACCTCGGCCACCGCGGCGGCGATGCGCCGCTCCAGCGCCGCCGGGTCGACCGGCACGCCTTCTTCCTTGGCGAACATGGCCTTGATCAATTCGGGTGGCCGCGGCAGGCTGCCGGTGTGCGTGGTCAGGAACCGCTCGGTGCTGCGTTTCATCGGGTCTCCTCGTGGGGTCTTGCGTAGGGTCAGCTGCGCGGCACCTTCACGCCGCTCGGTGCAGCGCGCAGAAAGTCGAAATCCACGCCCTGGTCGGCCTGCAGCACGTGCGCATGCCACAGCTTGCGATAACCGCGCTCGGCTTTCGGCGGCTGCAACGGTTGCGCCTGCGCGCGACGAGCCAGCTCGTCGTCACTCACCAGCAGCTGCAGCTCGCGCCGCGAAACCGACAGACGGATGCGATCACCGTGCTGCACGTAGGCCAGCGGCCCGCCCACCGCAGCCTCGGGCGTCACGTGCAGCACCACGGTGCCGAACGCGGTACCGCTCATGCGGCCGTCGGAGATGCGCACCGCGTCCTTCACACCCTGCCGCAGCAGCTTGCGCGGAATGGGGAAGGCGCCGGCCTCGGGCATGCCCGGTGCGCCCCTGGGGCCGATGTGCTTGAGCACCAGCACGTCGCCCGGGCTCACGTCGAGCTCGTCGCTGTCCACCCGCGCGGCCAGGTCGGCCGCGTTCTCGAACACCACGGCGCGGCCCTCATGCTCCATCAGCGCCGGGTCGGCTGCCGACTGCTTGATGATGGCGCCGCCCGGTGCCAGGTTGCCCCACAGCACGGCGATGCCGCCCTCGCGGTAGATCGGCGCGTCCAGCGGGCGCACCACGTCTTGCGCAAAGGCCGGCGGCGCGGCGTCGAGTTCCTGGCCCAGCGTGCGCCCGGTCACCGTGAGCGCATCGAGCTGCAGCAGCGGCTTCAGCGCGCGCAACAGTGCCGGCATGCCGCCGGCGGCATGGAAGTCCTCCATGTAGTGTTCGCCCGACGGCTTCAGGTTCACCAGCACCGGCGTCTCGCGACCAAGCCGATCGAGCGCGCGCAACTCGAGCTCGAAGCCGAGCCGACCCGCAATCGCCGCGAGATGGACGATCGCATTCGTGCTGCCGCCCAGCGCGAGCAGCACGCGCAGCGCGTTCTCGAACGCCGCCGGCGTGAGGATGCGATCGATCGTGAGGCGCTGTTTCGCGATCGCCACCGCCTGCGCCCCGGTGGCTTCGGCCACGCGCACGCGGTCGGCCGAGACAGCGGGTGGCGATGCGCTGCCGGGCAATGCAACGCCAAGCGCCTCGACGATGCACGCCATCGTGCTCGCGGTACCCATCACCGAGCAGGTGCCGACGCTGGCCACCAGCTGGTTGTTCACGTCGGCGATCTCGGTGGCGTCGATCTGCCCGGCGCGGTACTGGCCCCAGTAGCGCCGGCAATCGGTGCAGGCGCCCACGGTCTGCCCGCGGTGCGAACCGGTGAGCATGCTGCCGGTGACGAGCTGGATTGCCGGCACGCCAGCCGATGCAGCGCCCATCAGCTGCGCCGGCACCGTCTTGTCGCAGCCACCGATCAGCACCACGGCATCCATCGGCTGCGCACGGATCATCTCCTCGGAGTCGATGGCCATCAGGTTGCGCAGGTACATGCTGGTCGGATGCGCAAAACTCTCGTGCACCGAGATCGTCGGGAAGCGCACCGGCAGCCCCCCGGCGAGCAAGATGCCGCGCTGCACCGCCTCGATCAGCTGCGGCATGTTGCCGTGGCAGGGGTTGAAGCCGCTGCCGGTGTCGGCGATGCCGATCACCGGACGCTCGAGCGCGGCATCGCTGTAGCCCGCGCCCTTGATGAAGGCCTTGCGCAGGAACAGCGAGAACTCGGCGTCGCCGTAGCTGGTGAGGCCGCGGCGCATGCCTGGCGGCGAGGGGCTTGGGTCGTCGCTCATCGGGGGATCAGGGTCGAAGGCCGGCACGCATCATCGCCCAGACCGCGCCGAACGCACAAAGACAAAGCCGCGCCGCTGCACGAGGGCAGGGCGCGGCGGCAAGGTGAAGCCGGTGCGCGGCTCGTCGGTCAGTTCGACGCGAAGCAGTAGAAGCGCCCGGAGCCGCCGGTGCGCACCAGGGCCTCCTGCGAGCAACCC
Organism: Burkholderiaceae bacterium; assembly: GCA_016790175.1. Taxonomy (GTDB): domain Bacteria; phylum Pseudomonadota; class Gammaproteobacteria; order Burkholderiales; family Burkholderiaceae_C; genus JAEUPI01. The sequence continues at coordinate 11,871 of JAEUPI010000227.1, read as the reverse complement.
GCGCTCTGGTGCGAGAAGTTCCAGCTCTTGGCCCAGTTCTCCGGCAGCGGGCCGGTGCGGTCGTGGTGGCCGACGATGGCGGAACCTTCGTTGCTGCTCGTCCAGGCCTTGCAGGTGGTGTCGGTCTGCGGGGCAAAGGCGGTTCCGTCGGCACGCGAGCCGGTGAGGATGTCGTGTTCGTTGGGCTGGTCGCCGCGGCCCTTGACGACGCCACCCTTCTCGTCAAGCGCCGTCTCCTTGCTGATGTTGTTGCCGTTGTGCAGGTGGTTGAGGTCGCGTGCGATCAACTGTCCCTTGGCGTTGTACCAGGGGCCGTTGCCGATGCGGTCGCGCGCGTTGACCGACGGCGTACCCTGATTGCCGGCGGACGGGAAGGCACCCGGCACGCTCAGGTAGGCCCGCCAGGTCTTCGCGCCGGCGCCCGCGGCCGATGCGAGCCGCTGGCAATGCGCATCGGCGCCGGCCAGACCGCCGAGATCGGCGCCCTTGCCGCTGCCCGCACTGGTGATGAAGAAGCCCATCGGGCCGGACGACGGCGTCGTGGCGCAGGCGGCGAGCAGGGCGGCGGCCGAGGCGATGGCCACAGGACGGAACACGTGCATGGGTCGGACTCCTCTGGTTGGAAGGGGTGACGGTATACGTCGAGGCTCGTCCAGCCCGTCCTCAGGGTGTTCCCGGGGTCGGTCGATCACGTGCTTGGGGGGAAAGCACGCGCGCACCATGGCCCCCTGGGCGGGTGGCACGCGGTCCGCGCTACCCGATGCGAGGGTGCCACCTGCGGCCGTGCCCCCCTACATTGGACCGATGCAAGACCCCGTGGCTACCGCGATCGTGTGCGAATCGCTCGCCCTCAGCGTGTCGCATGCCCATGCGCCGGCTGTGGACGTGCTCGACCTCGTGATGCGCGGCCGCCACGATCGGCTGCTCGATTTCGGCCTTCACATGGTGCCGCCGGATCCGTTCGCGATCCTCGTGGCGCAGGCGATGGGCGATCCGATGCCGGCCGAGGACTGGGAGGCCTTCACCGGCCCCGAGGCCGACCCGCGGCTGCGCGCAGCGATGCGGCTGCAGTTCGCGCTGAATCTGTGGCCGCTGTTTCTGCAGCGCTACAACATCGGCTGATCGGCTCGAGCACGGCCGAGGCGCCGCATCGCGATCAACGGCAGAAGTAGTTCCAGATGGTCTCGGGGCTGGCGCGCAGCACGACGAAGGCGTCGATGCAGCCGGTCTCGGAATCATTGTTGCGGTAGACGAGGATGGCCGACTCGGGCAACCGGCTGCCCGGCACGACCATCACCAACGCCGGTGGCCCGAAGCGGCCGATCAACTCGGCGCGCGTGCGCCCGATCCACTCCTTCTGCAGCACACGCTCGCGCGCCTCACGGCCTCCAGCGTCCGCGCCGATCGAAGGGGGAGGCAGCGGCGCCACGACGTCGCGCTCGCGCGAGTTCACGCAACCGGCGATCGATACGACCGCGATCACGCACGCGGTCACATAGGACCACCGCAGGCCTGGGGAATGGTTCATCGTCCATCCGACAACGCAGGCAGGGTGCGTGCCAGCCCGGCTCGGTGGACTTGGAGCGGCGAGGCCGGAAGCGCCCGGGCCTTCAGGGTTCGCGTGTCGAACCTGCAGATGGTGCCGATGGACGGACTCGAACTGTCGACCTTCGCATTACGAATGCGCTGCTCTACCAACTGAGCTACACCGGCACGGTGCGAGCCCGAAATTATAGCGGTCGGGTTCGTGCGGCCGACCGCTGGCCTCCCGGTTCCGGGAACCGGGGCTGCGCATTCCGACCCACGGGAGCGCATTTGCGGCGCGTCAACCGCGGAGCAGCCTCCGCACCAGAGGCCAGCGCGGCACGCACCTTGCTCAACAGCTGCAACGGTGTCGGCCCCGTCGCGATCCAGCGGCCGCGGCTCGCTCCCGGTTCACCCTACCCACAGATATCGAAAGCGAATCCGATGCCATGAAGACGACGATTGTCCTGTTCACGCTGGCCGCGTGGGCCGCAAGCAGCCCCGTGCATGCGGCCGACGGCAAGGCCGTGTACGACAGCACCTGCGTGGCCTGCCACGCCACCGGCGTTGCGAATGCGCCGAAGTTCGGCGACAAGGCCGCGTGGGCACCGCGCATGGCGGCGGGCAAGGCCGCGCTCGTCAAGTCGGTCGTTGCCGGCAAGGGCGCAATGCCGCCAAAGGCCGGCAACGCCAATCTGCCCGAAGCCGACATCCAGGCCGCCGTCGACCACATGCTCGCGGCCGTGAAGTGATCACCCTCCCCGGCGTGGCGTTCCGTGTGAGCATGCCGGCTTGACGACCGCGGCCTCGTGCCGCGGTTTTTTTTCGCCCGACTTTCGCCGCGGCGCCAACACTCGCGCGTCGAATGGCGATCTCGCCTTCGCCCGGCGATCGGCTGCTCCCGGAGCCGCGGGTCCAGGCTCAGCGCAGCGGATGGAAAGCGCGATTCACGTAGGCGACCACCGCATCGATCTCGTCGGTTGAAAGCACCTGCTTCCAGCCCGGCATCGAGCTGCCCTCGAGGCCGTCGGCGATCACCTGCGTGAGCCGCTCGCGCGTCATGTGGCGCATCGAGGCCGGATCGGTGAGGTCGCGGGGATGCGGTTCGAGGAAGCGGCCGATCCAGCTCTTGGCGGTGCCGTCGGCCGCGTGGCAGAACGCGCAGTTGGCCTGGTACAGCGCCTCGCCTCGGCGTTCGGTCGTCGTGGCGTCGGGCAGTTCGGGCTTCCGGTCGTGCAGGCGATAGGTCGTGGCCGGCTCCGAGGGGCTCGGGTGTTGCGTTGCCGTCGGGTGGTCCGCCGGCCGCGCCGCGCCCGAACGCAGCCCGCTGCCGTTGGGCTCGGCGTGACAGCTGGTGCAGTAGGCATCGCGGGGATAGCTGAGCGCGCGTGTCTCCCACACCGCGCCGGGATCGTCGACGCGCCCGCGGTCGTGGCAGCTGATGCAGGCCGTGAGGAACAGTCGCTTGCCGCGGCGCTGCGCGTCGTCGAGCTGGTCCCAAGGCGTATCGAGCGCGAGTTCACCGCGTGCGAAGGCGAACGCATCGCGGTGGCGATCATGGTCGGGCCAGCCGTTGTCGGCCGTGTGATAACGCGTGTTGGCTGCACGCGCCTCGATGAATTCGCGCTGCACGAAGCGGGCCACCGCGCGGATCTCGTCGTCGCGAAGAATGCCCTCGAAGCCCTTCATCGCGGTGCCCGGCCTGCCCTTGGCGATCACCGCGATCATGTGGGCCGTGGGCAGGCTTCCCGGCGCAAGCGACGTGAAGTCGCGCGGCGGTGGATCCAGATAGGTCGAGGCCAGGGTCCGCGCGTCGCCCGAGTAGCCATGGCAAAAATAGCAGCGGTAGTTCCAGATTGCACGCCCGCGCTCGTGCGTCGAGTCGTCCAAGGTCGCGACCTGCGCCGGCGCGGCCGCGGTGCGCAGCGGCGTCGCGGCCGCGTCGGTGCGCTCGGCCATGCGGCAGCCCGCCAGCGAGACCAGCAGCGCCACCACCGCTGCCGCGGGCCAGGCCACGAGCGGCCTCATGAGGGCTTCATGGCGGACGCCGCGACGAGGCCTGGACGGTGGCGCCGGCCCGCGTGAACGACTGGAACACGTACTCCGAGACGTTGGCGATTTCCTGGGGCGTCAGCACCTTGTCCCAGGCCGGCATCTCGGTACCGAGCTTGCCTGCCGACACGGCAGCGTAGATCGCCGGCCGATTGAAGCTCGCGCGCGACTCGTCGCTGATCAGCACGCGCGGCTTCGGGTTGATGAAATAGGCGCGTGGACCCTTGCCGTCGCCGCGCTCGCCATGGCAGGTGGCGCAGTTGGCGACATAGAACGCGCGGCCCGACTGCGCGTCGCCCTTCAAACCGTGCGGCAACGGCAGGCTCATGTCGGCCTTCGGTGGCACCGCCCGGGCGGTGGCTGCTGCGGCGAGCGCGCGCGGCGCCGTCGTCGTGCCATGGGCCTGGGTGCCCGATATGCCCACGTCGTCGCCGATGCGCATGAAGGCACTCCGGATGTAGTCGACCACCGCGGCGATGTCATCGCCTTTGAGCTGCGTGGCAAACCCCGCCATCGCGGTACCCGGTCGGCCGCCAGCCACCGCGGCCAGCATGCGGTCTCGCGTGAGCTCGCTGCGCGACGCCGCCGAGCTGAAGTCGCGCGGCGCCGGGGCGAGATTGGCCGCCGCCCACATGGAGCCGGTGCCGCGGTCGCCATGACAGACCGAACAGCTCTTCGCGTAGATCTGCCGGCCACGGCTGGCACCCGCCAGCGAGCTGGCCCTCATGAAGGTATCGCGCACATAGTCGACCACGGCCTCGATCTGCTGCGGTGCCAGCTGCGTGCGAAAGCCGGCCATGGCGGTACCCGGCACCCCCGCCGACACGGCCGCGATCATGCGCGGCCGCGTGAGTTCGGTGAGCGACTGCGCGGTCGTGAAGTCACGCGGTGGGGGATTCAGGCTGCCCTTCGCGCGGCTCTGGCCGTCGCCCTGGTCGCCGTGACAGACCGAACAGTAGTTGTGATAAAGCGCTGCCGGCGGGCTGTTGCCGGCGACGCGGCGGTCGCCGGCCCAGGCGGCGCCGAATCCGCTGATCACGGCGAGGCCGATCAGCGCCCGTGCACACGAACGGGCAAGCGAGCGGGCGAGCAGGCGAGGCATGGGCACGGGCCTTCGGCGAAGCGGCAGCGGTTCCCGATTCGAGCAATTTCGATGCCACCGACCCGGCATGGCATGTGTCTTGCGATGCGACGGGTCGAGTCGGCCGGTGCTTCGGCCCGAGCGTGGAGGTTCATGCAAGCGACGAGCGTCTTCCCGATCCGCGTGGTGGTGCTTTGGCGCATCGTGTCGGCGCTGGCCGCCGCGGTGCTGGTCGCCGGCTCGCTGATCGCCTGTGCGAGCAGCCCGCAGGCGCCTGCGAAGCCCATCGAGCTGCCGGTGTTTCCACCGCCGCCGGAGCCGGCGCGCTTCCACTTCGAACGCAGCCTGCACAGCAGTGCCGATGTCGTGCCCGACGACAAGGACGGTTCGTTGCGTCGCCTGGTCACCGGCGAGACGCGGGTCGGCGAGGGGCTGGCCAAACCCTATGCCGTGGCCGCGCGCGATGGTCGCATCTATATCGGCGACACGGTGGCGCGCATGGTCCTGATGTTCGACCTGGCACGCGGCCGCTACAAACAGATCGGCACCGAGGATCCCGGCGCGTTGCGCATGCCCTTCGGCATCGATACCGACGCCCAGGGCCATGTGTACGTTGTCGACGGCACGCTCAAGCGCGTGCAGGTCTACGACGCCGAGGGCCGCTACCTGCGAACCCTGGGTGCCAACCTCGCATGGAGCCGCCCGGCGGGCATTGCCATCGACGAATCACGTCGTCGGTTGTACGTGGTGGATGCCGGCGGCGTCGACAGCGAGCAGCACCTCGTGCGGGCGATCGATCTCGACAGCGGTCGGGCGCTGTTCGACATCGGCAAACGCGGCGAGGGGCCGGGCGAATTCAACCTGCCGCGCGACGCCGTGGTCGGTGCCGGCGGCGAGGTCTATGTCGTCGATGGCGGCAACTTCCGCGTGCAGGTGTTCGATGCCGACGGCAAGTACCTGAAGACCTTCGGCGCCGTCGGTCGGCAGTCGGGCCAGTTCTCGCGGCCCAAGGAAATCTCGATCGACGCCGACGGCAACGTCTATGTCGTCGACACCGCATTCGGCAACTTCCAGATCTTCGATCGTGAAGGTCGGCTGCTGCTCGACGTGGGCACGCGTGGCAACACCGACGGACCGGCCCGCTTCATGTTGCCCTCGGGCATTGCAGTGGACCGTTCCGATGGTCGTGTCTACATGGTCGACCAGTATTTCCGCAAGGTCGACGTCTTCCGGCCGGCCTCGCTGCCGCCCGGCGCGGCTTACGGTCGCCGCTGAGCGGCCCGTCTCGACGACAGCGACCGGTCGATCGGTCGACCGGTGACTCCCTCGATCGGGAATCGAAAGCGAGAGGCGTTCCCGAGTTCGAGAAGCCCTTGCTCTGAGTCAACCGATTCGGCGCCATCGGCTTGCCGAACGTCATCGTCACGCTTGGCACACAACATGCTCATCGAGCACCGAGCGGTCAGGCATCGGTTGTCGCCGCGAACTCGGCAAGAACCAATCGGAGAGAGAACATGGGCAACAGGCGTTTCATGGGGACTGGAGGAACCGGCCGCACCCGGCTCGCCGCGCTGGCGGCCACGTTCGTGATGGTGCTGGCCGGCGGCATGGTCAGCACACCGGCGTCGGCGCAGATCGCCGGCACCAAGCACAACCTCGGCACCAGCGGGGTGGCCGGCAACAACCGCTTCTCGGCGACCGCCGAGATCTGCGTGTTCTGCCATACGCCGCACGGCGCCGACAATTCCGCGGCCGTGCCGCTGTGGAACCGCACGTTGGTGTCCGGCTCGTACACCACCTACGACAGCCTCGGCACATCGTCGCTCGACGGCCGCGTGGCGCCGGTGGGTTCGGTGTCGATCGCCTGTCTGTCGTGCCACGACGGCGTGCAGTCGATGAGCGCGGTGATCAACGCGCCCGGCTCGGGCCTCAGCAACGCCACCTGGACCGCCGGCACCTGGACCGGTACCAACCAGACCGGCGGCGTGATGACCGGCGTGGCTGCGCTGGGCACTGACCTGACCAACGACCATCCGATCGGCATCCAGTACGGCGGCGGTGGTTACAGCACGGCTGCGCTGACGGGCCCGGCACGCGACGGCGATTTCAAGGCCGCAGCCACGCAATTGGTCGGTACCACGCAGGTCTGGTGGGTCGACACCGAGGCCACGCCGAACGGCACGCGGCAGAAGACCGACCTGCCGCTGTACACCCGCGGCACCGGCGGCACCAACGTCGGCTATACCGGGCAGACCCTTCCGGAGCCGTTCGTCGAATGCGCAAGCTGCCACGACCCGCACACCGCGAACCCGACGTTCCTGCGCATCCAGAACACCGGCAGCGCCGTGTGCCTGGCCTGCCACACGAAATGAGATCTTGATGCGCCTCGGCCGGCACGCTTGACGCTTGGCAAGGCATTTGCATAGGGGGACGTGAAAGCGTCCCCCTATCTCTTTCCATCTGCACGGCGAGGTGATCGGCATGAGGGTTTCTTCGACACGACTGCGGCGCGCGATCGGCGCCGATGCGCTGCGACGAGCGGTGGCGTCGCGCGTCGGTCTCGCGCTCGCCTTCGGCTGGCTGCTGCTGGTGGCGGCCGAATCGCGCGCGGCCGACAACCGTCCGACGCTGGTCAACGTTCCTTTTGCCCGCGTGGGCGACGTGGTGATCACGCAGAAGGAGTTCGACGACGCCTTTGCGGTGGCGGCGCGCAACAAGTTCTATCACGGCAAGCCGCCGGAGGCCGACGTGGCGAAGCTGCAGCGCGAAGTCGGCGACGGTCTCGTCAACGACGTGCTGCTGGTGCGCGAGGCCGAGCGCCGCAAGATCAAGCCCGACGCCACCGCCGTGAAGTCGCAGATCGACGGCTACGAGTCGCGCTACCGCACGAGCGAGATGTGGCAGAAGAACAAGGCCACGATGCTGCCGGGCCTGACGCGCAAGCTCGAACACGATTCGTTGCTCGAGCAGCTGCGTGCCACCGTGCGTGCCGTGCCCGAACCCGGCGAAGCGCAGCTGCGCAACTACTACGAACAGCACAAGGACAAGTTCACAGAGCCCGAACAAGTCAAGTTGTCTCTGATCCTGTTGAAGGTCGACCCGTCGTCGCCGCAGACCCAGTGGAATGCCGCGATGGCCGAAGCGCAGGCGATCGTCAAGCGCCTGCGCGGCGGCGCCGATTTCGCGCAGCTCGCGCACCTGCACTCCGGCGACGCCAGTGCCGCCAAGGGCGGGGCGATCGACTATGTGCACCGCGGCATGCTGCCCGACGCGGCGCAGGCCGCGATCGACAAGCTGCAGCCCGGTGTGGTGTCCGATCCGGTGGTGCTGCTCGAAGGGGTCGCCGTGCTGCGGCTCGAGGGCCGCAAGCCGGCCCGGTTGAACGCGCTGCCGGTCGTGCGCCAGCGGGCACATGACCTGCTCGTGCGCGAACTCGCCGACAAGGCCTGGAGCGATCTGATCGCCAGTCTGCGCCGGCAGACGCCGCCGCAGGTCGACACCTCGCGCTACCTTCCGCTCGCGCTCGCGAAGGCGCCGCAGGCGTCGGCTGCTCAAGCCCGCTGAGGATGCACGGTGCGATGGTCCCGCGCTTGCCTGGTCGCCTGCACGGTGGTGGCGCCGGCCTGGGGGCAGGGCGACGCCGCGACCGCGACGCCGCCGGCAGCCGGGCTGCCGCGCGACGAGAGTACGGCGCAGGGTCCGGGCCTGCAGTGGCGGCCACCGCCGGTGCAGTGGAGCGGCTCCGTGTCGTACGACCTGCGGCTCGACCATACCCACGGGCAGCCGCGCAGCACCGAGCATCTGGTGGGCACGACGCTCGACGCGCTGAGCTACATCTACGAGCCCTGGCTGGCTCTGGTGAGCGGCACGCTGCGCGTCACAGCCAGTCGATTGCAGGGCGACGCCACGGCGCCCGACGGCAGCGACAGCTTCGTCACCGGTGGCGTGCGGCTCAACATCTTTCCGCGCAGCCGCTTTCCGTTCGATGCACGCTACGAGGTCAGCGACAGCCGCACCGACACCAGCCTCGGCGGCAACGTGGACTACCGCTCGCGCCACCTGGTGCTGACCCAGCGCTACCGGCCGGCCGACAATGGCTTCGCGCTGTCTGCCAGCTACGAGCGCCGCTCGCAGGAGGGCCCGACCTTCGGCGAGGACACGCAGGAATCGCTGCTCGCCGACTTCAGCTCGCGCATCAAGCGCCACAGCCTCGGCGCCAGCCTGGCGCGCAGCTTGAACCGGCGGCTGGCCACCGGCGAGGAGACCGATTTCCGCAGCGCCGTGGCGCGGCACAGCTATGCGGTCGGGTCCGAGTTCGTGCTCGAGACCAGCGCCAACTGGGCTCGCAGCGACGACCAGCTGCTGATCGGCGGCAACCAGCAGACGCTCAGTCAATGGAGCAGCGTGGCGTTGTATCGACCCGAGGGCCAGGACCTGACGCTCAGCGCCAGTGTGCGCGGGTTCTCGTTCGACAACGCGGCCACCGGCGGCACCGAGTCGGTGGCAGCCGGCGTCGGGGCAGCCTACGACGTCAACCGCAACTTTCGCCTGACCGGCAACGGCAGCGCGACGCGCACCGACGGCGCGGTGGCCTATGCCTGGGTGGGTTCGCTGGGCGGCACCTACAACGGCGACACGCAGCGCCTGGGCGAATTCACCTACGACTGGAATGCCGGCGCTTCGCTGAGCAACGCCCGCAGCGGCGACCTCGAAGACAACACGTTCAGCACCCAGCTTGGCCACACCTTCGGCAGGCAATGGCTGCTCGCTCCCGGCGAGAGCTGGTCGGCCACGTTCGGCCAGACGCTCGGCGTCAGCTACACGCGCGGCGACACCGAGGCACCGGGGCATCCGCTGGGTTGGTCGCGCGCGCTGACGCAGACTGCCGGGCTGACCTTCTCGTCGAACGGACCCGATCGCAACGCATTCGCGCGCCTGAGCTTCACCGATGCGCGCCAGTTCGACGCCGAACGTGCGCGCTTCCAGTTGGTCAACCTGCAGCTGTCGGGCAACTACCAGGTCGACCGGTGGCATGGCTGGTCGGGCGACCTGACGGTGCAGCGCGTGTTGCAGCGCGCGATCACCGCCGAGCCGGTGCCGGTGCTCGGCTTCAGGCGCGAACGCCTGATCACGCACAGCGCCAGCGGCGAGGTCACCTGGCGCGCGCAGCGTGTGTTCGGTGTGCCGCGCTTGCGCTTCCAGTCGCGCGTCCGGCTGTCCACCGACACCCAGACCTCCGACATCGTGCTGCTGGCACTGCCCGATCGCGAAAGTGCGGTGTGGGAGAACCGGCTCGACTATCTGGTCGGTCGACTCGAACTGAGCGCCACGCTGCGCCTGTCGAAGACCGACGAACTCTGGCGCGAGCTGCTGCTGCTGCGCCTGCAACGCAACTTCTGAGGCCGTGACACCACGGTCCTGACCGGAGACACGACGATGCCGACCGAGACCCTCGCCCGACGGCCAGCGCGTCCACTTGCGGCCTGGCTGCTGCTGCTCGCGGTGCTGCTCGCGCTGGCAACGCCCTCGCTGCCGGCACACGCCGAATACGGCGACGTGGTGATGAACAACTATTCCGACGCCGCCGGCATGCGGCCGGTGGTCTTCCCGCACTGGTTTCACCGCATCCGCTACCGCTGCAAGGTCTGCCATGCCGACCTCGGCTTCAAGTTCAAGGCCGGCGGCAACGAGATCAACATGCTGAAGGTCATCGACGGACAGTTCTGCGGCGCCTGCCACAACGGCGAAGTGGCCTGGTCGATCGAGAACTGCAACATGTGCCATTCGGCCAAGCCAGGCACGCCGACGCAGGTGCACGAAAGCACGACGCAGGCGCTGGTGATCCGCACGCAGGCGCCGGCGGCGTCGGCCGCGGCGGGCCGGTAGGAGGCAACGATGCGCAAGCTCCTGCACCGATTGCCGCTATTGCTGCTGGCCGCCGCGGCACCCTCGATCGCCGCCGACGACGCAGCCGGCCGCGCGGCCTATCAGTCGGCCTGCGTGGCCTGTCATGCCACCGGCGTGGCCGGCGCGCCGAAGGTGGGCGACGCCGCGGCCTGGACCCCCCGCGTCAAAGCCGGACTCAACGCGCTCTATGCCTCGGCGCTGAAGGGCAAGGGCGCGATGCCGGCCAAGGGCGGCAATCCCTCGCTCAGCGACGAGGCCGTGCAGGCAGCCGTGCGCTACATGGTGGCCCAGATTCCCGTGCATGCGGCTGCCGCACAGGCGGCGACGGCACCGAAGCCGCCCCCGCCGGCGTCGACGAAACCTGCGACGGCACCGGCACCCGCCGCGGCGCAGGCAAAAGCGTCGGCTCCTGCCACGGCTCCGGCAGCGGCCGCGCCAGCGCCCGCCGCCGCGCCGGCGGTCGCCTCACCTGCACCGCCCGCGGCGGCACCTGCGCAGACCGCTGCGGCCGCAGCGCCTGCGGTACCGACGCCGGTGGTCGCAGCACCGGGAGGCGCCAATGCGTTCAATCGCCTGCTGCGCGCGCCGGGTCGGCGCAACCTGTCGCCTGCGGAGGATTCGATCCACGACCCGGCCAACGACGGCACGCTGCTGCTGCAGCCGCCGCTCGCCGCCTTCGAGCAGCTGCCGCGCAGCAACTCGGGCAATCGCGTCGACTGGGTGAAATCGCTGGGCGACAAGCGCATCCATCCGCGTGCCGACCGGCTCGACGACAAGGCGGCACCGATGGTGATGGACATGAACATCGTGCGCGAGGTCAAGGGCTCGATGCCCGACGTGGTCTACCCGCACAAGCAGCACACCGAGTGGCTCGATTGCTCGAACTGCCATCCGGCGATCTTCATTCCGCAGAAGGGGGCCAACCAGATCAGCATGGCCTCGATCCTGCTCGGGCAGAAGTGCGGCGTGTGCCACGGCAAGGTGGCGTTCCCCGTTTCGGAGTGCCGCCTGTGCCACTCGCGCAAGAAGGCGGTGGCCACGGTGGCCGGCGCAGCCTCGGCGCCGGGGCAGTGAGGGCGATGAGCATCGCGGCGCCGACCGCAGCGTGGCTCGGCCCGGTGCTCGGGCTGGCGCTCTCGCTGGGCGCGGCGCAGGCCGCGGACGACGGGCGCGCGCAGGTCGAGCAGCGCATCAAGCTCACCGCTCGCCTGATCGCCGACGCGCCGACGGCGCAGCGCATCGCGGCGAGCGGCAACGCCCAGGCCGTCAGCCACCTCGACGAGAGCCGGGTCTACCAGGCGCTGGCC
>JAEUPI010000217.1 GCA_016790175.1 Burkholderiaceae bacterium | reverse complement strand
AAGGGCACCATGATCTCCACGTTGGTCAGGCCCATCTCGGCACGCACGCGACGCAGCGCCTCGCACTCCATGGCAAAGGCGTCGCTGAACTCGCCACTGATGTAGCGCGACGCGCCGCGGAAGCCCAGCATCGGGTTCTCCTCGTCGGGCTCGTAGCGCTTGCCGCCGATCAGCTTCTTGTACTCATTGCTCTTGAAGTCCGAGAGCCGGACGATGACCGGCTTGGGCCAGAAGGCGGCGGCGATCGTGGCCACACCCTCCATCAACTTCTCGACGTAGAACGCCCGTGGCGACGCATGGCCGCGGGCCACCGATTCGACCGCCATCTTCAGCTCGGGGTCGATATTCGGATAGTCGAGGATGGCCTTCGGGTGTACTCCGATGTTGGTGTTGATGATGAACTCCAGCCGCGCCAGACCCACGCCCGAATTCGGAATGCGTGCGAACTCGAAGGCCAGCGTCGGATTGCCGACATTCATCATGATCTTGATCGGGCAGTACGGCATCTCACCGCGCTTGACTTCGGTGACCTCGGTCTCGAGCAGGCCGTCGTAGATGAAGCCGGTGTCGCCCTCGGCGCAGGAGACGGTGACCAGCGAGCCGTCGACCAGGCGCTCGGTGGCGTCGCCGCAGCCTACCACCGCCGGGATGCCCAGTTCACGCGCGATGATCGCGGCGTGGCAGGTGCGGCCACCACGGTTGGTGACGATCGCCGCGGCGCGCTTCATCACCGGCTCCCAGTTCGGGTCGGTCATCTCGGTGACCAGGACGTCACCGTGCTGCACATGCTCCATCTCGGCCAGCGAATGCACGATGCGCACGCGGCCGGTGCCGATCTTCTGGCCGATCGCCCGGCCCTCGGCCAGCACCGTGCCGTGCCCCTTGAGCTTATAGCGGTGCTCGACCGTGGCCTGGCTCTTCACCGTCTCGGGCCGGGCCTGCAGGATGTAGATCTTGCCGTCGCGCCCGTCGCGGCCCCATTCGATGTCCATCGCACGTCCGTAGTGCGCTTCGATGATCAGCGCGTACTTCGCCAGCTCGATGACGTCGGAGTCACTGAGGGAAAAGCGATTGCGCAGCTCGGTCGGTGTGTCCACGGTGGTGACCAGCTTGCCGGTCGCGGCGCGCTGCTCCGGTGCGGCGAATTGCATGCGGATCAGCTTCGAACCCAGCGAACGGCGAATGACGGCCATCTTGCCCGCCTTGAGCATCGGCTTGTGCACGTAGAACTCGTCCGGGTTCACGGCGCCTTGCACCACCGTTTCTCCGAGCCCGTAGCTCGAGGTGATGAACACCACGTCGTCGAAGCCGGACTCGGTGTCGATCGTGAACATCACGCCGGCACTGCCGAGGTCCGACCGCACCATGCGCTGCACGCCGGCCGACAGCGCCACGTCGCCGTGGGCGAAGCCCTTGTGCACGCGGTAGCTGATCGCGCGGTCGTTGTAGAGCGAGGCGAACACCTCGCGCACGCGGTGCAGCACGTCATCGATGCCGCTGACGTTCAGGAACGTCTCCTGCTGCCCGGCGAACGACGCGTCGGGCAGATCCTCGGCCGTGGCCGACGACCGTACGGCGAACGAGGCCTGGTCATCGCCAGCGCTCAGATGCTCGAAGGCCTGGCGAATGGCTTTCTCCAGTGCCTGCGGCAAGGGCGCCTCGGTGACCCAGCCCCGGATGTCGGCGCCCGCCTCGGCCAGCGCACGCACATCGTCGACATTGAGCTTGGCCAGTCGACCGGCGATGCGCTCGACCAGGCCGTTGTGGCGCAGGAACTCGCGGAACGCGTGCGCCGTGGTGGCAAAACCGCCGGGCACCCGTACGCCGCTGGCCGTCAGCTGACTGATCATCTCGCCAAGGCTCGCGTTCTTGCCGCCGACCGCCTCGACGTCGGACATCCTCAATTGTTCAAACGGTACGACCAGGGCGGTCGCGACAGTCGTCGATGACATGGGTAGGCTCCGTAAAGGTCAGAAATCGGTGCGCCCAAGGTCGAGACGCGGGCCATCGGCTCAGCACTGAAGCGTTCGAGTGATCGGCTGGGTCGGCTCATCGCGTGGCAAGGGGCTTGCTTGCGGCGGATTCTACGGAATGCCCCGGCCCTATCATCGGGTTTTCACGCCCGCCTCCCCCCACTCTCGAACACCGATGCCCAGCCGCACCGTCTTCTTCGTCTCCGACGGCACCGGCATCACTGCCGAGACCTTCGGCAACTCGATCCTGGCGCAGTTTCCGGCCCAGCATCGACACGTTCGACGCCCCTTCATCGACACGCCGGAGAAGGCGGGTGCGGTACTGAGCGAGATCAACACCACCGCACGCATGGAGGGCCGGCGGCCGATCGTCTTCATCACCCTGGTCAACGAGGCGGTGCGCGATGTCTTCGCGGGGTCGGCGTGTCAGGGCCTGGTGATGGACATGTTCCGCACCTTCGTGGAGCCGCTGGAGGCCGAATTCGGCGTCAAGTCCAACCACCGCGTCGGCCGCTTTTCAGACGCGGCCCGAAGTCATGAGTACCACGAGCGCATCGAAGCGATCAACTTCGCGTTGGCCCACGACGACGGCCAGTCCGCCCGCAATCTCCAGGCGGCCGATGTCATCCTCGTCGGTGTCAGCCGTTGCGGTAAGACACCGACGTCGCTGTATCTGGCCATGCAGCATGGCATCAAGGCTGCCAACTACCCGTTGATCCCCGAGGACTTCGAGCGCAACAGGCTGCCGGGGCCGCTCGCGCCTTACAAGCGCAAGTGCTTCGGATTGACGATCGACCCGGAACGGTTGGCGCAGATCCGCCATGAGCGGCGACCGGACAGCCGCTATGCCGCGCTCGACAACTGCAGGGCCGAGGTCCGTGACGCCGAATCGATGATGCGCCGTGAAGGCATCTCCTGGCTCAGCTCGACGCACAAATCAATCGAGGAGATCGCGACGACGATCCTGCGCGACATCCGCCCCGACCGGCTGATCTACTGACGCCTGCGCATCGATTCGTACAGGCAGATCGCCGCCGCCGCGGCCACGTTGAGCGACTCCTCGCCGCCTGGCTGCGGAATGCGCACCTGCAACGCGCATCGGCGCAGCAGGGCCTCGCCGACACCCTGTCCTTCATGGCCGAACACCCAGGCGCAGGGTTCGGGCAAGGCGCCATCGGGCAGCGCAACCCCCCCATGTGAATCGGTGGCCACCATCGGCACGCCCAGCGACGCCAGCTCGGCATCGCCCGCTTCTTCACACAGGTGCATCGCGAAATGCGCGCCCATCGCCGAACGCAGCACCTTCGGCGACCACAGACCCGCGCAGCCTTTCAGCGCGATCAGTTGCCGCACGCCAAACGCGGCGGCGCTGCGCAGGATGCTGCCCACGTTGCCGGCGTCCTGCAGCCGGTCGAGCACGACGGTCTGAACGCCCGGCAGCACCGCGCCGGCGGCCGGTTTCATCAACGCGCCCAATGCCGGCGCGGACGGCAGCGCGCACACCTCGCGCCAGAGCCGGCTCTCGACCACGGCCACACGCTCGGCACCCTGCATCAAGGCCTTGATGGCGACATCGTCCACGCGCGCCTCGTCGACGAACAACTCGTCGAGCCGGTTTCCGCGCGCCAGCGCCGCTTGCAGCAGATGTTCGCCGTCGAGCCAGGCTACGCCGAGTTTGCGATAGGCCACTGGGTCGGCCTGCAGCCGACGAATGCGCACCAGCTGCGCATTGCTGCGCGAGCCGATCGTCGTGCGGCGCACCATCAGCGGGCGTCGACCAGCACCGATTGCACAGGCCCGAAGCTTCGCCGGTGCGCGATGCATGCACCGTGCAATCGCAGCGCGTCCAGATGCTCGGGGGTCGGATAGCCTTTGTGCACGTCGAAGCCGTACTGCGGGTGAGCCCGGTGCAACTCGCGGCACAGGCCGTCGCGCGTCACCTTCGCGAGGATCGACGCTGCCGAGATCGCTGCCACCTTGGCGTCGCCACGCACGATCGCTTCGGCCGGCACATGCAGAATCGGCAGTCGGTTGCCGTCGACGAGCACCCGGGCCGGCCGCAGGCGCAGGCCTTCGACCGCGCGCCGCATTGCCAGCAGGGTCGCCTGCAGGATGTTCAACGCATCGATCTCCTCCACGCTCGCACTGGCCACGCACAAGGCGAGCGCACGGGCGCGGATTTCATCGAACAGTCGCTCCCGGCGCATCGGCGACAGCGTCTTGCTGTCGGCCAGGCCATGCACCGGATTTCGCTCGTCAAGGATCACCGCCGCCGCCACCACCGGCCCGGCCAGCGGGCCGCGGCCGGCCTCGTCGACACCGGCCACCAGCCCGCTGGGCGTCCAGTCCAGCCCCAACTGCTCAGCGCGCAAGAACCTGCTCGATCGCATCGGTGGCCTTCTGCGCCGTGTGCTGCCGCAGGCGCTGGTGCAACTCGGTGAACCGCTCGGTCAGCGCGTCACGGCGCGAGTGGTCGTCGAGCCAGTCGCTGACGGCTCGAGCCAGAGCGTCGGGCGTGACGTCGTCCTGCAGCAGTTCCGGAACGACGAAGTCGCCGCACAGGATGTTGGGCAACCCGATCCAAGGCTGCAGGCGCATGCGCTTCATCAGCCGCCATGTTAGAGGATGCATGCGATAGGCAATCACCATCGGCCGCTTGAACAGCGCCGCCTCGAGCGTGGCCGTGCCGCTGGCGATCAGCGTCACGTCGCAAGCGGCCAGGGCCTCGTGCGACAGGCCATCGAGCAGTCGAATTGGCAAGGACGGCGCATGCGCGGCAACGAGCGGTTCGATCATCGGCCGCAGACCCGGGGCGATCGGCAGCAGGAGCTTGATCTCCGGCCGCGACGCGGCGAGCCGCACCGCCGTCTGCAGGAAGGCCGGCGCGATATAGGCGATCTCCGAGCGCCGGCTGCCGGGCATCACGGCAACGACGACATCGGTTTCGCCAAGCCCCAGCATGCGCCGGCTTTCGACGCGAGGCGGCTCCAGGTCGATGGCATCGGCCAGCGGATGTCCGACGAACGTCGCCGAGACGCCCTCGCGAGCCAGGATCTCGGGCTCGAACGGAAACAGGCACAGCACATGATCGGCGGCACGAGCGATCGACTTCACGCGGCCCGCGCGCCAGGCCCAGATCGACGGACACACGAAGTGCACCGTGCGCAGCCCGGCCTCGCGCAGGCGCGTTTCGAGACCGAGGTTGAAGTCGGGCGCATCGACACCGATGAAGACATCGGGCCGCTCGCCAAGCAGACGCAGGGCGAGCCGGCGGCGAATGCCCGAGATCTCGGCATAGTGGCGCAGCACTTCCACGTAGCCGCGCACTGCGAGCTTGTCGCTCGGCCACCAGGCATCGAACCCCTGCTCGATCATCCGGGGGCCGCCGATGCCCACGCAGCGCGCGTCGGGCCAGCGGGCCAGCAGGCCGCGCATCAACAAGCCGGCGAGCAGGTCACCCGACGCTTCACCGGCGACCATCGCCAGGCGCGGGGCGGCGCGCACCATCGGTTCAGCGGACGATGCCGCGCTCGGCCGTGCCGAGGAAATCGAGCATCAGCGCGACATCGGCGTCGCCCTCGCTCAGTTCGCCGGCCAGCTGAGCGATCACCTCGCGCGCTGCGGCCAGCGTGAGGCCCTGTCGATACAGGAGCCGATGGATCTTCTTCACCTGCGCGATTCGCTCGGCCGAGTAGCCGCGGCGGCGCAGCCCCTCCTGGTTGATGCCCTGCGCCTCGGCCGGGTTACCGGCAGCGGTGACGAAGGGCGGCAGATCCTGCGCCAGGCGGGTCTGGAAGCCGGTCATGGCATGCGCGCCGACGCGTACGAACTGATGCACGCCCGACAGGCCGCCCAGGAACACCCAGTCGCCCAGATGCACGTGGCCCGCGAGCTGCACCGCATTGGCCAGGATCAGGTGACTGCCGAGCTGGCAGTCGTGCGCCACATGCACATACGCCATGATCCAGTTGTCGTCGCCGAGCCGCGTGACGCCGGCGTCCTGCGCAGTGCCGGTGTTGATCGTCACGAACTCGCGGATCGTGTTACCGTGGCCGATCTCGAGCCGCGTGGGCTCGCCGCCGTATTTCTTGTCCTGCGGCGGTGCGCCGACGGAGGCAAACTGGAAGATCCGGTTGTCGCGCCCGATCGTCGTGTGACCATCGACCACGCAATGCGCGCCGATGCTCGAGCCGGCGCCGATGCGCACGTGCGGGCCGATCACCGCATACGGACCGACGCTCACGCTGACGTCGAGCTCGGCCTTCGCATCGACGATGGCGGTCGGATGAATCGTCGCCATGGACTCTGGCGCCAACGCGTCAGCCGACGCGACGCATCGTGCACATCAGCTCGGCCTCGGCGGCGGTCTCGCCGGCCACCGTGGCGCGCGTCTTGTACTTGTAGATGCCCGACTTGGCGCGGTCGATCGAGGCCTCCAGCATCAACTGGTCGCCCGGCTCCACCGGCCGCTTGAAGCGCGCGCCGTCGATGCCGACGAAGTAGACCACCGCATCTTCGGCCATCTCGCCGCCGGACTCGAACGACAGCAGCGCCGAGGCCTGCGCCAGCGCCTCGAGGATCAGCACGCCGGGCATCACCGGCCGGCGCGGAAAGTGACCCATGAAGTACGGCTCGTTGATGGTCACGTTCTTCAGCGCCAGGATCCGTTGGCCCCGCTCGATCTCCAGCACGCGGTCGACCAGCAGGATCGGATACCGGTGCGGCAGCTTCTTCAGGATGTGGTGGATATCGATGGGATTCACGCCTTCTTCTCCAGGGCCCGCAGCCGCTCGCGCAGCAGGTGAAGCTGCCGAAGCGTGGCTGCGTTCTTTTCCCACGCGGCATTGTCGTCGATCGGGAAGAACCCGCTGTAGGTGCCTGGCTTGAGGATCGAGCGCGACACGACGCTGGCCGCCGAGATGTGCACATGGTCGGCCAGTTCCAGGTGGCCGAGGATCATTGCGGCACCGCCGGCCGTGCAATGGCGCCCGATGCGCGTGGAACCGGCGATGCCCACGCAGCCCGCCATGGCGGTGTGCGCGCCGATGCGCACGTTGTGCGCCACCTGGATCAGGTTGTCGAGCTTGACGCCGTGGTCGATCACCGTGTCTTCCAGCGCGCCGCGGTCGATGCAGGTGTTGGCACCGATCTCGACGTCGTCGCCGATCCACACCGCACCGAGCTGCTCGATCTTCTCCCAGGCGTTGCCGCCCTCGGCCTTCACCGGCGCAAAGCCGAAACCGTCGGCACCGATGACCACGCCGCCGTGCACGATGCCGCGGGCACCGATGCGGCAGCCTGTCCCCAGCACCGCCTGCGCCGCGATCCGGGTCCGCTCGCCCACCGCGGCATCGGCGGCGACATGGGCCTGCGCGCCGATCACGGCGCCGGGACCGATCACCGCGCCGGCTCCCACATAGGCCAGCGGGCCGACCGATGCATCTGCCGCGATGCGCGCGCCGGCCTCGACCACTGCGCTCGTGTGCACGCCAGGCACCGGCGGCGAGGCCTCGCGACGGCGCCACCATTGCGTGAGCCGCGCGTAGTAGAGATAGGGGTCGTCGACAATGAGTGCCGTGCCGCGCGCCATGGCATCCGCGCGCAACGCCGGCGCCACGATCACACAGGCGGCACGGCTGCCGGGCAGTTGCGCGGCATAGCGCGGGTTGGCGAGAAAGGTGATCGCATCGAGTCCGGCCGAATCCAGCGCTGCGATACGCGCAACCACCACATTGCCGTCACCCAGCAATTCGCCGCCAAGGGCGGCCACGATATCGATCAGGCGGACCGGCGTCACCGCCCGAACGCGCGCGCTCAGCGCCCGGCGGGCGCGGCGTTCAGCGCCTTGATGACCTTTTCGGTGATGTCCACCTTGGGTCCGGCGAACACCACTTCCTGCAGGATCAGATCGTACTTCTCCTGGTCGAAGATCTGCTTGATCACTCGATTCGCTCGCTCGACGACGGCGGCGAGTTCTTCGTTCTTGCGCTGGTTGAGGTCTTCCTGGAACTCGCGGCGCTTGCGCTGCAGATCGCGATCCTGCTCGACCAGCTCGCGCTGCCGCCGCGTGCGCTCGGCCTCGGCCAGCGTGGGTGCGTCCTTCTCGAGCTTGTCGGCCGCTGCCTTCAGGCGCGAGGCCGCGTCGGTGAGTTCCTTCTCGCGCTTGCCGAACTCGGCCTCGAGCTTCGACTGCGCCGCCTTGGCCGGCGTCGCCTCGCGCAGCACACGCTCGCTGTTCACATACCCGATCTTCAACTCCTGCGCGGACGCGGTGCCCGCCAGCAGCCCCAGGCCGCACAGCGCGGCCAGCATCATGGTGCGTGGTGAGGTCGACATCAGAACGCAGTCCCGATCTGGAATTGGAATTTCTGGATTCTATCTGTCGGCTTGCTGCGCAGGGGCCGGCCCCAGCTCATCTTCAATGGTCCCACCGGCGAGATCCACGACAGGCCGAGCCCGGCCGACGCGCGCAGATCGTCCGCACGCACCGGCTCACCCTCGCGCCACACGTTGCCGGTGTCCGCAAACCCGAAGAACCGCAATGACTTGTCGTTGCCGGTTCCCGGCACCGGGATGTACAGCTCGGCATTGAGATTGAACTTCTTGGCGCCGCCGATGTAGGCCCCGGTCGGATCGATCACACCGAGCGAACTCTGTTCGAACACGCGCACGGAACCGAGGCCGCCACCGTAGAAGTTCTTGAAGATCGGAAACGGACGATCGCCGAGCCCGCGGCCGATGCCGAGCTCGGCATTGATGCCGAGGCTGAATCGTGTCGTGAGAGGGAAGTATTCCTGGTATTGGAAGTTCGTGCGCAGATAGCGCACGTCGCCGAAGGCACCCCACTCCAGGTTCACGCGCTGGTAGCGTCCGGCCGTCGGTGTGAGCACGCTGTCGCGCGCGTCGCGCGCCCAGCCGAGCGTGAGCGGGAACGCGTTGCTCCTGGGGCCGTAGAGGTCGCGGTAGATGAAGTAGGCATTCGGTATCGAGTTGGTGCCGCGGATCTCAGTCTGTTCAGCACCGATACCGAAGAACACGGTGTCGTACTCCGAGAACGGCACCCCGAATCGCACGGCGGCACCCGGCGTGGCAAGCTGATACTCGTCGCCCAGGCTGTTCAATGGCCGCGAGGTGCGGTAGTAGACGTCGAACGCCCTCGAAATGCCGTCGATCGTGAAGTACGGATCGACGGTGCTCAGCACCAGCGCGCGGGAGTACTTGCTCGTGTTGATCTCGAAACCGAGGTAGTTGCCCGAGCCGAAGACGTTGTCCTGCTTGACCGATGCCGACAGCGAGAGCTTCTCGGTGGTCGAGAAGGTCAGGCCGAGCGCGAGGTTGCCGGTGGGCTTCTCGATCACGTTGATCACCAGGTCAACCTGGTCGGGCGAGCCTGCCACCTCGTTGGTCTCGACGTTGACTTCCTTGAAGTAGCCGAGTCGCTCGACCCGCTCGCGCGAGAGCTTGATCTTCTGACCGTCATACCAGGACGATTCGAACTGACGAAACTCGCGCCGGATCACCTCATCGCGCGTGCGGGTGTTGCCGGAGACGTCGATGCGGCGCACGTAGACGCGACGCTGCGGATCGGCCCGCAGAGTGATCGCCACCTGCCCGGTTGCGCGATCGACCTCCGGCTGGGCCTCGACGCGCGCGAAGGCATAGCCATAGATCGCGAAGCGATCGGTGAAGGCCTTGGTCGTCTCCGTCGTGTCGATCGCGCGGTATGGCCCGCCGGGCCTGATGCGCACGAGTTCCTTGAACTCGTCGTCCTTGCCCAGGAACTCGCCTTGCAGGCGCACGGCGGTCACGGTATAGGGCTGGCCTTCGTCGATCGTGATGGTGATCGAGATGTCCTGCTTGTCGGGCGAGATCGTGACCTGCGTCGACTCGATCGCGAATTCGAGGTAGCCGCGGTTCAGGTAGTACGAGCGGATCGTCTCCAGGTCGGCGTTGAGCTTGGCGCGGGAGTAGCGGTCGTTCTTCGTATACCAGGTCAGCCAGCCGCTGGTGGTCAACTCCATCAAGCCGAGCAGCGTGCCCTCGGTGAAGGCCTTGCTGCCGAGAATGCGGATCTCGCCGATGCGGGCGGCCTCGCCCTCGGTCATCGTGAAGGTCACGTTGACGCGGTTGCGCTCGACCGGCGTCACGGTCGTCACCACCTCGGCCCCGTAGAGGCTGCGCGACAGGTATTGGCGCTTGATCTCCTGTTCCGCCCGATCGATCAACGCGCGGTCGAACGGCAGCCCTTCGCCGATGCCGGCATCCTTCAGCGACTTGACCAGCGCGTCCTTGTCGAACTCCTTCAGGCCGACGAAGCTGACGGTCTGAATGACCGGCCGCTCCTCGACGATGATGACCGCGACCGCTCCCTCGATATCGATGCGCACGTCCTTGAAGAGCCCGAGCCCGAACAGCGAGCGCAGCGCCGAGGCGCCCTTGTCGTCGGTGTAGGTGTCGCCGATGCGAAACGGCAGCGCGGCGAAGACTGTGCCCGCATCGGTGCGCTGTAGGCCCTCGACGCGTATGTCCTTCAGCACGAAGGGCTCGACAGCGTGCGCCGCGGGCGCTCCCAGACACATCACGAGCGCCGCCGCCGCAGCCAGAGGACGCAGCGGGGTCGACTGCGGAAGGAAGAACATGCGCAGCAGAGCTTGTCAGTGCAGGCCCAGCAAGCGAGCCACGTCGTTGTAGAGTGCCACCGACATCATCAGCAGCAGGATCGCGACACCGCCGCGTTGCAGCCGCGCGAGCCAGAGGTCCGACACGGGGCGACCGGTCACGGCCTCGAAAAGATAATACATCAGGTGCCCGCCATCGAGCATCGGCAGCGGCAGCAGGTTCAGCACGCCCAGACTCACGCTCACGAGCGCAAGAAAGCCGAGGTAGTAGGTCAGCCCCTGCTGCACCGACTGGCCGGCATAGTCGGCGATCGTCAGCGGGCCGCTCAGATTGCGGATCGACGCCTCGCCGATCAGCATGCGGCCGAGCATCCTGATCGTCAACACCGAGACCTCCCAGGTGCGCTGCGCCCCCTTGACCAGCCCGTCGATCGGGCCATGGCGGACCGTCACGAGCTCGGGCGGCTGGCCCACGTAGGCATCGATGCGGCCGAGCGAGCGGCCGCCCTCCTGCACGATCCGCGGCGTCACCGTCAGCTCGATCGTCTGTCCAGCACGCTCGACCGACCATCGCATGGCCCGACCCCGATCGCCTGCGCCCGCCTCGCGAATGCGCTCGCGCAGCTGTGCGGCGTCTTCGACCACTTGATCGTCGACGCGCAATACCCGGTCACCCTTGCGCAGCCCGGCTGCGGCCGCCGGGCCTTCGGCCTTGACATCGCCGAGCAGCGCCTCGCTGTAGGGCTGACCCAGTCCGATGCGCCGTGCGAGGCTGGCATCGACCTCGCGCGTGGACAGCTGCTGGAGGTCCAGGCGAACCTCGCGTCGATGCTGCCCGCGCAGATCGGTCACGGCCAGCGTCAAGGGCAGGCCGCCCAGCGTGTGCTGGGTGAGCTGCCAGCGCAGCTCGTTGAGCGAGTCGAGTTCGTGCCATGCACCGTCGGGGCCCGACCACGCGCGCACCCAGTCGCCCGATCGCATGCCGGAACGCTCTGCCAGGCTGCCCGACGCCGGTGCCGAAAGCGCTGCCTTGGGTTCGTCGACACCGATCCAGTGCGCGCCGGCGTACAGCAGCACCGCCAGCAGCAGGTTGGCCAGCGGCCCGGCAGAGACGATCGCCGTGCGCGCCGGCAGCGAGGCGCGATTGAAGCTGCGATGGATCTCGCCGGGCGCCACAGGGCCCTCGCGCTCGTCGAGCATGCGCACGTAGCCGCCCAGCGGCAATGCACAGACCACGAATTCGGTCTCGCCCCGCTGGTGGCGCCAGATCACCCGACCGAAACCCACCGAGAAACGAAGCACCTTCACGCCGCAGGCCACGGCCACACGATAGTGGCCGTATTCGTGCACGACGATGAGGATCGCCAAGGTGACGATGAAGGCCAGCAGAGTCGTCATCGTTTCAGGTTCCCCACCAGTTGCTCCGACACTGCGCGTGCCCTCGCGTCGAGTGCCAGAAGGTCATCGAGCGACGCCTGCGGGCCGAATCGTCCGTTCAACGCATCGAGCGTCCCCGCGATGACGCGATGGATTGCCGTGAATCCGATGCGGCCGTCCAGAAACGCACCCACGGCCACTTCGTTGGCGGCATTCAGCGCATTGGTCGCTCCGGGCGCCCCGCGCAGCGCCTCGAACGCCAGGCCCAGACCGGGAAAGCGCTGCGGATTCGGCGCCTCGAAGTCCAGTCCACCCAGGCGCGTGAAGTCCAACCGCGTGGCGCCCGACTCGATGCGCTCGGGACAAGACAGGCCATAGGCGATGGGCACCTTCATGTCGGGTGTACCGAGCTGCGCGAGCACCGAATGGTCGCGGCAGACCACCATCGAGTGGATGATCTGCTGTGGATGAATCAGCACCTGCACCTGCTCGGGAGCGAGATCGAACAACCATCGCGCTTCGATGACCTCGAGCGCCTTGTTCATCATCGTCGCCGAATCGACCGAGATCTTCCGGCCCATCACGAAGTTCGGGTGCGCGCAGGCCATGTCAGGCGTCACGTCGTGCAGTGTCTGCGGATCTCGCGTACGAAAGGGTCCGCCGCTCGACGTGAGCAGGATGTGGTCGATATGCCGGCCCCAGGCCGCACGATCGGGCGGCAGACATTGGAAGATCGCCGAATGTTCGCTGTCGATCGGCAGCAGTGTCGCTCCGCCGTCCTGCACCGCGCGCATGAACAGCTCGCCGCCGACGACCAGAGCCTCCTTGTTGGCCAACATCAGCCGCTTGCCGGCTCGCGCAGCCGCGAGGCAGGGCGCGAGCCCCGCCGCACCCACGATCGCGGCCATGACGCTGTCGACCTCCGGGTGCGCGGCCAGCTCCTCCAGCGCGCGCGGACCATGCAGGATCTCGGTGCGCACGCCGCCGCGCACCAGCCGCGCTCGCATCACCGATGCCTGCTCCGCGGTATCGACCGCTGCGAATCGCGGCTGCCAGCGCTCGCACAGCGCCGCCAGATCGTCAACCCGATGATGGGCGGTCAACGCGAAGACCTCGAAGCGTTGCGGGTGCAGCGCGATCACGTCGAGCGTGCTGCGCCCGACCGATCCGGTCGAACCCAGGATGCACACGCGCTGCCGAACGGTCACTGCCTAGCCCTCGTGGTCGCACGCATTCACAGACTGGCCAGCGCCATCGCGCAGGGCAGCACCGGCAGCAGCGCGTCGATCCGATCGAGCACGCCGCCGTGGCCCGGCAGCAGGCGGCTCGAATCCTTGGCCCCGGCGCACCGCTTGACCATCGATTCGAAGAGATCGCCCACCACGCTCAGCGAGGCCAGGGCCAGCACGGTGAGCGCCATCCACACAGCGCCATGACGTTGCCGCAGCAAGGTGAACACGCTGGGCGAGTCGGTCGCCATCTTGGCATCGAGCACGAGCCAGAAGATCGCCAGCACGAGCACCCCGGCCCAGCCGCTCCAGACGCCTTCCCAGCTCTTGCCTGGGCTGATGGTCGGCGCGAGCTTTCGACGTCCGAACGCCCGGCCGCCGAAGTAGGCGGCGATGTCGGCTGCGAACACGATGCACAAGGTGGACAGCAGGAAGTTCACGCCGATCACACGTGCCTGGGCCAGAGCCCACCAGCCGACCCACAGCAGCGCCAGTCCGAGCCAGGCACGCAGTCCCGCGGGCCAGCGCCCCCAGGCGATCGGGCCTCCGCGCAAGGCCCATGCGCCGCCGAAGACCCAGGCGCCAACGGCAACCCACCACAGCCACAGCGACTCCCCGACGCGCCAATCGGAGCTTGCCGTCCATGCGCCAGCCGCCGCCACCACCACCGCGCCGCCGACGGCCGCAGCCTGCGACTGCCCGTTGAGCCTCGCCCACTCCCATGCGGCGGCGCTGATCATCGCCAGCGTGAATACCATGAAAGGCCAGGGACTCGTGACCCAAAGCGTCGGCAGCAGCAGCGCCGCCAGCACCAGGGCCGTGATGACGCGCTGCCGCAGCATGCGCGCTAAGGTCCCGCATGGGCCGACCGGGCCTTCACATCGCCGAAACGGCGCTCGCGGCCGGCATAGGCCGCCAGCGCCGCGTCGAGCTGGGCCTCGTCGAAGTCGGGCCACAGGCAATCGGTGAAGTACAGCTCCGAGTACGCCACCTGCCACAACAGGAAGTTGCTGATCCGCACCTCGCCGCCAGTGCGAATGAACAGGTCGGGATCCGGTGCATGCGCCAGGGCCATGCGCGACGACAGCGCCCGTTCGTCGACTTCGGCCGCCCCGACGCCGGCCTCGATCAGCTGCCGGCACGCCTGTACCACGTCCCAGCGGCCGCCGTAGTTGAACGCCACCGACAGCACGATGCCGGTGTTGTGGGCCGTGCGGCGCTCGGCTTCGTCCCAGGCTGAGCGCACCTTGTCGGTCACCGCGCTACGGTCGCCGACGATGCGGATGCGAACGCCCTTGTCGGCCAGCTTGGTCAGGTACTTCGATACCGCGACCAGCACGAGACCCAGCAGGCCGTTGATCTCTTCTTCGGGGCGTTTCCAGTTCTCCGACGAGAACGCAAACACCGTCAGGTATTCGATGCCGCGGTCCGAGCAAGCCTGTACGCAGCGCACCAACGCGTCCACGCCCTGCTTGTGTCCGAAGAAACGCGGCATGTAGCGTTGCTTCGCCCAGCGCCCATTGCCGTCCATCACGATCGCCACGTGACGGGGAATCGGCTGCGGTTCGCGCTGCACGGGCGGTGTGGGTTCGCGGCGACGGACGGACGTTCGGGGAAGACCCTCAGACCGCCATCACCTCGCCTTCCTTGGCATGCACGAGCTTGTCGATCTCGGCGATCGTGCGGTCGGTGAGTTTCTGCACGTCGTCCTGCGCACGGCGTTCCTCGTCCTCGGCGACCTGCTTGTCCTTGAGCATCTTCTTCAGATGTTCGTTGGCATCGCGTCGCAGATTCCGCACCGCCACCTTGGCCTCTTCGCCGGCATGGCGCACCACCTTCGTCAGTTCCTTGCGGCGTTCCTCGGTCAGGGCCGGCATCGGCACGCGCAGCAGATCACCCTGCGCCGACGGGTTCAGGCCGAGATCGCTCTCGCGGATCGCCTTCTCGATCTTCGCGCCCATGCCCTTCTCCCAGGGCTGCACGCTGATCGTGCGCGCGTCCAGCAGGCTCACGTTGGCCACCTGGCTGATCGGCACCGACTGTCCGTAGTACTCCACGTGCACCTGGTCCAACAGACCGGGATGCGCCCGGCCGGTACGGATCTTCTGCAGCTCGTGCTTCAGCGCCTCGATCGACTTGCTCATCTTCGTCTCGGCGGTCTTCTTGATCTCGGCAATCGTGGCCATCACGGAGCTCCTGTGTCCCTCGGTCGGCAGCGGTCACACATGCACCAGCGTGCCCTCGTCCTCGCCCAGCACCACGCGCCGCAGCGCACCCGGCTTGACGATCGAGAACACCCTGATCGGCAGCTTCTGGTCGCGGCACAGTGCGAATGCGGTGGCATCCATCACCTGCAGATTGCGTGCGATCGCATCGTCGAAGCTGATCGTCGCGTAGCGGGTGGCGGATTTGTCCTTGTTGGGGTCTGCACTGTAGACACCGTCGACCTTGGTCGCCTTGAGCACCACCTCGGCGCCGATCTCGGCGCCGCGCAACGCTGCGGCCGTGTCGGTGGTGAAGAAAGGGTTGCCCGTGCCCGCGGCGAAGACGACGACCTTGCCCTCCTCGAGGTACTGAAGCGCCTTTGGCCGCACATAGGGCTCGACGACCTGCTCGATGCCGATGGCCGACATCACGCGTGCCGTCATGCCAGCCTGGCGCATGCTGTCGGCCAGCGCCAAGGAATTCATCACCGTGGCGAGCATGCCCATGTAGTCGGCCGTGGCGCGGTCCATGCCGACGGAGCCGCCGGCCACGCCGCGGAAGATGTTGCCGCCGCCGATCACCACGGCCAGTTCCACGCCGAGGTCGGTGACCTCCTGGATCTCGCGAACCATGCGCTGGATCGTCTGTCGATTGATGCCGTAGGCATCGTCGCCCATCAGGGCTTCACCGGACAGCTTGAGCAGGATTCGCTTGTAGGCCGGCATCCGGCAGATCTCCCAGGCGGCGTGTGACCGGGGCGGAGTTTACGCGGCGGGACCGCAGTCGGTGCTGGGCCGCTCCCGAGCTGACTGATCCCCCTCGGGGGGACGCGAGCGCAGCAAGCCAGGAGGCCAACTCACTCCTTCTTTGCCGCCGCCACCTGTGCCGCCACCTCGGCCGCAAAGTCGTCGGTCCGCTTCTCGATGCCCTCGCCCACGACGTACAGCGTGAAGCCGAGCACGCGCGTGCCAGCCGCCTTGAGCATCTGATCGACCGTCTGCTTGTCGTTCTTGACGAAGGCCTGGTTGCCGAGCGACACCTCTTTCAGGAACTTCTGCACCGAGCCTTCGACCATCTTGGCGACGATCTCGGCAGGCTTGCCGCTTTCGGCCGCCTTCTCCGCCGCGATCCGACGCTCCCGTTCGACCAGGTCGGCCGGCACATCGGCGGCATTCACGGCCACCGGCTTCATCGCCGCGATGTGCATCGCCGCGTCCTTGGCGGCCACCGCGTCGCCGTTGAACTCGACGATCACGCCGATGCGCGTCCCGTGCAGGTAGTGCGAAAGCCGGCCCCCGCCCCCGTAGCGCTTGAAGCGGCGGATCGACATGTTTTCGCCGATCTTGCCGATCAGGCCCTTGCGCACGTCTTCCACCGTCGGCCCGAAGCCGTCCTGCGACAGGGGCAGCGCCGACAAGGCAGCAACGTCGGCTGGATTGCGAGCCGCCACAAGCTGCGCACAGGATCTGGCAAATGCGAGAAACGCGTCGTTCTTCGAGACGAAGTCGGTCTCGCAATTGACCTCGACCATGGCGCCGGTATCGCCCTCCACGGCCGCGGCGATCACACCCTCGGCGGTGATCCGCGCTGCGGCCTTGCCGGCCTTGTTGCCGAGCTTGACGCGCAGGATCTCCTCGGCGCGGGTCAAATCGCCGTCGGCCTCGGTCAAGGCCTTCTTGCATTCCATCATCGGCGCGTCGGTCTTCGCACGCAGCTCGGCGACCATGCTTGCAGTGATTGCTGCCATATCGACTCCGGCTATGCGCCTTCGCTGACTTCCACGAATTCGTCGCCCTCGGCCGCGGACTGCACGACCTCGGACACCGCGTTCGCCTTGCCTTCGAGCACGGCGTCGGCTACCGCACGGGCGTACAACGCAACCGCCTTGGCCGAATCGTCGTTGCCCGGAATCACGTAGTCGATGTCCTCCGGCGAGTGGTTGGTGTCGACGACGCCGATCACCGGGATACCGAGCTTCTTGGCCTCGGCCACCGCGATCTTGTGATAACCGACATCGATCACGAACACCGCGTCGGGCAGCGCGTTCATGTCCTGGATGCCGCCGATGTCCTTCACGAGCTTGCCGAGCTCGCGCTCGAACATCAGCCCTTCTTTCTTGGTCATCTGCTCGAGGCCGCCCTCCTGCTGGGCCTGCATGTCCTTGAGCTTCTTCAGCGACCCCTTGACCGTCTTGAAGTTCGTCAGCATGCCGCCCAGCCATCGCTGGTCGACGAACGGCATCCCCGCGCGCTGGGCCTCCTGGTTGATCACGTCGCGCGCCTGGCGCTTGGTGCCCACCATCAGGATCGTGCCGCGCTTGCTGGCCAGCTGGCGCACGAACTTCATCGCATCCTCGAACGCCGGAAGCGTCTTCTCGAGGTTGATGATGTGGATCTTGTTGCGATGGCCGTAGATGTAAGGGGCCATCTTGGGGTTCCAGAAGCGCGTCTGGTGTCCGAAATGGACGCCGGCTTCCAGCATTTCACGCATCGACACGGGCATGGTGCCTCCGAAGGTTGGGTCTAGAATCCGGCGCACATTGCTGCAAGCCTTTGCGCCTGGAGCAACACCTTTCGAGGGCCGGTTCGGGATTTGTCTGGCCGGCTGCCATTGCCCTCGCGAGGCGGACCAGCGGTCCACTTCGCTGTACGCATGAGCACCCAGCAAAACCCGCGAATTGTAGCAGCACCGGCCGTCACTACCCTGGCTGCGCACCGCGATGCAGTGCAGGGACGGCACCGGACGGTCACGGCCGCTCTCGCGCAGGCCAACGAGAGGGCGTCGTCGGCCACTTGTCGGCATGCCTACGTGCGGCGGTTCGCCGCGAGTGCCGAGGCCTCGGCTGCAGCGATCGACGCATTGCACGCCTCGGGCGCACCACTTCCCCGTCTCGCCGGCGCCCCGGTCTCCGTGAAGGACCTCTATGACGTGGCGGGCTTCCCCACCACGGCCGGTTCGCACTCGATGCGAGACACCGCGGCGGCCCCGGCCGACAGCCTCGCCGTGGCCCGCGTGCGTGCGGCCGGCGCGGTGCTGACCGGGCACACGCAGATGAGCGAGTTCGCCTTCTCCGGCGTCGGCATCAATCCGCACCATGGCACACCGGCCAACGTCGGCACCGCGCGGCACGATCCGAATCCGCGGGTCCCTGGAGGATCCACCTCGGGCGGAGCGGTCACGGTGGCCGGTGGCGCAGCCCTGGCCGCACTCGGCTCCGATACCGGCGGCTCGATCCGCATCCCGGCGGCGCTGCAGGGGCTGGTCGGCTTCAAGAACACGCAGCGGCTGACCCCACTGCAGGGTACGGTGCCGCTGTCGTCGACGCTGGATACCGTCTGCGCGATCACCGCCGACGTGGCCGATGCGATCACGATGCACGAGGTGCTGGCGGCGCGTGTCGTGACTCTGGCGCGACGACCGCTGCGCGCACTGCGGCTGGCGGTACCGTCGACCGTCTTTCTCGATGGCCTCGATACGGTGGTGGCTCGCGCATTCGAGCGGGCCTTGACGACACTGCGCCGCGGCGGCGCGCAGATCGAGGACTTGCCGCTGCCGCCGATGAGCGAAGTGGCGGCGATGATGTCCCAAGGTGGATTCGCTGCGGCCGAGAGCTGGGCATGGCATCGCCACCGGATGGCGGAACGTGGCCAGGAGTACGACCCGCGCGTGGCCGCACGCATCCGCCGCGGCGAGGCGATCAGCGCTGCCGACTATCTGGATCTGCACCGGTTGCGTGCCGATTGGATCGCCCGCATGGACGCCACGATGCGCGGCTTCGACGCGATGCTGTCGCCCACGGTCCCGATGCTTGCCCCGGAAATCGCGCCGCTGCTGGACAGCGACGAGCGCTTCTTCGCGACGAATGCACTGTTGTTGCGCAATCCCTCGGCGATCAATCTGCTCGACGGCTGCGCGATCTCGCTGCCGTGCCAATCGGTCGACGAGATGCCGGTCGGCCTGATGGTCTGGCGCGAAGCGATGGCCGACGACGTCGTGCTCGACGTCGCCCTCACCCTCGAGACCGGGCTCGCCGGTCTTCGCGGCGTCGCTCCGTGACCTACCGCCGTCGCGCCGGGGGGCGCTGAAACGATGCGCGTAGCCGTCGTCGGAGCGGGCATCGTGGGGGTGACCACTGCCTATGAGCTGGTGTCGGACGGTCACGAGGTCACGGTGTTCGATCGCCGTGCCAGCGTCGCCGCTGAGACCAGCTTTGCCAACGCCGGCGTGGTGGCACCGGGCTATGTGACGCCCTGGGCCGCACCCGGCATGCCGGGCAAGGTGCTTCGTCAACTCTTCTCCGAGCATGCGGCCGCACGCCTGGTGCGACCCTATCCCCCCGGGCTGCTGCGCTGGTTGTGGCGCTGGTGGCGCGCCTGCGATGTCCGCCGCTACCAGACGCACCGCGCGCGGCTGATCCGGCTGGCCCGGTACAGCCAGCAACGATTGCACACGCTGACCTCGCAGCTCAACCTGGAGTACGAGCAGGCACCGGGCATGACGGTGCTGCTGCGCAGCGATCGCGAACTCAAGCTCGCGAGGCCTGGCCTGGCCGTGCTGACCGAGCTCGGCGTGCGACACCAGCTGATCGACGCCGCGCAGGCCCGCGTGCACGAGCCCGGCCTGAATCCCGACATGCCGCTGCATGCAGCGATCCATCTGCCCGACGAAGAGGTCGGCAACTGTCGCCAGTTTGCGCACCTTCTGCGCCAGGAGGCCGCCCAGCGCGGAGCCATGTTCCGCTTCCATCGGCTGGTCCAGGGCCTGACCGGCGGCACCGCACCGACCCTGCGTCACCGGCCGCTCGCGCATCTGGACCCCTCGCAATTGCCCGGCGCCGAACACGAGACGACCCAGCCCGAGCCCGAGGGCAGCGAGGAGTTCGACGCGATCGTGGTCTGCGCCGCACTCGATTCGCGCACGCTGCTCGCGCCGTTGAAACTCAAGGTCCGGATGGCGCCAGTTCACGGCTATTCGGTCACCGCGCCGCTGCGCCACAACGGCGAAGACGCAGGTCTCGGACCCCGCTCGACGCTGATGGACGAACGCTACAAGGTCGCGATCAGCCGCCTGGGCAAACGCGTGCGCGTGGCCGGCAGTGCCGAACTGGGCGGCAACCTGAACGAGATCGACGATGCCGCGGAGGCCACGCTGTACAAGGTGCTCGACGACTGGTTCCCCGGCTGTGCGTTGCAGGCCAAGGCTCAGGTCTGGAAAGGTGCACGCCCGATGCTGCCCGACGGCCCGCCGGTAATTGGCGCCAGCGGCGTGCCCGGTGTGTGGCTGAACATCGGGCATGGCTCCAGTGGCTGGGCGCTGGCCTGCGGCAGCGCGCGCCTGCTGGCCGACCAACTGTCGGGTCGCGAACCCTCGATCGACCCCGAAGGCTTCGGCGCCGAGCGTCTACGTTGACGGCGCGGCCGCCGGTCGCTGCGAGCGCCAGGCGGCAAGCTGCCGCAGCACCACGGGCGCCGCCACGGCGATGCCGATCAGCGTGCTGACCAGACCGGGCGCCACCATCAGCAAGGCCGCGATGCCGCAGACCAGCTGCTCCCAGGGTTTCAATTCGACGAGCAGGAACTTCGACAACGCCGCCGCAAGGAACACCACGCCGATCACGCAGCCGGTGAACGTGATCACGAAATCCGCCCAGGTGAAGCCCTGGGCCACCAGCAGCAACGACGGTGAGAACACGAACACGAAGGGCACCAGTGCCTTGGCCATGCCGAGCCGGAACGCCATGTTGCCGGTCTTGAACGGGTCGCTGCCCGCCATGCCGGCCGCTGCATAGGCGGCCAGCGCCACCGGCGGCGTGATATCGGCCAGCACGCCGTAGTAGAAGACGAAGAAGTGCGCCACCAGCGGCTGCACGCCCAGCAGCACCAGCGTCGGCGCGGCCACGGTGACCATGATGATGTAGTTGGCCGTCGTCGGGATGCCGCAGCCGAGCAGGATGCACACCACGCCGGTCATCACCAGCGCCACCAGCAGCGTGAGCGCCTTGGTGTCGGCCAGTGCAGCTGGAAGAAAGCTCGCCGCTCCGCCCGCCACCGCCTGCGCCGCGCCGGTGATGATCGTCGACAGCTTGAAGCCCACGCCGGTGAGCGTGACCACGCCGATCACGATGCCCACCGCAGCGGCTGCAGCGCCCACCGCCAGCGCGTACTTGGCGCCGGTTTCGAACGCCTCCACGAGCACCGGCCATCCGATGCGGCCGGTGACGCCGAGCGCCCGCATGGCGAATGGCGTGGCGACCACGGCCGCCGCGAACAGGGCCAGCTTGACCCATTCGTCGCGGATCTCGCCGAAGCACAGCACCAGCAGCACCGCGTGCAGTGCGACCATCAGCGCCCAGTTGCCGGCGCGATTGCCGCGCACCGCGGTCGTGATGCCGACGATGGCGCAGCTGCTGATGCCGGCAAAGGCCGCCAGATAGGGCGTGCGGCCGCTGACGAGGATGGTGATCAGCAGCGCCAGCGGGATCAGCGTGGCCCAGCGCTGGCGCAGCGACTCCCGAAGCCGCGGCATCTCGGCCTCGGTCAGGCCACGCAGGCCGAAGCGCTTGGCCTCGAAGTGCACCTGCATGAACACGCCGAAGAAATGCATGAAGGCCGGCACCACTGCGGCCGCGATCACCGTCTGATAGGGCACCGCGAGGAACTCGACCATCAGGAACGCCGCGGCGCCGAGCACCGGCGGCGTGATCTGCCCGCCGGTGGACGAGGCAGCCTCCACCGCGCCGGCGAACTCGCGCCGGTAGCCGACGCGGATCATCGCGGGAATGGTGAGCGAGCCCACCGTCACCGCATTGGCCACGGAAGAGCCCGACAGCGTGCCGAACATCGCCGAGCCGAACACGCTCACCTTCGCCGGCCCGCCGGCGTAACGTCCGGCGATGCTGGAGGCGATGTCGAGAAAGAGCTGCCCCAGCCCGATGCGCGTGGCCAGCACGCCGAACAGCACGAAATGGAAGACATAGGTCGCGACCACGCCGACCGCCACACCGTAGATGCCCTGGCTGGTGAGGTACTGGTGATTGATCAACTGGCTCCAGCTCTGCCCCGGGTGCTGCAGCAACCCGGGGAACCAGCGCCCGGCGAGCGAATAGACGATGAAGGTGATCGCGATCACCGGCAGCGGCCAGCCCATCGAACGGCGTGTGGCCTCGAGCAGCAGCACGAGCAGGATCGAGCCCATGGCCACGTCGAGCGTCGACGGATTGCCGACACGAAAGGCCATGTCGTCGAAGATGTACGGGATGTACATCACCGAGATCGCCACGGCGATCGCCAGAGCCCAGTCGATCAGTGGCACACCGCCCGGCGCCAGCCACGTCCTGCTGCGGGAATGGTCGGTGTCCTTCCGGCTGAAGCCGAAGACGATGAAGATCAGGCCGAGCACGAAGGCCAGGTGCACGCCGCGATGCGTGGTCTCGCGCAGCAGGCCGAAGCCCGCGGTGTAGTAGTGGAAGCACGACAACGCGATCAGCAGCGCCTTCAGCAGCGTCGACGCCGGCGGCCAGGTGCGCCGGAAGCGCATCTCGGGGTCGAACTTCTCTTCGAGTTCGGCCACCTGGCGGTCGTCGATCGTGGTCGCGCTCATTGCAGGAATTCCTCCGGCCCATGGCAACGAAGGCGGGCGCCTGCCGGACGCTCCGCCCTCGCTGGGTTCTGAAGGCCGTGCCTGGCTACTTCAGAAGGCCGGCTTCCTTGTAGAACTTCTCGGCGCCGGGATGGAAAGGAATGCCGGCGCCCTTGACCGCGTTGTCCTTGGTGATGAACTTGCCCTTGGCGTGGCCGGCGCTGAGCTGCTTCTGCGCAGCGTCGCTGAACAGCGACTTCGTGATCTCGTAGACGAGGCCCGCGTCGGCCTTGTCGCTGGTCACCCACTGTGCGCCGACGGCGAGCGTCTTGACCTGACCCACGCCCTTGTAGGTGTCGGCAGCGATCACGTCGTCGGCGAAGAATCCGCTCGATTTCTTCAGCGCCTCGGCTTGCGGACCGTCGATTGGCAGGATATCGATGCCGCTGCCCGCGCTCGCCAGTTCGGCGATGGCGCCCGCAGGCGCGCCACCCGTGAAGAAGAAGGCGTCGAGCGAGCCGTCCTTCATCTTGTCGCCGGCCTGGTTGGGCTTGATGTACTCCGGCTTGACGTCGGATTCCTTCAATCCGTAGGCCGCCAGGATCGCGCGCGCATTGACCAGCGTGCCCGAGCCCGGCTCATCGAGTGCGACGCGCTTGCCCTTGAGGTCGGCCACCGACTTGATGCCGGCACCCTTCTTCACCACCACATGCACGCTCTCGGGATAGAGATTGGCGATCAGGCGCAGCCCCGGCACGTTCGGTTTGCCCTCGAAGATGCCGGTACCCTTCTGCGCCCAGGTGGCCACGTCGGCCTGCGAGAAGCCCGATTCCATCGCGCCGCCGGCGATGCCCGTCACGTTGGCGAGCGAACCATTGCTCGCCTGCGCGGTGGCGACGATCTTGCCCGGCTGGCTTACCGCGTTGGCGATCATGCCGCCGACCGGGTAATAAGTGCCTGCGGTGCCGCCGGTGCCGATGCGGAAGAACTGCTGCGCCTGGGCAGTGCCCACCAGCGCCACGGCCGCCACGGCGGCCACGAGATATCGCTTCATTGAATCCTCTTGCGTCAGAAAACGGTACGAACGCGAGAGTAAAGCACAATGCATGCCCTCATCCAAGGCGGCGAACCCTGTTCCCCTGATGCACGCGAGCCCGGCGTCGACCATGCCTTGCCCGGTGCTGCCCATTCGGCGCAGCTGGCCGCTGCACGATACCGCCGCCAGCCGCGCCGCCGAGCAACGCGCTGCGCTCACGCTGCCGCCGCACACGCTGATGGCCCGTGCCGGCCATGCCACCGCTCGCCTGGCCTTGGCCATTGCGCCGCATGCGCTTCGCGTGGACATCTGCTGCGGCCCCGGCAACAACGGCGGCGATGGCCTCGTGGCTGCCGTGGATCTGAAACGCCTCGGTCGCGATGTGCGACTGTGGCATTTGGGGGCCAGCGATCGCCTGCCCGACGATGCGGCCGACGCGTTGCGGAAGGCACGTGAGGCGGGGCTGACGGTGCACACCGGGCCGCCCGAGCGGTTGGATGCTGATCTGGTGATCGACGCACTGCTCGGGCTCGGTGGTCGTGGCATCGAATCGGGTCCACTGGCGCAGGCGGCATCGGCCATGCTCGCGTCAGGACGCACCGTGCTGGCGATCGATCTGCCGTCGGGCCTCGACGGCGACACCGGCCGGGTGCCGGGAGGTCTCGCGGTTCGTGCAGAGCACAGTTTGTCGCTGCTGTCGCTCAAACCGGGGCTGTTCACCGGGTCCGGACGTGAGCTGGCCGGACAGGTCTGGTTCGACGATCTCGGTGCTGCGCCTGCAGACGACTCGGCCACGGCGTTGCTGGTCGGGCCGGATCGAGTGCAATGGCTGCTGCCCCGCCGTCGCCATGACCAGCACAAGGGCAGCTTCGGCAACGTGGTGGTGCTGGGCGGCGCCACAGGCATGGTCGGCGCGGCGTGGCTTGCGGCGCGCGGCGCGCTCGGCAGCGGCGCTGGCCGGGTGTGGGTGGCGCCACTCGGCGGCGGCTCGGGCTTCGATCCCACACGCCCGGAACTCATGTGGCGGTCGTCGGCGTCGGTGCTTCAGCACGCCGTGCTGATGGACTCGACCGTGGTCTGCGGCTGCGGCGGTGGCGATGCGGTGCGCGAGCCGCTGCCGACGGTGCTGCACCATGCCGCGCGGCTGGTCCTCGATGCCGATGCACTGAACGCGGTGGCCGCCGAACCCGCCCTCGCATCGGCCCTGCGCGCACGCGCACAACGCGGGTTGCCCACGGTGCTGACGCCGCATCCGCTCGAAGCCGCCCGATTGCTGGGCTGCTCGGTCACCGACGTGCAGGCCGATCGACTGCAGTCCGCAGGCCGGCTGGCCGCTCAGCTTGCGTGCGTGGTCGTGCTCAAGGGCTCGGGCACGGTCGTCGCGACGCCGACGGGATTGCCGCTGATCAACGCCAGCGGCAATGCACGCCTTGCAACGGCCGGCACCGGCGACGTTCTCGCCGGCTGGATCGGCGGCCACTGGTCGCAGATCGGGCAAGGCGAGCCGTCCGCGGTCGATGCCGCGACGGCGTCGGTGCATCTACATGGCTGGGCAGCCGACCGTTCGCCGACACAGGGTCCGCTGCTCGCCGCCGACCTGGTTGATGCGATGGTCGATGCCGCCGACACGCTGCGCGCAGCGGCGCGTTGACGGCCGGCGAACCGGTCGCTGAAGACACGCAGCGGCTCAGCGACGACCGGCGCGCTTGCGCGATCCCCTGCCCGTGTCCCGGGCCTTCGTGGCTTTCGGCCGGGCACGGGCCGCCGTCTTGGCGGCCTGTCGGGCCGCGCGATCGCGGGCCTGAACCGACGCGAGTTCGTCGCTCGCCCGCCGCGGCTCGGCCTTGCGCCCACGTGACAGCAGCCGCTCGGCGTCGCCCTCGCGCACCATGCGGAAGTCGATGCGCCGGCTATCGAGGTCGACCCGACTGACCTGAACTCGCACCCGCGCGCCGGCGGCATAACGCACGCCGCTGCGTTCGCCGTGCAGCTCCTGGCGAACCTCGTCGTAGCGGTAGTAGCCGCCGCCGATCTCGGTGATATGAACCAGGCCGTCGACGTACAGATCGTCCAACGTGACGAACAAGCCGAACGACGTGACCGCGCTGACGGTGCCCGAAAATTCTTCGCCGAGGTGCTCGCGCATGTAGCGACACTTGAGCCAGGCCTCGACGTCGCGCGAGGCTTCGTCGGCCCGCCGTTCGTTGGTGCTGCAATGGGCTCCGGCAGCGTTCCACTGTTCCATCTCGAGCGCGCTGATCGCGCGCTTGGTCGTCGACTTGGCCGGCGCCTTGGCCGGCGCACGGCGCCTGCTTTCTTCTTCCGCCTCGCTGCCTTGGAGGTGGTACCGCCGGCCATGCAGGAGGGCCTTGATCACGCGATGCACCAGCAGGTCCGGATAGCGGCGGATCGGGCTGGTGAAGTGCGTGTAGGCGTCGTAGGCCAGACCGAAGTGACCGCTGTTGGAGGCGGTGTAGTGCGCCTGCTGCATCGAGCGCAGCAGCATCGCGTGGATCTGCGTCGCATCCGGCCGCTCGCGCGTGGCCACCGCGATCGCCTGCAGCTCGCCGGGTGTGGGCTCCTCGGACAGCGGCAGCGCCAGGCCGAGCGTGCGCAGGTAGTTCATCAGCGTCGTGCGCTTCTCCGGCGTGGGGCCTTCGTGCACGCGGTACAGCGCGGCATGGTTGTGTTCCTGGATGAACTCGGCGGCACAGACGTTGGCAGCCAGCATCGCCTCCTCGATCAGCCGGTGCGCCTCGTTGCGCACCCGCGGCACGATGCGCTCGATGCGCCCGTTGTCGTCGCAGACGATCTGCGTCTCGGTGGTTTCGAAGTCGACGGCACCGCGCGTGCCGCGGCGCTTGAGCAATGCCCGATAGACCTCGTGAAGATGCACCAGATGGGGCACGAGTTCGGCGCGACGCTGGGCCTCGGGCCCCCGGGTGTTGCCCACGATCGCGGCCACCTCGGCATAGGTGAGCCTCGCGTGCGAGCGCATCACGGCCGGAAAGAACTGGT
The DNA here is from genome assembly GCA_016790175.1 of Burkholderiaceae bacterium. Lineage (GTDB taxonomy): Bacteria > Pseudomonadota > Gammaproteobacteria > Burkholderiales > Burkholderiaceae_C > JAEUPI01. The sequence continues at coordinate 97,342 of JAEUPI010000217.1, read as the reverse complement.
AGGCCGCGATGTCGCCGTGGGCGTCGACGACCATGTCGCACACCATGCACAGGCGATCCTCGTCGGGGTTCAGCGAACACAGCCCGTTGGAGAGTTTCTCCGGCAGCATCGGGATCACGCGTCGCGGAAAGTAGACCGAGGTCGCGCGTTCGTAAGCGTCGGTATCGATGGGCTCGCCGGGCTTCACGTAGTGGCTCACGTCGGCAATCGCCACCAGCAGCCGCCAGCCATCGCTCGCCTTCGCGCGCGGCCGGCGATGGGGCTCGCAGTAGACGGCATCGTCGAAATCGCGTGCATCCTCGCCGTCAATGGTCACTAGCGGCACGTCGCGCAGGTCGACGCGATGGCGCAGGTCTGCCGCACGCAACTCCTCGGGAATCGCGGCTGCCTGGGCCAGCGCCTCAGGCGAGAAGCGGTGAGGCACCTCGTACTTGCGCACCGCGATCTCGATCTCCATGCCCGGGTCGTCGATTTCGCCGAGAACCTCGATCACTCGCCCCACCGGCTGCGAGAACATCGACGGCGGCTCGGTCAGCTCGAGTGCCACCACCTGCCCCACCGTGGCCGATGCCGTGGCGTTCTTCGGAATCAGGATGTCCTGGCCGTAGCGCCGGTCCTCCGGCGCCACCAGCCAGATGCCGTTTTCGTGCAGCAGGCGGCCGATGATGGTGGTCTTGCGGCGTTCGACGATGTCGAGCACACGTCCCTCCGGGCGGCCGCGGCGGTCGTAGCGCACGACACGCACCCGCACGCGGTCGCGGTGCAGCACGGCGCGCATTTCCTGCGGCGAGAGGTAGATGTCGGCCTCGCCGTCGTCGCGCTGCACGAAGCCGTGCCCGTCGCGATGGCCGGCAACAGTGCCGGTGATCTCGCTCATCAGTGCCGCGGCCAGCGGCGCGGCGGGTTTGGTGGTGGTCTTGATATAGAATTCCTGGCTGTTGTGCCTGTGCCCAGGTGGCGGAATTGGTAGACGCACTAGTTTCAGGTACTAGCGCTTAACGGCGTGGGGGTTCGAGTCCCTTCCTGGGCACCAAACGACGAAGGCGGCACGGCAAAGGCCGAACGATGTAGCGGGCTGGCGTTGCCAGCCCTTTTTCTTTGATCTTCGCGCAGCGGCCGGCTCACACCGCAAACTTCTTGGCCAGCCCTTCTGGCCGCAGCTGGTCGTACTCTTCGAACGGCTGGTGGATCCACGGGCTGGTGGGCAGCATCTCGACGAAATAGTCCGGCGTGTACGACGACACGCCCTTGACCCAGATGACGGCGGAGCGCAGCTCGCTGATCGAGGGCATGCTGCGCAGACGATCGACCACCGCGCGCAGCGTGACGCCTGAATCGGCGAGGTCGTCGACGAGCAGCACGCGCCCGGCAAGTTCGCCTTTCGGCATCGTGATGTACTTGGCCAGGTCGAGCCGGCCTTGAATCGTGCCCGCGTCGGCCCGATAGCTGCTGGTCGACATGATCGCCAGCGGCAGATCGAACACGCGCGACAGCACGTCACCGGGGCGCATGCCGCCGCGTGCCAGGCACAGGATCTGATCGAAGGGCCATTTCGATGCGGCCACCTTGAGCGCCAGGCGCTCGATCAGCATGTGGTACTCGTCCCATGAGACGTACAGGTGCTTGCCGTCGTCGGTGAGCATGCGGTCGTTCTCCTCGTCTGTCGGTCCGGCGCCGCGTCAGCCGCGGAACGGATGGCGCAGCACGATCGTGTGCTCACGGTCCGGTCCGGTGGAAACCATGTCGATCGGCGCATCGATCAGCGCGCGCACGTGTTCCAGATAGCGCCGCGCATTCGAGGGCAGCGCATCCCACTGCGTCACGCCGGCCGTGGTTTCGCTCCAGCCGGGCAACGTCTCGTAGACCGGCTCGCAGGCGGCAATCTCGTCGGCATCGAGCGGCAGGATGTCGAGCGAACGACCGTTGTGTCGATAGCCGGTGCAGATCTTCACCTCGCTCAGCCCGTCCAGCACGTCGAGCTTGGTGAAGCACAGGCCCGAGACGCCATTGATCAGGATCGCGCGCCGCAACGCCGCCACGTCGAGCCATCCGCAGCGACGTGCGCGGCCGGTCACGGTACCGCGCTCCTGCCCCACAGTCGACAGGTGGTGACCCACGGTGCCTGGCGCGTCGATCGGCAACTCGGTGGGGAACGGCCCGCCGCCCACGCGCGTGGTGTAGGCCTTGACGATGCCGAGCACGTGGTGCAGCAGCTGCGGCCCCACGCCGGATCCCGCAGCAGCATTGCCGGCCACGCAGTTGCTCGACGTCACATAGGGGTAGGTTCCATGATCGATGTCGAGCAACGTGCCCTGTGCGCCTTCGAACAGGATGTTCCGGCCGTCGCGGCATGCCGCATGAATGAGGCTGCCCACATCGGCCAGCATCGGCCTGAGCTGCTCGGCCGCTGCCATCGCGGCATCCAGGATTGGCTGCAGCGCCAGCGGCTTGGCATGCAGGATGCCGCCGAGCGCGTCGTTGTGCAGGTCCATCAGCTCGCGCAGCTTGGATTCGAAGCGCTGCGGATGCTTCAGATCCTGCACACGCAGGGCACGGCGGGCCACCTTGTCTTCGTATGCCGGGCCGATGCCCTTGCCGGTGGTGCCGATCTTGCCCACGCCGCGGTTCTCGAGCCGCGCCTCGCGTGCAGCATCCACGGCCACATGGAACGGCAGGATCAACGGGCACGATTCGCTGATGAACAGCCGCGAACGCACGTCGATGCCCGCGGCCTCCAGCCGCGATATCTCGCCCAGCAAGTGGCTCGGATCGACCACCACGCCGTTGCCGATGTAGCAGGCCACGCCGTCGCGCATCACGCCCGAGGGAATCAACTGCAGGGCCGTCTTCTTGCCCTTGATGACCAGCGTGTGGCCGGCGTTGTGGCCACCCTGGAAACGCACGACGCCCTGCGCATGGTCGGTCAACCAGTCGACGACCTTGCCTTTGCCTTCGTCGCCCCACTGCGTGCCCACCACCACAACGTTGCGGCCCTGGCGGATCGGTTGTGTCTTCGTCATCTTGCCTGTCGGTTGCGGGTCAGTGCGCTCAGAGCGCACGCACCACCCATTGCCCATTCACATCGACCAGTTCCCGGTCGCAGTCGAACTCCTGCGCCTCATGTTCGTGCCCGGGCAGGATGCACAACACGGTTTCGCCCTGCGCACGCAACCGGCGCACGGCCGTGCGCAGAGCCTCGTCCTCGCCCCACGGCGCACGCACAGCGGCGCGCGGCGCCATCGGGTTCATCCATCCCGCCAACGCCCGGAGGTCAAGGCTGAAGCCCACCGCGGGCCGGTTGCGGCCGAACACGGCGCCGACCTCGTCGTAGCGTCCGCCGCGCACCACGGCGTCGGCTGCGCCGCCGGCATAGATGGCGAATCGGGCGCCGCTGTAGTAGGTATAACCGCTCAGATCCGCGAGATCGAAGCCCACCCGTACGTCGCCATGTGTGGCACGCACCCGCGCGGCCAGCCAGCGCAGGTCGTCCAGCGCCTGGCGGATCAGCGCCCGGTCGGGCAACACCGCCCGTGCCTGCGCGAGCACCGACTCGTCGCCGTACAGCTTGACGAGCGCCTGCAATGCATCGCGGGTCGCGTGCGGGAAGGTGTCGGTCAGACCGGTGAGCGCGGAGGCGTCCTTCGCAGCCAGCGCACCGACCACGCTCTGCAGCCTTTCGCTGTCGACGCTCACGCCGGCCAGCACACCCCGCACGATCCGGGCATCGGCCAGATCGAGCAGCAGGCCGTCGAGGCCGGCTGCATGCAGGCCATCGAGCGCCAGATCCTGGATCTCGAGATCGGCTTCGAGTCCCGCGTGACCATAGATCTCCGCACCCAGTTGCAGCGGCTCGCGGGTGGCATGTGGTGCACCCGGTCGGGTGTGGAGCACGGGCCCGCAATAACACAGCCGCGACACGCCCACGCGATTGAGCAGGTGCGCATCGATGCGCGCCACCTGCGGCGTGGTGTCGGCCCTTACGCCAAGCGTCCGTCCGGACAATTGATCGACCAGCTTGAACGTGCGCAGATCGAGTTCGCGCCCCGTGCCCGTCAGCAGCGACTCCAGGTGCTCCATCATGGGCGGTACCACGAGCTCGAAACCAAAGCTGCGGGCCCGGTCCAGTAGCGTGCGCCGCAACTCCTCGATGCGCCGGGCTTCCGAGGGCAGGACGTCAGCGATGTGCTCGGGCAACAGCCAAGCAGAAGACATCGGAAACACCGGGGTATTGAAAACGGCATTGTACGGGTCGGACCTGTGCCGACCCGGGCGCCCTGCACCGTGTCAGCGCCAGAACACGGCGAGCAGCAGCAGGCCGACCAGCATGCTCGACAGTCCCAGAAAGCGGATCTGGCCGTCGCTCATGCGGATGGCGCGCTCGAAGACCTCGCGCCAGGTGCCGGGACTCAGAAACGGCAGCAGCCCTTCGATGACCAGCATCAAGGCCAATGCGCCCAGCAGGAAGTCGCCCATGCCCCAGGCCCTGGTCGGCTTCAGCGCTTGGGTGCGGCAGGCGTCGGCGCTGACGGACCCCCGCCGCGCATCGTCTTGAAGAATTCGCTCGACGGGTCGACGACCATCACGTCGCTGCGATTGCGGAAGCTCGCCCGATAGGCCTCCAAGCTTCGATAGAACTGCGCGAACTGCGGATCGCGCCCGAAGGCGTCGGCATACAGCGCACTGGCCTTCGCGTCGCCTTCGCCCTTGACCTTCTGCGCGTCGCGGTAGGCCTCGGCAATGACGACCTCACGCTGCTTGTCGGCGTCGGCGCGAATGCGCTCGGCCTCGGCCGCGCCCTGCGAGCGCAGCTCGTTGGCCACCTGCTGCCGCTCGGACTGCATGCGCCGGTACACCGAGTCGGTGATGTCGGCCACGAAGTCGACACGTTTGATGCGCACATCGACCAGCTCGATGCCGAACGATTTGGCTTCGTCGGCGAGCCGGCTGCGCACGTCCTGCATCACCTTGTCGCGCTCGCCGGCCAGCACGCCACGAACCGTTCGCTTGGTGACCTCTTCGTTGAATGCCGCCTGCACGACCTGGCTCAGCCGGCTTTCGAGATTGCGCAGGTCGGTGCCGTTGTTGCGGATGAACTGCCGCGGCTCCGAGATGCGCCATTTGGCGAGCCAGTCGATGACCAGACTCTTCTTCTCGGCGGTGAAGATCGGTCGCGTCTCGGCGCTGTCGAGCGTCTGGATGCGCTTGTCGAGAAAGACCACGTTCTGGAACGGCGGCGGCAGCTTGGCATGCAGGCCGGGTTCGGTGATCACCTCCTTGATCTCGCCGAGCGCGTAGACCACGCCGACCTGCTTCTGGTCGACGATGAAGAGTGTGGAGCTGGCGATCATCAGCGCGATCAGTGCGCCGGCGACGTACAAACCGATGCGGTTCATTTTCTTGTTCTCCTCTCGCGTCAGCGGCTCTCGCGCTCGCGGCTGCGACCACCGTCGCGCGAGCGCGAGTCCGTGGACGAGGTCGATGCCGGCGCCGCAGCACCGGCCGCGTCGCTGCCTCCCGCGGCGCCGCTGCCGGTCGGCGGCGACGAGCCGGCGCCGGACGACTGCTGCAGCAGCCTGTCGAGCGGCAGATACAGCAGATTCGAGCCGGACCGGCTCTCGACCATCACCTTGCTGACGTTCGAGTAGACCTGCTGCATCGTCTCGAGGTACAGCCGATCGCGGGTCACGGCGGGCGCACGCTGGTATTCCGACAGCACGGCGCGAAACCGCTGCGCATCGCCGTCGGCCTGGGCGATGACGCGCTGGCGATAGCCCTCGGCCTCTTCTTTCAGGCGTGCCGCCGTGCCGCGCGCCTTGGGCACCACGTCGCTGGCATAGGCCTGGCCTTCGTTCTTCAGCCGGTCGCGGTCGGCACCCGCCTTCACGGCGTCATTGAATGCCGCCTGCACCTGCTCGGGCACCTGCACATGCTGCACGTTCACGTTGACGACCAGGATGCCGGCATGCAGCCGATCGAGCTGCGTCTGCACCGACTTGACCAGATCGGCCGACAACGCCTCGCGCTGTTCGTAGAGGACGGAGTCGACCTTGCTGCGGCCAACGATCTCGCGCACGGCACTTTCCGCCGCCTGTTCCACCGCCGCATCGGGATCACGGTTTTCGAACAGGTAGGCACGAGCGTCCTTCAGGCGGTATTGCACCGTGAACCGGATATCGACGATGTTCTCGTCCATCGTCAGCATCGACGAATCCCGCAAGCCGGTGACCTGCACCATCGTGTTGCGACCGACATCGCGCGAACGCAGCTGAGTCACCGGCACGGTCTCGTGCGACTGGAACGGATACGGGAATCGCCACTGGAAACCGGCGTCCGCGGTGTAGGCGTACTTGCCGAAGGTACTCACCACGGCCTGGTGGCCTTCCTGCACGATGAAGAAGCCGCTGCCGGCCCAGACCACGGCCACCACCAGTGCGATCAGACCGGCACCGATGCCGGCGCTCTTCATGTCGGGTTGGAACGACGGGCCGCCGCCGCCCGAGGGCTCCGGCTCCGGCCTGCGCGGACCGCCGCCTTTGCCGCCGAACAGACCACCGAGCTTGCGGTTGAAATCGCGCCACAGCTCGTCGAGGTCCGGCGGTCCGTCCTGCCGGCCGGCCATGGCCATACCGGGGAGTCGGCGCGGCAGCGTCGCGAACAGCAATGCACGCAGGGCGCGCAGCAGATCGGTGAACCGCCGTGCGATGCCCGGCGTAGAGTCGATGGAGACCGTCGATGGGCGCATGCTCATGCCGTTCTAAGTGGTTGGGGCGGATTGTCCGATACCCGCCGTCGACGCTTCAGCAGCCGGATTTGGAGGCGAAACCGGTGGACTCAAGCCTTCCCTGGCGCCGGCTCGGCCGATCCAGCTGCGCAGCTCGTCGAGCCCGGTCCCGTGCAGCGCACTGACGAACACCCTCGGCACCCAGCGCCCCGGGGAGCGCTCGATCCAGTCGCTGGCCACACGCGGCGCGTGTTCGAGCGCATCGAGCTTGTTGTAGACGAGGATCTGCGGAATTTCGTCGGCGCCGATGTCGGCCAGCACGCGTTCGACCTCGCGACGCTGCTCCTGCAGGGTCGGACTCGCCGCATCGACCACGTGCAGCAGCAGGTCGGCCTCGGCAGCCTCCTGGAGCGTGGCACGGAACGCCTCGACCAGCTTGTGCGGCAGGTCGCGGATGAAGCCGACGGTGTCGGACAGCGATACCGCGTGGCCGAGGCTGTCGAGGTACAGCGAGCGGGTGGTGGTGTCGAGCGTGGCGAACAGCTGGTCGGCCGCATACGCACGCGCCTTGACGAGCGCATTGAACAGCGTGGACTTGCCGGCGTTGGTGTAGCCGACGAGCGAGACGCGAAACGCGCCGCTCTTCTCGCGTGCCCGGCGCTGCGTATTGCGTTGCCGCTGCACCCGTTCGAGGCGCGCCTTCAGGGCCTTGATGCGCTCACCGATCATCCGCCGGTCCAGCTCGATCTGCGCCTCGCCCGGTCCGCCGCGATGCCCGACGCCGCCGCGCTGGCGTTCGAGGTGACTCCAACGCCGCACCAGCCGCGTCGACAGGTACTGCAGACGTGCCAGCTCCACCTGCAGCTTGCCCTCGTGGCTCTGCGCACGGCGGGCGAAGATCTCCAGGATCAGCGCCGTGCGGTCGGCCACCGGCACGCCGAGGTGACGCTCGAGGTTGCGCTGCTGTGCCGGGCTGAGCGCCTGATCGAACAATACGCCGTGGGCCTGGTGCTGCTGTACCAGGGCCTTGATCTCGTCGGCCTTGCCGGCGCCGACGAAGAGCGCAGCGTCTGGCGCCTTGCGGCGCGCGATCAGGCGGGCCACCGGCTCGTCGCCGGCCGACTCGGCCAGCAAGGCCAGTTCGTCCAGCGTGGGATCGAACGACGCACCGCGGCCGACGTCGACGCCCACGAGCACCGTGCGCGTGCGATCGCCCTGCGCCGGCGCAGGCAAAGGCGCGGCGGAATCCAAGGGATCAGGCCGGCTCGGCGTTGCTTTCGCTGGTGTGGAAGCTCACCGGACGCCCGGGCACGACGGTGGAGATCGCGTGCTTGTAGACCATTTGCGTCACGGTATTGCGCAGCAGCACCACGTACTGGTCGAACGACTCGATATGGCCCTGCAGCTTGATGCCGTTGACGAGGTAGATCGACACCGGGACATGTTCCTTGCGCAGCAGGTTCAGGAACGGGTCTTGTAGGAGTTGCCCTTTGTTGCTCACGATATTCTCCGTGTTGTAGGAACGGTGCGGATGCCACCTTAACACACGCGGCATCGGGTTCGAGCGGACAACCGAAGTTCCCGCACGAACTGGAATGGATCGCCGGAACGCGAAAAGGTTCGATTCAGGTCCGCGTGGCGGTATCGAACGGGTTCTTCGAGCCCTTCAGCTCGATCCGCAGCGGTGTCCCGACCAGCTTGAAGTGGGCCCGGATGCGGCCTTCCAGATAGCGCTTGTAGGTCTCGCTCACATGTTCCAGGGCATTGCCGTGGATCACCACGATGGGCGGGTTCATTCCACCCTGGTGCGCATAGCGCAGTTTCGGGCGCACCGCGCCGGCGCGCGCTGGCGCCTGGTGCGTCACGGCGTCGTGCAGCAGCCGCGTCAGCACCGGCGTGGGCAGCTTCGCGGTAGCCGAGGCATGGGCCTGGCTGATGGCCTTCCACAACGGAGCCAGGCCTTGCCGCCTACGGGCCGAGATGTGCAGTACCTCGGCATATCGCAGGAAGGCCAGGCGCTGCGCCAGCGAGCGTTCGAGCATCTGCCGCTGGTAGGCGTCCACCGCGTCCCACTTGTTGACGGCCACCACCACCGCCCGGCCGCTTTCGAGGATGTAGCCGGCGATGTGTGCATCCTGATCGGTCACACCCTGTGTGGCGTCGAGCAGCAACACCACCACGTGGGCATCGGCGATGGCCTGCAGCGTCTTGACCACCGAGAACTTCTCCACCGCTTCGAACACGCGGCCCTTGCGCCGCAGCCCCGCGGTGTCGATCAGTTCGTATCGCTGGCCGCCGCGCTCGAACGGCACATGGATCGCGTCGCGCGTCGTGCCCGGCTGATCGAAGGCGACCAGCCGTTCCTCGCCGAGCCAAACGTTGATCAGCGTGCTCTTGCCGACGTTCGGTCGGCCGGCCACCGCAAGCCGAATGGGTTTGTCGGCCGAGGGTTCGTCGGCGCCCTGCTCGTCGGCGATCTCGCTGCCGGCCAGCGCAGCATCGACCAGACTTCGAATGCCCTGCCCGTGCGCCGCCGACACCGGATGCGGTTCACCGATGCCGAGTTCGTGGAATTCCGCCAGTGCCGGCGAGTCGGCCATGCCTTCGGCCTTGTTGACGGCCAGGACCACGCGCTTTTGCCGTTCGCGCAGGTAGCGTGCGATGTCGTGGTCCTGCGCCGTCAGCCCGGCGCGGATGTCGGTCACGAAGATCACCGCGTCGGCCTCGGCCACGGCCGCCTCGGTCTGCCGCGCCATCTCGCGCACGATGCCCGTCGGCTTGTCCGGTTCGAATCCGCCGGTGTCGATGACGATGAACTCGCGGCCGCCCGCACTCGCGTCGCCATAGTGCCGGTCTCGGGTGAGGCCGGCGAAGTCGGCCACGATGGCGTCGCGGCTCTTCGTCAGGCGATTGAACAGGGTCGACTTGCCCACGTTGGTGCGGCCGACCAGCGCGATCACGGGTTTCATGGCGCCGATTGTCTCCGCGCGGCAGCGCCGAGATCGCGCCGCCGCGGCACCGGCGCGGCCGGCGTCATTCGAGCCGGAACGCGAACAGGCCGCCGCCCTTGGTGGCCACGAGAACCGTGCCACCGGTGATCACCGGTTGTGCGACCACCGGTGTTCCATCGGTAGGCATCCGCAGCAGCGCCTGGCCGCTGTCGCGCGCGAGCACGTGAATCTCGCCCTCGATGTCCCCGAACAGTACCGCAGGCCCGATCGCCAGCGGCCCGCTGAGCGAGCGATACAGGTACTTCTCGTTGGTCCACGCGATCTCGCCGGACGGCGTCTTCCAGGCCGTCACGCGATCGCTGGCGTCGGCGCCGACCAGCAGATCGGCGTCGCCGCCGACCGCGTTGACACCGCCGACATTGCGACTCCAGCGCAGTGTGGAAGACGACGCGTTCACGCAGCCGACTGCGGACTGGAATGCACGCGCACAGATCACGTCGCCGGCACGCACCACCGGACCGACCAGGTCGGCCAGACGCTCGACCTCGTTGGTGCCACGCGGATTGGCCAACGGCACGTCCCACCGAACGCTGCCTCGCAGCGGGTCCAGCGCCGTCAACACATGCCCCTGGCCGGCGAGCAAGGTGTCGCGCCAGGCCGCCAGCGCCCCGGGTTGGGCCAGCGTCAGCGCCTCGCTGGGGCGCGAAAAGCGCCACAGCGCGCGCCCGTCCATGGCATCGAAAGCGAGCACCGCACGATCGACGCCCATCACGAACACGCGTTCACCGGCCACCAGCGGAGCCGTCGTGGTCAGTGAGTTCAGGCGCTTGCGCCAGCGCTCGGCGCCGCGATCGAGAACCACCAGCTCGTTGCCGCGGGTGACCACGGCCGCGAATCGCCCGTCGCTGCCGACACCGGCCGACAGCCGCGTGCCGACGTTGCCACGCCAACGTTCGCTGCCGTCAGCGGCATCCAGCGCGAGCACCGTGCCATCGGTGCCAGCCACGACGAACTGGCCGTCGCGAGCCACCATGGCCAGCGGGAACTGCACGCTGTCGACCCGCGCACGCCAGACCTGGCGCCCTGCGATACGCGCCTCGACCGGCTCCAGTGGCGTGGGTTTCGGCCGTTCGCTGGCACAGGCCACCAGCAACACCACCAGGCCCGCGACCAGCGGGCCCCGCAGACTCATCGCGTGGCCCCGCCGGCGGAGGCAGCGCTCGCAGGGCCTTCGGCGGCACTCGGTGCGGCTCCGAGCGCGGTCAGCTTGGCGTCGACCAAGCGGCGGTAGTCGAGGCGCGCGTCCATTGCCTTCCAGGCCTGCTGGTAGGCGGCAACGGCTGCGTCCTTCTTGCCTTGCGCCATCAGCGCGTCGCCTCGACGATCCGCGGCCAACGCGGCGAACGGGCCGGCGTCCAGCCCTTCCAGCTGTTTCAGCGCATCGTCGGTCTGCTTGGCATCGATCAACAGCGCGGACAGTCGCAACCGGGCAATCACGCGGTACTCCTCCTCGAGCGCATGGCCGGCCACCCACGTCAGCGTCGCCCGGGCGTCTTCGGCCTTGCCCTTGTCGGCCTGCACCTTGGCGGTCTGCAAGCCTCCCTGTTGGGCGTAGGCGGTGCCTGCATAGCGGTCCTTCAGGTCGGCGAAGATGCGGGCCGACTTGTCGGCATCGCCAGCAGCGACTGCGCGATCGAGCTCGTCGTACATCGCGCCGGCCTTCTGCGATTGGTCGCGCTGGTACCACTGCCAGCCGTTGATGCCGGCATAGACCAGCAGCGCCGCCACCAGCGCCCAGGTGATCAGGTTGCCGTACTGCTTCCAGAACGCCTTGAGCGCGTCGACTTGTTCCTGCTCTTGCAGGTCGAGCTGGGTGGCCATGGTTCGCGATGCCGAATGCGAAAAACGCGGATTATGCGGTGCGCAGTTCGTGCGCCCAGTCGCCGGGTGTGGCCAGCGGGCGCAGTACCTGGGCACCGCCCTCGGCGCGCAGCGGCTTGACCGCCACCATGCCCTGCGCCAGTTCGTCGGCGCCGAACACCAGTGCGAAGCGGGCCCCGCTGGCGTCGGCACGCTTGAACTGCGACTTCATGCTGCCGAGGCCCTCACGGCCGGCAGCGTGCATCTGCACCGTCACCCCCTGCTCTCGCAGCGCCTCGAGCAGCAGCATCGCACGCGGCATCGCGGCCGCCTCGGGCACCACGGCATAGGCCATCGGTGACGCCTCCGGTGTCCGCAGGCCCAGCTCCTGGATCAGCATCAGCAGCCGCTCGATGCCCAGGCCGAAGCCGATGGCCGGCGCCGGTTTGCCGCCAAGCTGCTCGAACAGACCGTCATAGCGTCCGCCGCCGCAGACCGTGCCCTGCGAGCCCAGATGATCGGTCACCCATTCGTAGACCGTGAGGTTGTAGTAGTCCATGCCGCGCACCAGGCGCGGATTGATGCGGTATTCGAGGCCGGCGGCTTCGAGCGCGGCGCGTACGGCGTCGAAGTGTTCACGCGACGCGGCACCGAGATGGTCGATCAGCTTCGGCGCGCCCTCCACCAGCGACTGCATGGCCGGGTTCTTCGTGTCGAGGATGCGCAACGGATTGCTGTGCAGGCGTCGCCGGGCATCGTCGTCCAGCGATGCGGCATGGGCCTCGAGGTAGCCCACCAGGGCCGAGCGATGCGCAGCACGTTCGTCGGGCTGGCCGAGCGTGTTGATATCGAGCCTGACGTGGCGCTGCTCCTGCAGACCCAGCGCCTTCAGGAGCCGGCGCACCATCAGGATCTGCTCGGCGTCGACATCGGGCCCGGCAAATCCGAGTGCCTCGACATTGAGCTGGAAGAACTGCCGGTAACGACCCTTCTGCGGCCGCTCGTGGCGGAACATCGGCCCGATCGTCCACAGCCGCAGCGGCCCGTTGTACAGCGCGTTGTGCTCGATCATCGCGCGCACGATGCCGGCCGTGGCCTCCGGGCGCAGCGTCAGTTCGTCGCCGTTCATCTCGTCGCGCCAGGAGTACATCTCCTTCTCGACGATGTCGGTCACTTCGCCCAGCCCGCGCACGAACAGCGCCGTGGGCTCGACCACCGGCGTCAGCACGTACTGGTAGCCGTAGCGCGCCAGCACGTCGCGCACCACCGTCTCGAACCACTGCCACGACGCCGAGTCGGGCAGCTTGTCCTTGCGCAACACCTGTGCGGGCAGGATGTCGTTCATGCCCTTCACCGCCGGCAGCGGCGATGGGGCCTTCATGTTTGGCTTGGCGGTGGGATCGGCCATGTTGTTTGTCGTAGAGGCCCATTCGTCGAGAAACCCGGACTGACCCGGCGGCGACGGTCGTTTGCTTCAGGCGTTCGAGTGCGCAGCTGCGGCACCGTAGCGGCGCGCGATGTAGTCCTCGACGATCGTCTGAAATTCCTGCGCGATGGTCTCGCCGCGCAGCGTCATGGCTTTCCGGCCGTCGATGAACACCGGGGCCGCCGGCGCCTCGCCGGTACCGGGCAGGCTGATGCCGATGTCGGCATGCTTGCTTTCGCCCGGACCATTGACGATGCAACCCATCACCGCGACCTTCAGCGATTCCACGCCGGGGTACCGCTGCTTCCACAGTGGCATCTGTGCGCGCAGGAAGCCATCGATCTGCTGCGCCAGCTCCTGGAAGGTCGTGCTTGTCGTGCGGCCGCAGCCCGGGCATGCGGTGACGCTCGGGTTGAAGGTGCGCAGGCCGAGCGACTGCAGCACCTCCAGAGCGATCAGCACCTCCTGAGTGCGCGGCTCACCGGGTTGCGGCGTGAGCGAGACCCGGATGGTGTCGCCGATGCCCTCTTGCAGCAGCAGCGCCAGCGCCGCGGTGGAGGCCACGGTGCCCTTCGTGGCCATGCCGGCCTCGGTGAGGCCCAGGTGCAGCGGATGGTCGCAGCGCGCGGCCAGTGCGCGATAGACGCTCACCAGGTCCTGCACACCGCTGACCTTGCAGCTCAGGATCACCTGTTCCGGCCGCATGCCGAGTTCGACCGCCTGCGCCGCGGACTGCAGGGCCGACTGCATCAGCGCCTGGTACATCACCTGCTTCGCGTCCCAGGGTTCGCGGCGTGAGGCGTTCTCGTCCATCAGCGCGGCGAGCAGTTCCTGATCGAGGCTGCCCCAGTTGACGCCGATACGCACCGGCTTGTCGTGCCGGCAGGCGACCTCGATCATCTGGGCGAACTGTCGGTCACGCTTGTCGCCCTTGCCCACGTTGCCCGGATTGATGCGGTACTTCGACAGCGCCTCGGCGCAGGCCGGAAAGTCGCTCAGCAGCCGGTGGCCGTTGTAGTGGAAGTCGCCGATCAGTGGCACGTCGATGCCCATGCGGTCGAGCTGCTCGCGGATCGCTGGCACGGCCTGTGCGGCCTCGGGCGTGTTGACCGTGATGCGCACGAGCTCGGAGCCGGCGATGGCCAGCTCCTTGACCTGGATCGCGGTGGCGATCACATCGACGGTATCGGTGTTGGTCATCGACTGCACACGCACCGGTGCGTCGCCGCCGATGGTGACGACCCGGGTGCCCCAGACCACACGCGCCTGGCGCGTGCGCCGGGACGCCGGTGCCGCGTGGGCAATGGCGTTCTCGAAGGCATTCATCGCAGCTCCATGCGCACCACGTTGTCCCGCCCGGGCTGCATCAGGGCCACCTTCTTGCCGCGCAGCAGCACTTCCGTGGCGGGGCCATTGCCGATCGTCAGCCTCCACGGCGGCATGCCATCGAGCCCGACCGATTCACCCGGCTGCAGGGTGCGCGACAGCAGCACGCCGCCACGGCCGTCGCTCACCTCGACCCACGACGGCTCGCTCGCGCGCAATACCACGGCGCCGGTCGGGATTGCAGGTTCGGACGCCGCAGCCGGCGGGGCGGAGTGAACGGTTTCGGTGACCACGGTCGGCGCGCCCACCGCGGGTTCTGACGCGGCAGCCCCTGCTTCCGGGGCTTTGGGTACGACGAGCTCGGCGGACTTCGCCGGCGCTGGGGCCGGCATCGGCGCGACGGCTGTGTTGGGAGATGCCGGCGCCTGAGCGCTGACGCCGCGCCGGGGCCACCACACGAACGCGGCAGCCGCCACCAGCAGCAAAAGCACGATCCAGAACACCGGACTGTGCCAGAGGCGAGCCTCGTCGGATTCACCTGGGCCGGCTCGTTCGCGGAACGGGGCCTTGACGCCGCCTCCGACCTTCTCCAGGTGGCTGGCAGCGGCAGCGGGCAGCAGCTCGAGCACCGGTTTCGGGTCGATCTTCAGCACGCGGCAAACACTTTGCGCCAGCGCCCGGGCGAAGGTGTTGTCGGTCAGCTCGTCGTAGCGGCCATGCTCCAGCGCGTCGAGTTTTGCCGGAGGTACCTTGATGGCGGCCGCGAGTGCTGCGATATGCAGGCCCTGCCGTTCGCGGGCGGCGCGCAGGATCGCGCCTGCGGTGCGTGCCTCGGCCGCCACGCTCGTGGACGGGATTTCTCCGTCAGTCATCGAAGCGGCCCCGCTCGAACCGCAACGCCTCCGGCGACTGCGGAAAACGGGCACTCAGCTGGCGACCGAGATCCCGCGCGCCCAGCGAGTTGCCGAGCTTGTTCTCGATGCGTGCAGCCAGCCACAGCGTCTGGGCATTCGACTGATCGGCCGCCGTGTTGACCCGGCGGATGTAGAAGCGCGCCCGCTCGTACTCGCCGCGCCGGTACAGCACGTCGGACAGATTCGCCGCCGCCACCGGATTGGCCGAATCGAGCTCGTAGCTGCGCGACAGGCTGCGCTCGGCCTCGGAAAGTGCACCCGAGCGCGCCTGGCAAATGCCCAGCGTCATGTAGCTGCGTGCGCGCGCAGCGTAGGCCGGCTGCTCGATCGCCTGCTGGAACATCGCGAAGGACTCCGCGTATCGCTGGCGCTGACACAACAGCCAGGCGTAGTTGTGCATGGCGTCGGCGTCGCGCGCATTGACCTGCAACGCACGGCGAAAGCTGTCCTCGGCCAGGCGCTCGTCGCCCAGTGCGGAGTAGATCAGTCCACGCAAGTTCAGCGCCTCGCCCATGTCCGGTCGGATCGAGAGTGCCTGCTTGACCTCGTCGAGCGCGGTTTCATACTGCCCGCGCCCGAAGTAGCCGGCCGCCAGTTCGAGGCGAAGTCGGGCGCGGCGGTCGGCATCGGTCTGGTCGGACGTCGTCGCGCGGTCGCGTGTGGCGTCTTCCGGCGCCGTGACGCAGCCCAGCAGCACCACACCGACAGCCAGCACGACCGCCAGAGACTTGAGGGTGCAGGCATGCATGCACGAGCTCCGTTCAGGTTGAAGACGCGTCGACGCCCAGAGGGTGCAGCCGGATCGTCGGCCGGGTGAGCCGCTCGATCGCCCGCGTGCGGTCGCGCACCTCGCCGGCCAGCTGACCGCAGGCGGCCGCGATGTCGTCGCCGCGCGTGCGCCGGATGGTGGTCACGATGCCCGCCTGTTGCAGCACGTCGGCGAAGGCGAAGACACGCTCGCGCGGCGACCGCCGCAGTCCGGATGCCGGGAACGGGTTGAACGGGATCAGATTGAGTTTGCAGGGCACGCGCCCGTGCAACAGACCCACCAGCGCACGGGCCTGAGCCGGCGCATCGTTCACACCGTCGAGCATGCAGTACTCGAACGTGATGAAGTCCCGTGGGGCCGCGTCGAGGTATCTCACGCATGCCCGAAGCAGCTCGTCAATCGGGTACTTGCGATTGATCGGAACCAGCTGGTCGCGCAGGCCGTCGTCGGGTGCATGCAGCGACACGGCCAGCGCCACCGGGCAGTCCACGCGCAGGCGATCGATCATCGGCACCACACCGGAGGTGGATACCGTGACCCGACGACGCGAGAGCCCGTAGCCATGATCGTCGAGCATCGTGCGCAGCGCCGGCAGCAGTGCAGCGTAGTTCTGCAACGGCTCGCCCATGCCCATCATGACCACGTTGTCGATCGCGCGCTGGCCGTCAGTGAGGGCCAGACGCTTGCGCAGCTGGTGCTCGGCGAACCACAACTGGCCCACGATTTCGCCGGTCGTGAGGTTTCGGCTGAAACCCTGGTGACCGGTGTGGCAGAAGCGACAACCCACCGCGCATCCCGCCTGCGAAGACACACACAGCGTGCCGCGATCGGCTTCGGGAATGAACACCGACTCGACCGCGTCGCCGCCGCCGACGTCGAACAGCCACTTCGTGGTGCCGTCGGCCGACACCTGCTCGGCGGCCACCGGAGGTGCCGATATGCACGCCCTCGTGGCGAGCTTTTCTCTCAGCGTCCGGGCCAGGTCCGACATGGCGTCGAACTCGGCCACTCCGCGCTGGTGGATCCAGCGGAACAGCTGGATGGCGCGAAACCGCTTCTCGCCCAGAGCCTCGCAACTGGCGCTCAGGGCGTCGAGATCGAGGTCGAGCAGGTTGATCACGCCGTCGGCGCCGGGCGCGCTAGCGCGCGTAGATCGCCATGCCCGGAAAGAAGAAGGCCACTTCCGCCGCCGCCGTGTCCGGGCCGTCTGAGCCGTGCACCGCATTAGCGTCGATGCTTGCCGCGAAGTCGGCGCGGATGGTGCCCTTGTCGGCCTTCTTCGGATCGGTGGCGCCCATCAGTTCGCGGTTCTTCGCGATCGCGTTCTCGCCTTGCAGCACCTGGATCATCACCGGGCCGGAGGTCATGAACTCAACCAGATCCTTGAAGAACGGACGCGCCTTGTGCACCGCGTAGAAGGCCTCCGCCTCCTGCCGGGACAGATGCGCCATGCGCGAGGCGACGATCTTCAGCCCGGCGGCTTCGAAACGCGAGTAGATCTGGCCGATCACGTTTTTTGCCACGGCGTCGGGCTTGATGATCGAGAGCGTGCGCTCGATGGCCATTGTCGAATTCTCCTGATGCTGCAATGACTTGGAAAGGAATCTCGGATTCTAGCGAGGGCTGTTGCGCGCTCGTGACAGGGCCTCAGCGTCGCCGGCGACCGCGCCCGCCGCCACCGCCACCGCCGCCAGCCATCTTCTTGTGGAAGGCGTCGGCGCCGATATAGCCGACCGAGGTCTGCATCGGATCGGGCTGTCGCTGGCTGTTGTCGCCGCCGCCCTTGCGTCCGCCGCCAGGACCGCGCTGCTTCTGCACGAAGCGCTTGTCGTAGGTCTGCTCCAGCGGGTTCGGGATCGGCCCGTCCTCGGCATACTCGCGCCGCGGCTGTCGCGCCTCGCGGATCGCGCGACGGTCGTAGGTCTGCTGAAGCGGGTTAGGTATCGCGCCGAAGTCGGCAATGTCGTGATCGTGACCTGGCACGCGCGGCTCGACCGGCCGCTCGGGACTGCGCTCACCTTCACGTCCGCCCCGGCCTCGTCGGCCACGCCGGCGATTGCCCTTGTCGTTGCCCTGCATGCCCTGCTGGGGTTGCTGCCGGCGCATGCCGAGCAGGCCTTTGAGCGCGCCCACGTCCCGGTCAGGCAGGTCGACCCACACGCCTCGCTTGAGGCCCCGCGGCAGCACCACGCACCCATAGCGGATGCGGATCAGGCGGCTCACGGTCAGGCCCACCGCAGCAAACAGGTTGCGTACTTCTCGATTGCGGCCCTCGTTGATGACCACGCGGTACCAGTGATTCGCCCCTTCGCCGCCGCCGTCTTCGATGGCCTGGAAGGCGGCACGCTGGCCCTCGATGTCCACGCCCTCGAGCAGTTGCTCCTTCGCCTCGTCGTCCAGCTTGCCGAGCACACGGACCGCGTACTCGCGCTCGATGCCGAAGCGTGGATGCATCAGCTGGTTGGCGAGTTCGCCGGAATTGGTGAACAGCAGCAGGCCTTCGGTGTTCATGTCCAGCCGACCGACCGATTGCCACTTGCCGTGCGGCAGCCGCGGCAGCTTGCGGAATACCGTCGGCCGGTTCTGCGGGTCGCCGTGCGTGACGATCTCGCCAGCCGGTTTGTGATACGCAAGCACGCGAGCCGGCGGCGGCATGATGCGCAGGCGAACGATCTTCCCGTCGACTCGCACCTGGTCGCCCGCCGTGATGCGCTGTCCCACATGAGCCACCTCGCCGTTGACGACGATGCGTCCATCGGCAATCAACTGCTCCATGTCGCGTCGTGATCCCACGCCGGCCTGCGCCAGCACCTTGTGCAGCTTGGGCGCATCGGGCTCCGGGGCCAGCACGCGGCGCTCGGTCGCGGCAGCTTCGGAAACCGCTTCCTCGGCCGACTCGCTGTCGTAGGCCCCGGAAATCACGTCCGCGAAGCGGTCGCCGGCGCTGGGCGCCTCTAGCGGCGCGGCTTCCTCGGGCGCGGCAGTCGGCTCCGTCGGAACGACCGGCTCACCGTCTTCGCCGACGAGCACCGCCACCTCGATCGGCACGCCCTGCGGACCGTCTCCCGCCTCGGCGCCGCCGCGGCGGCCTCGCCGGCGGTTGCGATTACGACGCCGATCGTTGCCGGCACCCTCCGTCGCGCCCGCCGCTTCGGAGCCCTGCGGCAGGGCTTCACCCTTGCGATTGGCGACGGCGACCGACGATGCGTCGGCATCGCGGCTGGGCTCGTTCGCAGGCGTCGGGTCGCCCGCCTCGGGCGCTTCGCGTTGAGGATCGTTCATGCTGTGGCTGCGGGTGAGGCCGGGTTGGCGTTGGGTTCTTTCGCGATCGAGGTCATCCCGACACCGTCGTCGGCCTCGAGTTCGAGTGAAGCCTGCGGTTCGCCGAGCGGTGCCAGAAGATCCAGCGATGTCTCGGCCAGAGGCTCACCGGTCGTGGCCAGTGGTGGCAACTGGTCGAGCCGCTCCAGGCCGAGATCGTCGAGGAACTGCCGCGTCGTGCCGTACAACGCCGGCCGCCCTGGGCCCTCGCGGTGTCCGATCGTCTCGATCCAGCCGCGATCCTCGAGTTGCTTGACGATCTGGCTTCCCACGGTCACACCGCGGATGTCTTCGATGTCGCCCCGGGTTACCGGCTGGCGGTAGGCAATGATGGCCAGCGTTTCCATCGCGGCCCGCGAGTACTTTGCCGGCTTTTCTGGATGCAGCCGGTCGAGTTGCACCCGCAACTCGGCGCGGGTCTGGTAGCGCCAACCGCCGGCGAGCGCCACGAGTTCGATGCCGCGGCCGTCGCAATCACGGCCCAGTTCGTCGAGAAGTGTCGCGATCGTGTCGGGGCCGACCCGATCGTCGAACAGCGCGCGCAGGTCGCGCATCGGCAGCGGCTGCTGCGCACACAACAGCGCGGCTTCGAGCACGCGCTTGGCCTCGGCAGTGTTCATTGATCCTGTGTCAGGGTGAGCCGGCCGCAACGTGCGCCGGTTCAGCATCCCATGCTGGGTGGTCCTTCGGACGCGCCATCAGGGCGCATCGGGGAATCGCTCCGAGCCGGCGTGCAGCCTCTCCTGAGGCTGGGGGCGGGTGGCTGCCGTTTGGCCCCTGGGCCAACCGACCGGCGCTTCGCGAGCGCCCCGGTCGCCGTCAGCACCACCCAGTGCCGGATCCTGAACGCAATTGTAGCCTGCGTCGCCGTGCCGCGTCATCCATCCAGCGCGGCATGCCAGGCCGCATTGAGGTCCGGCGGCAGTGGGCTCTCGAAAGCCATGGTTCGACCGTCGGATGGATGAGCGAACGACAGCCGGGTCGCGTGCAGCGCCTGGCGCAACAGGCCGAACGCCGCAGCGCCACCATACAAGACGTCGCCGACCAGCGGATGGCCGCGCGAGGCCAGATGCACCCGGATCTGGTGCGTCCGGCCGGTGTGCAGGGTACATCGCAAGGCGCACGCCTGCCTCCCCCGTTGCAGGCATTCCACGTCGGTACGCGCCGGCTTGCCGCCGTCGAGCACGGCCATGCGCACGCGCGCGGCCGGATCGCGCCCGATCGGCGCCTCGATGCGCAGTTGTTGCCACGCCGGCACACCGTGCGCGAGGGCGAGATAGATCCGCTGCACGTCGCGCGCCGCGATGGCCCGCACCAGCGCCGTCATGGCGGGCAAGGTCTTGGCCACCACCATCAGCCCGGAGGTGTCCTTGTCCAGCCGATGCACGATGCCCGCGCGCGGCAGCATGGCTGCGGCGGCGTGATGCGCCAGCAGGCCGTTGAGCAGCGTGCCCGACCAGTTACCGGCCGCCGGGTGCACGACCAGACCGGCCGGCTTGTCCACAACGAGCAGCTGGTCGTCCTCGTACACGATGCACAGCTGCATCGGCTCGGGCCTGAACGCCATGGCCTGCGCCGTCGGCACCAACGTCACCCGAAGCTGCTGCCCCGCGCGCAGTCTGCGCGCGGCCGTGGTGGCGACGGCGTCGTCGATCGTCACGTGGCCTCGCTCGATCAACCCCTGCAGATGGCTGCGCGAGAACTCCGGCGCGAGCTGCACCAAAGCCTTGTCGAGCCGCTGACCGTGGGCCGCCGCATCGACGAACGCCATGCGCCGCTCGTGTTCCTGCGACGACGGCTCGGCGTCGAACTCGTCGTCGCGTGGAGTGTCCGGTTCCGCCACGCCCGGCCCTTAGAATCGCGGCCGGTCCGAGCCCGCGCCGATCGACTGCATGCGTATCACGACGATCCCCTCAACGCGCCGCGTGACACGCGGATGGTTGTGCTGCCTGGTGCTGGCATCGGCTGTCGCCGGTTGCGAGACGGCGCCACGCGACGAAGACAAGGCCAGCGCCGAAAAATTGTACGCAGAGGCCCGCGACGACATGGCGGCGGGCAGCTACGAACGCGCCATCAAGACGCTGGAGAAGGTCGAGGGCCGAGCGGCCGGTACGCTGCTTGCGCAGCAGGCCTCGCTCGAGCTTGCCTATGCGTACTGGAGGACCGGCGAGCGCGCGCAGGCGCTGTCGACGGTGGACCGGTTCATCAAGCTGCACCCCTCGAGCCCGGCGCTCGACTACGCGATCTACCTCAAGGGTCTGATCAACTTCAACGACAGCATGGGCATCCTGAGCTCGATCGCGAGGCAGGACCTGTCCGAACGTGATCAGCAGGCGTCGCGCGATGCCTGGCAGGCATTCAAGCAACTGGTGGATCAGTTCCCCAGTTCGCGATACAGCGCCGATGCGCGCGCACGCATGGACTACATCGTCAATGCGCTCGCGGAGTACGAATTGCATGTCGCCCGCTACTACTTTCGCCGTGGTGCCTACGTTGCCGCTGCGAATCGTGCCCAGCATGCGGTGCGCGAATACCAGAACACGCCGACCGTGGAAGAAGCGCTCTACATCATGGTGCAGAGCTACGACAGGCTCGGCCTGAACGACCTGCGCGACGATGCCGAGCGCGTGCTCAAGCGGAACTTTCCGGACGGCGCCATCGCGCGCGACGGCTTGCGGCGGCGCGACAGCGCCTGGTGGAAGTTCTGGTAAGGCGACGCCATCAAGCTCAGACGTGATCGAGCGCCAGGGCGTCGAGCCATGCCAGCGCATCGACTTCGCTGTGAATCGGCTGCATCGGAGGCAGCGCCCGCCGCAGCCGCGCACCGTAGCCCATGCGAAGCATGCGCACGTCGCACACGACGAGCAGTCCGCGATCGGTCTCGTGACGAATCAACCGTCCGGCGCCCTGCTTCAGCGAGACTGCCGCCTCGGCAACGAAATAGTCGTTGAACGGATCACGACCCTGAGCCTCGAGGCGGCGCGATCGGGCCTGCACCAGCGGGTCGTTGGGCGGCGGGAACGGTAGCTTGTCGATCACCACGCACTGCAGTGCGTCGCCAGGCACATCGATGCCCTCCCAGAAGCTCTGCGAGCCGACCAATACGCTCCCCGGCCGCGCCAGGAATCGCCTCAGCAGCGTGCGGCGCGGCTCGCTGCCCTGCACCAGAACGTCCAGCGGCCTACCGGCGGCGAGTGCAGCATCGCGCAACGCCTGGGCAATCGGCGCCAGCACGCGCAGCGTGGTGGTCAGCACGAAGGTGCGACCGTTCAGCCGTGCCGCCAACCGCCCTGCCAATGCACCCACCTCCTCGGCGTGCGTCGGTTCGTTCGGCCGCGGCAGCCCGTCGGGCACCCAGAACCGGGCCTGTGACGCATAGTCAAACGGGCTGTCGACGCGCAGCTTGTCGGCCTCTTCCAGTGCCGCGGCCGCGCAGAACCAGCTCAACGCCGGATCGTCGCCCAGCGTCGCCGACGTGAAGATCCAGGCTTTCGATCCCGAACCACGCTGATCGGTGAGCAACTCGCGGATATCGAGCGGCGAATCGACCAGACGCACCTCGCGCGCGCCGAGGTCGATCCAGCGCACGCGATCGGCCTGCACGGGTGTGGCGAAGGCACGCACCAGCGAGGCCAGCGCGCCGGCACGATCGGCCAGCCGCGCGAGATCGGGCGTGTGGCCGACGAGTTCCTGCAGCGCGGCGCTCACGGCATCGAAGCGATCGGCCAGCGCATCCAGCGCCGTGGCGAAGTCCGGACGTGCCGCACGCTCACCCCAGCCGAGTTTGACCATACCGCGCAGGTCGCGCAGCGGTCCTGCGCAGGCCAGACGCAGCTGTCGCACGGCCTGCTCGCACGACCCGGCCACGTCGCTCCACGGCTGGAGACCGCGCGCCTGTGCCAGGCCGATCGCCAACAGATCGCGCACGAAGTCGATCATCTGGCCGCTGGAGAGCTGCTTGCCGAGGAACTGCACGCCGGTTTCGACCAGCTGGTGGGCCTCGTCGAACACGGCCGCATCCACGGTCGGCAGCAGCTCGGCCATGCCGCCCTCGCGCAGCACGAGGTCGGCGAAGAACAGATGGTGATTGACGACGACCACGTCGGCCGCCACAGCCTCGCGTCGCGCCTTCATGACATGGCAGTGACGGAACTCCGGGCATTCGCCACCGAGACAGTTGTCACGCGTGGACGTGACCAAGGCAATGATCGGCGAACGCTCGTCGAGGCCCTCGACCTCGGCCAGGTCGCCGGTTTGGGTGGCCGGTGCCCATTGCTCGATGCGCGCCAGCTGTCTGACGGCGAAACGATCCGGCAGCGCGGCGCCCGCTCGTGCCTGCTGCAGGCGGTGCTGGCAAAGGTAACTCGAGCGGCCCTTGAGCAGGGCCAGGCGCAGGGGCAACTGCAACGCATCGCGCAGCCGTGGCAGATCGCGAAGAAAGAGCTGATCCTGCAGGGCCTTGGTCGCCGTGCTGATCAGCGCGCGTTGCTGCGAAAGCAGCAGCGGCACCAGGTAGGCAAAGGTCTTGCCGACACCGGTGCCGGCTTCGGCCACCAGCGTGCGCTTGCGGATCAGGGTGTGCGCGACGGCCTGCGCCAGCTTCTGCTGCGCTTCGCGTTCCACGAACGCAGGGTCCGCTTTCGCCAGCGGCCCGTCCGGCCCCAGTGCCTGCGCCGTGGCGCGCTGCAAGTCACCTTCGGCCGGGTCGGTCGCCGTCAGGCTCACGCGGGTTCGGGTGGATCGAGTTCGGCTTCCAGGCGCACGATGTGATCGCGCAACACCAGTCGCCGCTTCTTCAGGCGCCGGAGCACCAGTTCGTCGATCGGTGTCTGCACGGTCATGCGATCGATCAGGCTGTCGAGGTCGGCGTGCTCGATGCGCAGTTCGATCAATCGCCTTTGCGGCGAGTGCAGGTTGTCATCCATCGACGCGATGTCCGAGCCCTGGCGACATCAAACCAGACCGCCAACCCGAGACGTACGGCGCACATTGCAGGACTTCGATCATGGGGCCCGAGTTTATAGTCGTTGGATGCCGACCGCCGTCGCCAAAGGGTACCGTCTGGCCGCCGCCACCGGCATTCACCGGGGCGATCGAGCCTATCAGCAGGATCAGGTGGAGATCCTGGCCCACCCGCGCGTGCCTGGCTGCGCGTTTGCCGTGCTCGCCGACGGCATGGGCGGCAAGAGCGGCGGGCGCAAGGCGGCCGATCAGGTCATCCTCACGGCGAAGCAGATCTTCGAGCGGCATGCCCCCGCCAAGGACGACGCCGCCGAGATGCTGAAGCAGGTGGTGATGGAATCGCACCTGATGATCAAGCTGACAGCGATCACGTCGGAAGAAGAGCCGCATGCCACGATCGCCGCCTTCCTGATCGGCCCGACACGCGAGTGCGACTACGTGCATGCCGGCGATTCGCGCGTCTACCACTTCCGCGGCCCCGAGATGGTCAGCCGCACGCTGGATCACTCCTATGTGCAGCGGCTGATCAGCGAGGGCAAGATCACCGAGGAACAGGCCAACAACCATCCGCAGGGCAACCTGCTGACGGGGTGTCTCGGCACGCAGAACGACCCGCCGCTGGCCACGGGCCGCATCGAGAAGCTGCTGGTGGGCGACAGCATGCTCGCCTGCAGCGACGGTCTGTGGCACTACTTCACACCCAAGGAGCTGGGTGCGATCGTGCACGCCCTGCCGCCGCGCGAGGCCAGCGAGATGCTGGTCAGCAAGGCCCGCCAGCGCGCCCGCGGAGGCGGCGACAACCTGTCGCTCGCGCTGGTGCGCATCGATCCTCTCACCTGATCGACGGCGCCGGAACGCTCGCCGCGGGCAAAGGTGCCGC
Organism: Burkholderiaceae bacterium; assembly: GCA_016790175.1. GTDB lineage: Bacteria > Pseudomonadota > Gammaproteobacteria > Burkholderiales > Burkholderiaceae_C > JAEUPI01. The sequence continues at coordinate 72,212 of JAEUPI010000217.1, read as the reverse complement.
CGCCGCGCGCTTCGCGGCACGATCGGCATTGCGCTTCTTGACGGCCGCTGCATGCGCCTCGGCATCGGCCATGCGTTTGTCACGAGCGGCAAGGCGACCGGAGGCCGTCGAGGCAGCAGGCGCCGCGCCGCGAGGCGTCTTCGCGTGTCCGCGTTCACCGGCGGACGCTGCGCCCGCCCGGTGCATGGCACGCGGCTTCGACGCCGCCGGTGGAGCCGGCTCCGTCGAACGCTGCGCTGCAGCCCGCTGCTTCGCCTCGACGCGTCGGTTGCGATCCGCTGCGCGGCGCTGGCGATCAGCCAGGTCGAGTGCCGAGCGTTCGGCATCGAGCCGGCCGACTTCGCGTCGGCGCTCGCGCCGGGCATCGTCGACACAAGCCGTCTGGGCAAAGGCCTTCTCACACGCCTGCGCTGCGCGTTGATAGCGGGCCTCTGCCGCCGCCCGGTCGCGCGCGAGCTGCGCGGACCGCGAATCGGTGTCGACCGTTTGACCCATGGCCAGCTGCGAACACAGCGACAACACGATCCACGTGAAACGGGCGACGTGCACGATGTCACGCTCAGGTCAATGCGGTGTCGACCAGTCGCCGTTCGCTGGCGAGGTACTCCGCCGACTGCATTTCCCGCAGGCGAGAGACGGTTCGCGGGAATTCGTGCGCCAGCGGACCCTCGGTGTAGAGCTGATCGGCCGGCACTTCGGAAGAAACGATCAACTTCACTCGCCGGTCGTACAGCACGTCGATCAGCAGCGTGAATCGGCGCGCTTCGCTGGCCAGCCGGGGTGGCATCTGGGGCACGCCCGACAGCAGCAATGTGTGGAAACGCGACGCCAGCTCCAGGTAGTCGTTCTGCGAGCGCGGGCCGCCGCACAAGGTGCGGAAGTCGAACCACACCACGCCTCCGGCGCGGCGCAGCGCACGCAGTTCCCGATGTTCGATGTGCAGCACAGGGTCTTCCTCGCGTGCCTCGGCGAGCTGCTCGAAGGCCGTGCGCATGGCCGCGTCGGCCGCGTCACCCAGCGGGTGATGATAGGTGGCCACCGTCTGAAGCGTCAGACGTCGGTAGTCGGTGCCAGCATCCACATTCACCGTCTCGAGCTTGTCTTTCAACAGTTCGATCGCCGGCATGACCCGGTCGCGATGCAGGCCGTTGGGATACAGCTCGTCGGGATGGAAATTCGACGTCGTCACGATACTGACACGGTTGCGGAACATCGCGTCGAGCAGCCGGTGCAGGATCATCGCATCGGTGACGTCACTGACGTGGAACTCGTCGAAGCAGATCAGGCGATGCCGCCGGGCGATGCGTCGCCCGAGCTCCTCCAGCGGGTCGGCAGTACCCTTCAGATCCTGCAGCTCGCGATGCACCTCGCGCATGAACTCGTGGAAGTGCAGTCGTGTCTTGCGCGTCAATGGCACGCTGCGGAAGAAGCAGTCCATGAGGAAGCTCTTGCCGCGGCCCACGCCGCCGAACATGTACACGCCGCGCGGAATCGGGGGCCGCACCAACATCTTGGTGACGGCATTGCTGCGGCGCGCCTTGTAGGCGATCCATTCGTCCTCGCAGCGCTCGAGGGCACCGATGGCCTGCAGCTGCGCCGGGTCGCTCCGGTAGCCGCGTTCGGCCAGCGTCTGCTCGTAGAGCTGGCGGACCGGCATTCCTAGAAGTTCAAGGTCCGCTTGTCCACCGCCAGCGCCGCCTCCTTGGTCGACTCGCCGAGCGACGGATGCGCGTGGCAGATCCGTGCGATGTCTTCGCTGCTGGCCCTGAATGCCATCGCGACCACGGCCTCCGCGATCAGCTCGCTGGCCATCGGGCCGATGATGTGCACGCCGAGGATCTCGTCAGTCGCGGCGTCTGCCAGGATCTTCACCATGCCGGTGGTGTCGCCCAGCGCACGTGCGCGGCCGTTGGCCGAGAACGGAAAGGTGCCGGCCTTGTAGCCCCGGCCCGCCGACTTGAGCTGCTGTTCGGTCTGACCGACAAAGGCGATCTCGGGGCTCGTGTAGATCACCCACGGGACGGTGTTGAAGTCCACATGGCCATGCTGGCCCGCAATGCGCTCGGCCACGGCCACACCCTCTTCTTCGGCCTTGTGCGCCAGCATCGGACCGCGTACCACGTCCCCCACGGCCCACACGCCGGGCAGATTGGTGCGGCAATGGTCGTCGACGACGATCGCGCCACGCTCGTCGAGCACAAGACCGACCGCCTCGGCGTTCAGACCGGTTGTGTTCGGCATGCGGCCGATGCTGACGATCAGCTTGTCGACCTCGAGCGTCTGCGCCCCGCCCTTGGCATCGACATAGGCCACGCTCACGCCCGACTTGGCCGACTTGACCTCGCCGACCTTGACGCCCAGCTCGATCTTCAGCCCCTGCTTGGTGAAGGCCTTCATCGCCTCTTTGGCGATCTGTTCATCCACCGCACCGAGGAACGTCGGCAGCGCTTCGAGCACGGTCACCTGCGCGCCGAGCCGTCGCCACACCGATCCCATCTCCAGGCCGATGACACCCGAGCCGATCAGTCCCAGCCGCTTCGGAACCGCGCCGATGCGCAACGCGCCGTCGTTGCTCAGGATGCGCTCCTCGTCGAACGGGACGCCGGGCAAGGCGCGCGCGTTGGATCCGGTGGCGACGATCACGTGCTTGGCCACCAGCGATTCCCCGCCCACCGCCAGCTCCCATCCACCCTCGGCCTTCTTGACGAACGATCCGCGGCCATGAAAGAAGCTGACCTTGTTCTTCTTGAACAGGTAGAGGATGCCGTCGTTGTTCTGCTTCACGACCTGGTCCTTGCGGGCCAGCATCTTCCTGACGTCGATCGACAGATCCTTCAGCGCGATGCCATGGTCGGTGAAATGGCGCGCCGCGTGCTCGTAGTACTCGCTCGATTGCAGCAACGCCTTGCTCGGGATGCAGCCCACGTTGGTGCAGGTGCCGCCCGGGGCCGGTCCGCCGGCCGCGTTCTTCCACTCGTCGATGCACGCGGTGGCGAATCCCAGCTGGGCGGCGCGGATGGCCGCGATGTAGCCGCCGGGGCCACCGCCGATGACGACGACATCGAAAGTCAGGCTCATCGTGCGGTCCTCAGATGTCGAACAGAAGGCGGGCCGGATCCTCCAGCGCTTCCTTCATCGTCACCAGACCGAGCACGGCCTCGCGGCCATCGATGATGCGGTGGTCGTAGCTCATCGCCAGGTAGTTGATCGGGCGCACCACCACCTGGCCGTTCTCTACCATCGCGCGATCCTTGGTGGCATGCACGCCGAGGATCGCGCTTTGCGGCGGGTTGATGATCGGCGTGGAGAGCATCGAACCGAACACGCCGCCGTTGCTGATCGAGAACGTTCCGCCGGTGAGCTCTTCGATGCCGAGCTTGCCGTCGCGTGCCTTGACACCGTACTCGGCGATCTTCTTCTCGATCTCGGCGAAACTCATCTGATCAGCGTTGCGCAGGATCGGCACCACCAGGCCGCGCGGGGAGCCGACCGCGATGCCGATGTCGAAGTAGCCGTGGTAGACGATGTCGGTCCCGTCGACGCTGGCGTTGAGCACCGGGTACTTCTTCAGCGCGGCCACCGCGGCCTTCACGAAGAAGCTCATGAAGCCCAGCTTCACGCCGTGCTCCTTCTCGAACTTCTCCTGAAAGCGCTTGCGCATCTCCATCAGCGGGGCCATGTTCACCTCGTTGAAGGTGGTGAGGATCGCGTTCGTCGCCTGGCTCTGCAGCAGGCGCTCGGCCACCCGCGCGCGCAGACGGCTCATGGGCACACGTTGTTCGGGCCGCTCGCCGAGGTTCATCGCGACCGGTGCGTTCACACTCGGCAGCGGCTGTACCGGCGCGGGGAGCGTCGGCACGGTGGCCGACTTGACAGCGGCCGGCTTGGCGCCGCTTGCTGCCGAGGCGAGCACGTCGCCCTTGGTGACCCGTCCGTCCTTGCCCGTACCCGTCACCGACCCCGGCGCCAGGCCCGCATCGGCCATCAGCTTCGCGGCTGCCGGCATGGCCACACCAGACTTCGAACTCGATGGCGCAGGCGTCGCCGCCGCAGGCACAGGCGAAGGCGCGGCCGTCGGCGCCGTCGCTGCCGCCTTGCCGGCAGTGTCGATCCGCGCGATCAGTTGATCGCTGACCACGGTGCCCCCATCGGCGACGACATGTTCGACGAGCACGCCTGCCGTGGGTGCGGGCACCTCGAGCACCACCTTGTCGGTCTCGATCTCGATCAGGATGTCGTCCATCGCCACGGCCTCGCCGGGCTTCTTCTTCCATTGCAGCAGCGTGGCTTCGGCCACCGATTCCGACAACTGCGGAACCTTCACATCAACGATTGCCATGTGTGTTCTCTGATCCGTTGCGCCGACGTACCGCTCACTTGCTGAGCACGAAGCCCTTGAGCTTGCCGAAGGCCTGATCGAGCAGCGCCTTCTGCTGCTCCTGGTGCAGATGCGCGTAGCCCACCGCCGGCGAGGCCGACGCCGGCCGCCCGGCGTAACCGAGCTTCTGTCCGCCGTCCATGTTCTCGTGGAGGTAGTGCTGCACGAAGAACCAGGCGCCCTGGTTCTGCGGCTCGTCCTGGCACCACACCACCTCGGCCGCATTCGGAAAGCGCTTCATCTCCGCGCCGAATGCCTTGTGCGGGAACGGATAGAGCTGCTCCACCCGCAGGATCGCCACGTCCCAGGCCTTGCGCTCGTCGCGACGCTTGATCAGGTCGTACGCCACCTTGCCCGAGCAGGCGATCACGCGCTTGACCTTGTCGGGTTCGACCTCGCTGCGCGACGGGCCGATCACGGTGCGGAACTCGCCGCGGGTGAATTCGGTGAGCGGCGAGGTGGCGTCCTTGGCGCGCAACAGCGACTTCGGCGTCAGGATCACCAGCGGCTTGCGGAACTGACGCACCATCTGACGGCGCAGCAGGTGGAAGATCTGGCTCGCACTGGTGGGCTGGCAGATCTGCATGTTGTTGTCGGCCGCCAGCTGCATGAAGCGCTCCAGGCGCGCCGAGCTGTGCTCGGGCCCCTGACCCTCGTAGCCGTGCGGCAGCATCAGGGTCAGGCCGTTGACGCGACCCCACTTGACCTCGCCGGCAGCGATGAACTGGTCGATCACCACTTGAGCGCCGTTGACGAAGTCGCCGAACTGCGCCTCCCAGATCACCAGGGTGTTCGGCTCGGCGCTGGCGAAGCCGTACTCGAAACCGAGCACCGCTTCTTCCGACAAGATCGAGTCGATCACCACGAACGGCGCCTGGTTGTCGGCCACGTGCTGCAGCGGCGTGTAGGTGCCCTCATCCCACTTCTCGCGGTTCTGGTCGTGCAGCACCGCGTGGCGGTGCGTGAACGTGCCGCGGCCGCAATCCTCGCCCGACAGGCGCACGCCGTAGCCGCTGGCCACCAGCGAGGCGAATGCGAGGTGTTCGCCCATGCCCCAGTCGACGTTGATTTCGCCGCGGCCCATGGCCGCCCGATCGGCAATCACCTTCTCGACCAGCGGATGGACCTTGAAGTTCGCAGGAATCGTGGTCAGCCGTTCGCCCAGCCGCTTGATCTCGGCCAGCGGCAGCGCGGTGTCGGCACTGTCGGTCCACTTCCGGCCGAGAAACGGCGCCCAGTCGACTGCGTACTTGCTCTTGAAGTTGGTGAGCACCGGATCGGCCGTGTGCTTGCCGGCATCGAACGCCGCGCGCAGGCTCTTCACCATCTCGTCGGGCCCGCTCTCGGCCAGCACGCCCTGCGTGACCAGCTTCTCACCGTAGAGCTTGCGCGTTCCCGGATGCTGGCTGATGCGCTTGTACATCAAGGGCTGCGTCAGGCTCGGCGTGTCCTGCTCGTTGTGACCCAGCTTGCGGAAGCAGATGATGTCGACGACCACGTCTTTCTTGAACTTCATGCGGTAGTCGAGCGCGAGCTGCGTGGCGAGCACCACCGCCTCGGGATCGTCGCCGTTCACGTGCAGCACCGGAGCTTCGATCATCTTCACCACGTCGGAGCAGTACAGCGTGGAGCGGCTGTCGCGCGGATCGCTCGTCGTGAATCCGATCTGGTTGTTGATGACGAGGTGCACCGTGCCACCGGTGTAGTAGCCGCGCGTCTGCGCCAGCGCGAGCGTCTCCATGACCACGCCCTGACCGGCAAAGGCGGCGTCGCCGTGCACCAGCACCGGCAGCAGCTGGTCGCCGTCCTTGTCGCCGCGGCGTTCCATGCGCGCCTTGACCGAGCCCTCGACCACCGGATTCACGATCTCGAGGTGGCTGGGGTTGAAGGCCAGGCTCAGGTGGACCGGGCCGCCGGGCGTGGAGATGTCGCTCGAAAAGCCCTGGTGGTACTTCACGTCGCCGGCCGGCAGATGCTCGGGCGCCGTGTGATCGAACTCGGCGAACAGATCGCGCGGCATCTTGCCCAGTGTGTTCACCAGCACGTTCAAGCGCCCACGGTGGGCCATGCCGATCACGATTTCCTGCACGCCCTGGGCGCCGGCGCGCTGCACCAGCTCGTCCATGCTGGCGATGAAGCTCTCGCCGCCCTCGAGCGAGAAGCGCTTCTGACCGACATACTTGGTGTGCAGAAATCGCTCCAGACCCTCGGCCGCCGTCAGTCGGTCGAGGATGTGGGTCTTTTCGTCCGGCGTGAAGCTCGGCTTGCTGCGGATCGACTCCAGCCGCTCCTGCCACCAGCGCTTCTCGGTCGGCTCGGTGCAGTGCATGAACTCTGCCCCGATGGTGCCGCAGTAGGTCTCGCGCAGCGCTTGCAGGATCTCGCGAAGCGTTTGCAGCTCGGCCTTGGTGAAATAGGTGTTCGTGGCGCTGAAAGTGATGTCCATGTCACTTTCATTCAGGTCGTAGAACGCCGGCTCGAGCTCGGGGATCTTCGGTCGCTCGGTGCGCTTGAGCGGATCCAGATCGGCCCAGCGGGCCCCGAGCGAACGGTGCGCCGCGATCAACGATTGCACGTGCACCTGTTTGCGCGCGACGGCCAGCTCGGTCGGACTCGCCTTGAGGGCGAAGGCATTGGCCTTGGCACGCTGGGCGAACGACTCGACCACCGGCGCATGCGCCACGTCGCGGCTTTCCGAGCCGTCGACGGCCGGAACGTTCTGCAGATTGTCGAAGTAGGTGCGCCAGTTGTCGGGGACGCTGCCGGGATTCTCGAGGTAGGCCTCGTAGAGTTCTTCGACGTAAGGGGCGTTGCCCCCGAACAGGTACGAATTCGACCTGTACTGCTGCATCATCGTCGCTCACCTTTCACCCCGGTTTCCAGGGTTGTCGATGGGTTCATACAACCTTCCGCGGCCCGGCTGCACCGGTAGGCGGACTAGCGAGTCGTCCTTGCCGCGGCGTCGCGCCGCAGCCAGGGGACACGGAAAGTACCTAGCTCGTCATGGCCGGGCACTGTAGCACCCGAAGCTGCATGGCAACTGACAGGAATTGGAATGCGATTGGCCCCCTGTTGTGCGAAGGCACGCCCCAGGGCAGCCGGCACAGTGCGTGAGACACCATGCCTGAGATTCGGACCATCTGGCTGCGCGCAGACGCGCCCAGCAAGCCGCCCGTCGGCACGGCCTGCAATGGTTGCGGCATTTGCTGCGCCAGCGAGCCGTGCCCATTGGGCATGATCGTGAGCGGTCGCCGACGCGGACGCTGCCGGGCCCTGACCTGGAATGACGCCGGCAGACGCTACCGCTGCGCCTTGCTGGGTATGCCGGAGGACCCACGCACGCGCGGGCGGCTGCTTCGACGCTGGCGAGAGACCCTGCTGAGACGATGGATCGGTGCGGACCAGGGCTGCGACAGCACGGCCGAGGCCGGTCCACCGCCTGCGACCGAGCCAGAGTGAGGGGAAGCCCGGTCGCCAGTGGCGCAGCGCGCACCTAGGATGGCGGCCTTTCCTCCCAATGGAGCCAACCCCATGAAACTGAAGGCCCTTCTCGCGGCCGCGGCCATCGGCCTGGCGGCCGCCTTGCCGGTGCAAGCCACCACGCTGCGCTGGGCAGCGCAGAACGACATCCTGACGCTGGATCCGCACTCGCAGAACCATGCGACGACCAATGCGATCCTGATGCATTCCTATGAGGGCTTGACCCGCTACAACGCCAACTACGAGATCGAGCCGGCGCTGGCCACGAAGTGGACCTACACCAGCCCGACGCAGGTGCGCTTCGAGCTGCGCAAGGGCGTGAAATTCCACGACGGCACGCCCTTCACCGCCGACGATGTGATCTTCAGTTTCGGCCGCATCAAGCAGCCGCAGGGCACGATGGCGATCTACGTCACCGGAATCGGCGAGATCAAGAAGGTCGACGACCACACGATCGACGTGGTGCTCACGGCGCCGAACCCCATCCTCCTGCGCAACATCGTCGACTTCCGCATCATGAGCAAGGCATGGGCGGAAAAGAACAAGACCACCAACACGCAGGACTACAAGGCCAAGGAGGAGAACTACGCGTCGCGCAACGTGATGGGCACCGGCCCCTACAAGATCACCGGCTGGACACCCGACCAGCGCATCACGATGTCGATCAACAAGGACTGGTGGGACAAGCACAGCGGCAATGTGACCGAGGTGGTCTATACGCCCGTGAAGTCCGACCCGACGCGCGTGGCGGCGCTGATCGCCGGCGACGTCGACATGCTGACCGACCTGCCGACGCAGGACGTGGCCAAGCTGCGCGGCGACTCCAAGCTCAAGGTGCTCGACGGCCCGGAGGTTCGCACGATCTATTACGCGCTCGACATCGGCAGCCCGGAGCTGAAGTACAGCGACGTGAAGGGCAAGAACCCGTTCAAGGACAAGCGCGTGCGCGAGGCGCTTTCGATCACGATCGATCGCGAGACGATCAAGCGCAACACGATGCGTGGGCTGTCGATTCCCGCGGCCATCATGGTTGCGCCGGGCGTCAACGGACACAGCACCGAGATCGACACGCCGCCGAAGGTCGACGTCGAACGCGCCAAGAAGCTGCTGGCCGATGCCGGGTACCCCAATGGTTTCGAATTCCAGCTGAACTGCCCGAACAACCGCTATGTCAATGACGAGGAGATCTGTCAGGCGACAGTGGCGATGTGGGCCCGCATCGGCATCAAGGTGCGGCTGGTTGCCGAGAGCATGGCGACCTTCATCCAGAAGGTGCAGAACTTCGACACTTCGGCCTACATGCTCGGCTGGGGCGTGGCCACGTACGACGCGCAGTACACGCTGCAGTCGCTGGTGCGCACACGCACCAGCGGAGCCGACGGCAACTTCAATTTCTCGCGGATCAGCGACGCCAAGGTCGATCAGCTGGTCGACGCCATGAAGACCGAGACCGATGTCGCCAAGCGCAACGCGATGATCAAGGAAGCCCTCGCACGGACACGCGACGAGGTGCTGCTGATCCCGATTCATCACCAGATGCGCCCCTGGGCCATGAAGCAGGGCGTGACGACGGTGCACCGGTCCGACGATCGGCCGGAGGCCCGGTTCACCTCGCTGAAGTAGCGATCGTCCTACCCGCGACGCAACGGGCTCCTCGGAGCCCGTTTTCGTTTCTGCGCCCGGCACGGGCGCGACAGCGGTCAGGCCAGGGTGTTCTTGACGATGTGGCCGCCTTGCACGATCAGCCGGTGTGTGGCCGGCCGCATGAGCACGGCGTGGTCCTGGGTCGGATCCCCATCGACGACGAGCACGTCGGCGCACGCCCCCGCAACGAGTTCGCCCAGGCGGCCGTCCTGTCGCATCATCTGTGCGGCCGTGAAGGTGGCGCTCTGCAGCACCTGCACCGGCGACAAGGCTTGCGCGCGCAACTCAAACTCGCGAGTCTGTCGTTCGTGCATGTGTCCAAGCAGATCGGTTCCGAATACCAGCGGCACGCCTTCCGCGGCAGCGATTCGCACCGCCTCGATGCCCTTTTCCGCGACCATGGCGAGCTTCTGCAGCATCGCCTCCGACCAGCCGAGGCGCTCACCTTCGAGCGCCAGCGCTTCATAGGTGGCCAGCGTAGGCACCAGGAACGCCCCCTCGGACTTCATGGTCCTTGCCGTGGCCCGATCGATCAGATTGCCGTGCTCGATCGAGCGCACGCCTGCACGAACGGCCCGGGTGACGGCGCGCGGCGAGTAGGCGTGCGCCATCGCATACAGGTTCGCCGCCTCGGCCTCCTCGCAGGCGGCGCGCAGCTCCTCCTCCGAGAACTGCGTGCCTTCCAGAGGGTCCGACGGACTCGCAATGCCGCCGCCGGCCATGATCTTGATCTGATTCGCACCATTGCGCACCTGTTCGCGCACAGCGCGCCGCACTTCGCCCACACCGTCGGCAATGGCACCGATCAAGCCGAGGCCAGCGCAGGTGCAGAAGAATTCGCGCTGTCGCACGCCCATCGGTCGCATGTCGGCATGCCCGCCGGTCTGCGAGATCGGAAACCCCGCGATGAAAAGCCGCGGCCCTTCGAACAGGCCTTTGGCCACGGCCGACTGCAAACCGAAATCTGCGCCCGCCGCGTCGCGCACCGTCGTGAAGCCGCGCATCAACATGTCGCGCAGGATGCGGCTCGCTTCGGCCGTGACCAGCGACGGGGGTTGCAGCGCCCAGCGCGCCAGATCGTGCGACCCGGCAGTGACGTGCACATGTGCATCAATCAACCCCGGAAGGGCGATGCGCCCGCCCCCGTCGATGCGCAGTGCATCGGCCACCTGGCGCGGTTCGGGCGTCAGCTCGACGATGCGGTCACCCTCGGCAATCAGGCGCGACAGCGGACCGACGCGGCCGCTGCGGCTGTCGAACGGCCGGATGTCGTCGATCAGCAGGCGCTGCATGGTCATGCCGGGATGGTCAGGCGCTGGCGCGCCGCCTCGTACTCCCGCCTCAGTCGCGCCACGAGCTCACGGGTAGGCACCACGGCCTTCACGGCCGAGATGCCCTGGCCGCAACCCCAGATGTCCTTCCATGCCTTGCGCGCATTGCCGAAGTCCATCTTCGTCGGATCGCTTTCGGGCAGGTTGTCCGGGTCCATGCCCGCGGCACGAATCGAAGGTTTGAGGTAGTTGCCGTGCACGCCGGTGAACAAGCTGGAATAGACGATGTCGTCGCTGCTGCTGGCGACGATGCATTGCTTGTACGCATCGGAGGCCCGCGCCTCGTCGGTGGCAATGAAAGCCGAGCCGATGTAGGCGAAATCCGCGCCCATGGCCTGCGCGGCAAGCACCGCACCACCATTGGCGATCGAGCCCGAGAGCGCCAGCGGCCCGTCGAACCACTCGCGGATCTCCTGGACCAGCGCGAACGGGCTCTTGATGCCGGCATGGCCGCCCGCGCCGGCGGCCACGGCGATCAGGCCGTCGGCGCCCTTGTCAATCGCCTTGTGCGCGAACGTGTTGTTGATGATGTCGTGCAGCACCACGCCGCCCCAGGCATGCACCGCATCGTTGACGTCGGTGCGCGCGCCGAGCGAGGTGATCACGATCGGCACCTTGTATTTGGCACACACCTGCATGTCGTGTTCGAGCCGTTCGTTGGTCTTGTGCACGATCTGATTGATCGCGAACGGCGCCGCGGGTTGCGCCGGATGCGCGCGGTTCCACGCAGCCAGCGTCTCGGTGATCTCGGCCAGCCAATCGTCGAGTTGTTCGGCCGGTCGCGCGTTGAGCGCCGGCATCGAGCCGACGATGCCGGCCTTGCACTGCTCGATCACGAGCTTGGGGTTGCTGACGATGAACAGCGGCGCGCCGATCACCGGCAGCGACAAACCATCGAACACGGGCGGCAGCGGCACGCTTGATCTCCTCCGACACTCCAAGCCCGGAGTGTGCCTCAGGCGTTGCCGGTGCCTGTCACCGGCGAGACGTCACCGGCAACCGTCGGTCCTAGAACGCTTCGAGCGCCATGCTCGTCACGCCTTCGGCACCGTCGACAACGGTGTCGCGCAGACCCGGCACGCGCGAGAGGATGTGATCGGCGTAGCAGCGTGCGGTCGCGATCTTGGCCTTCATGAAGACCGGATCGGCGCCCGCGGCCAGATGGTCTTCCGCCGCGATCAGCGAGCGCGCCATCTGCCAGCCAGCCACCAGGTTGCCCGCCAGCATCAGGTACGGCACGCTGCCGGCGAACACCGCGTTCGGGTCGCCCTTGGCACCAGCGGTGACGAAACCGACCACGTCGAGAAACGCCTGGCGTGCAGCAGTCAGTCGCTTGTGCATCGCCTTCGACGAGGCACTGCCACGCTCGGCCAGTGCACGTTCGGTGGATTCGATCTGCGCCGCGACGGCACGCGCCACGGCACCGCCGTCGCGCGCCGTCTTGCGACCGATCAAGTCGTTGGCCTGGATGGCGGTGGTGCCTTCATAGATCGTCAGGATGCGGGCATCGCGGTAGTACTGTGCCGCGCCGGTTTCCTCGATGAACCCCATGCCGCCGTGCACCTGCACGCCGAGACTCGCAACCTCCAGGCTCATCTCGGTGGAGAAGCCCTTGACCAGCGGCACCAGGAATTCGTAGAAGGCCTGGTTCTGCTTGCGCACCCCGGCATCCGGGTGAGCATGCGCGGCGTCGTAGGCTGCGGCGGCGACCAGGGCCATCGCGCGACAGCCTTCGGTCAACGCGCGCATCGTCATCAGCATGCGCCGAACGTCCGGATGATGCACGATCGGCGCCGCGCCGGGCAACGAGCCGTCGACCGGACGGCTCTGCACCCGGTCGCGCGCGTATTGCACCGCCTTCTGGTACGCACGCTCGGCCAGCGCGATGCCCTGCACGCCCACGGCATAGCGTGCGGCGTTCATCATCACGAACATGTACTCGAGACCACGGTTCTCCTGGCCGATGAGATAACCCACCGCACCGCCACGATCCCCGTACTGCAGCACCGCCGTCGGGCTGGCCTTGATGCCGAGCTTGTGTTCGATGCTCACGCAGTGCACATCGTTGCGCTTTCCGTCGGCCATCACCTTCGGACAGATGAACAGCGAGATGCCCTTCACGCCTTCGGGTGCGCCCACCACCCGTGCCAGCACCAGGTGGACGATGTTGTCCGCCATGTCGTGCTCGCCGTAGGTGATGAAGATCTTGGTGCCGAAGAGCTTGAAGCTGCCGTCGGGCTGCGGCTCGGCCCGCGTGCGCACGAGCGACAGATCCGAGCCCGCCTGCGGCTCGGTGAGGTTCATCGTGCCGGTCCAGCGGCCGGCGATCATGTTCGGGATGTAAGCCTGCTGCTGGTCGGCCGAGCCGGCGGTGAGCAGCGCCTCGATCGCGCCGTCGGTGAGCAGCGGGCACAGTGCGAAGCTCAGGTTGGCGCTGTTGAGGATCTCTCCGCAGGCCGCACCGATCGTCTTCGGCAGGCCCTGGCCGCCGAACTGGACCGGATGCTGCAGCCCCTGCCAGCCGCCCTCGCAGAACTGCCGGAACGCCTCCTTGAAACCGGGGGTCGTCGTGACCTTGCCGTCCTTCCACGACGACGGGTTTCGATCGCCGTCCCAGTTGATCGGCGCCACCACGCCTTCGTTGAACTTGGCGCACTCCTCGAGCACGGCCTGCGCCGTATCGATGCCCGCCTCCTCGAAGCCGGGCAATCGGGAGATGGCCTCGATGTCGGCCAGTTCCTTCATCGCGAAGAGCATGTCCTTGACGGGCGCGCGATAGCTCATCGCCGGGCTCCTTCGGTGGCGGGTCGTGGTGTCAAAGCGCCTTCACCAGCTCGGGCACGGCGACGAACAGGTCGGCTTCCAGGCCGTAATCGGCCACGCTGAAGATCGGTGCCTCCGGGTCCTTGTTGATCGCGACGATCACCTTGGAATCCTTCATGCCGGCCAGGTGCTGAATCGCGCCACTGATACCGCAGGCGATGTAAAGCTGCGGCGCCACGATCTTGCCGGTCTGGCCCACCTGCCAGTCGTTGGGCGCATACCCGGCGTCGACCGCTGCACGGCTCGCGCCGAGCGCGGCACCGAGCTTGTCGGCCAGCGGCGTGAGCACCTCGGTGAATCTGTCCGATGAGCCCATCGCCCGGCCGCCCGAGACGATGATCTTCGCCGCGGTGAGTTCGGGCCGATCGAGCTTGGCGATCTCGGCGCCGACGAAGCTCGACAGACCGCTGTCGGCCACTGCAGCGATGCTTTCGATGGTTGCGCTGCCGCCGCTGGGGGCTGCCGCGTCGAATGCGGTGGTCCGCACCGTCAGCACCTTGATCGGGTCGGCGCATTGCACGGTCGCGATCGCGTTGCCGGCATAGATCGGGCGCTCGAAGGTGTCGGCCGCGACGATCTTGGTCGCGTCGCTGATCTGCGCTGCATCCAGCAGCGCGGCCACGCGTGGCGCGACGTTCTTGCCGTGTGCGGTGGCGGGGAACAGCAGGTGTGTGTAGCCCATGGCGATCTGGAGTACCTGGGCAGCGACGTTCTCGGCCAGCTGCTCGGCCAGGCTCGCGCCGTCGGCATGCAGGATTTTGGCCACGCCGGCAATTGCCGCCGCCGATTGCGCGGCACCGGAAGCGTTGTGTCCGGCGACGAGCACGTGCACCTCGCCGCCACAGGCCTTCGCTGCGGTGACCGTGTTCAACGTCGCGGGCTTGAGCGCGCCGTGGTCGTGTTCGGCAATGACGAGAGCAGTCATGATCAGATTACCTTCGCTTCGTTCTTGAGCTTCTGCACCAGCGTGGCCACGTCCGGCACCTTGACGCCGGCGCCGCGTTTCGGCGGCTCGACGACCTTGAGCGTCTTGATGCGCGGCGTCACGTCGACGCCAAGATCGGCCGGCTTCACGGTCTCGAGCGGTTTCTTCTTCGCCTTCATGATATTGGGCAGCGTCACGTAGCGCGGCTCGTTCAGCCGCAAGTCGGTCGTCACCACGGCCGGCAGCTTGATCCGCACGGTCTCGAGCCCGCCGTCCACTTCGCGGGTCACATTGGCATGTCCGTCGGTGATCTCGACTTTCGATGCAAAAGTGGCCTGCGGCAACCCGGCCATCGCAGCCAGCATCTGGCCGGTCTGATTGCAGTCGTCGTCGATCGCCTGCTTGCCGAGGATCACCAGCCCCGGCTGCTCCTTGGCGATCACCGCCTTGAGCAACTTGGCCACGGCCAGCGGCTGCAGCTCTTCGGTAGTCTCGACCAGGATCGCACGATCGGCGCCGATGGCCATGGCGGTGCGCAGCGTCTCCTGGCATTGCGCCACGCCGCAGCTGACCACCACGACCTCGCCGGCAAGCCCCTTCTCCTTCAGCCGCATCGCCTCTTCGACGGCGATCTCGTCGAAGGGATTCATGCTCATCTTGACGTTGGCGATGTCGACGCCAGTGCCATCGCTCTTCACGCGCACCTTGACGTTGTAGTCGACGACGCGCTTCACGCTCACCAGGACCTTCATGCGGGATGCCCTTCTTGTCGGATGCGCCCGGCAGTATCCGGGCGTCGAACCGGCGATTTTATGCGGCCGCTCGGGCGGCAGCCTGGGTGCCTCGCTCTACGTTGATCGGGCGGATCGCGAGCCAGCCGATCAGGAAGAACAAGCCGGTGCTCATGATCGCAAGGCGATGATTGCCGGCCGTCAGCCAGGTCACCAGGCCGTAGGTCAGCGGCCCGACGATCGAGGCGAGGCTGGTGGCAAAGGTCCAAAGCCCATAGAACTCCGCCAGGCGCTCGCGCGGCGCGAACACGCCCACCATCGCGCGCCCTGCAGACTGGCTCGAGCCCATGCACAGGCCGGCGATCACCGCCGCCACCCAGAACACCGACGCGGTGGTCGCCGCATAGGCCAACACCGTCATCACCACCCAGCCGATCAGCGTGGCGCCGAGCGAGCGCTTGTGTCCGATACGGTCCTGCAGATAGCCGAATGCGAACGCGCCCACCGCGGCCGCGATGTTGACCAGAAACACCAGCATCATCGTCTCGGTCTGCCTGAAGCCCAGCGCCTGCTCGGCATAAACCGCCGCCAGCGCGATGACCACGGCGATACCTGCCTGGTAGAAGAAGCCGCAGATCATCAGCCAGACGAAATCGCGATAGCGGCGCGCATCGACCCAGGTCTGGCGCAGACGGCGCAGTGACTCGGCGAACCCGGCGCCAGCCATCGAACCCGTGGCCGGCTGCGCTCGCTCCTTCAACAAGGCAAAAGTGACCAGCGCGGCCAAACCGTAGATGGCGGCCGTGATCCACATCGTGACGGGCACGAACTGTGCGGCGTTGTCGCCGCGCGCCTGCGCTGCCAGCACATAGGCCAGTGACAGACCCAGCGCCAGCATGCCCCCGAAGTAGCCGAAGCTCCAGCCCCAGCCCGATACGCGACCGAGGGCTTCCTGTCGTCCGAGCTCCGGCAGGAACGCCGCCGTCAGCGACTCGCCATAGGCGTAGAAGAGATTCGACAACACGATCAGCGCCATCGCCAGGGCCACGTCGCCCGGACGGATCCATCCCAACGCGCCGGTACACAACACGCACAGAGCCGTCGTCGCGATCAGCAACCGCTTCTTGTGCGCCCGCAGATCGGCATAGGCGCCGATCGTGGGCATCGTCAACATCACGATCGCACGCGACAGGCCGAGCGCCGCCGTCCATGCCAGGGTCGCCCAGGCCGCGCCGCCCGCCACACCCGCGACGAAGTAGGCGTTGAACACCGCCGTGAGCACGACGGTCGTGTAGCCCGAATTGGCGAAGTCGTACATCGCCCACCCGAAGACCTCGCGCTTGCGCACACCGTCGTTCAGCGCATCCTGCGGGAACCAGGCCATCGACTCCTCCTGCGCCCCGAGGCGGGCGGCGCGCTCCCCCGGGCGGCCCCTCGGGCCTGGTGGGCGATCTGGTGCCCGGAGCGGGGATCGAACCCACATGCCCTCTTTCGAAGGCGGCGGATTTTAAGTCCGCTGCGTCTGCCTATTTCGCCATCCGGGCCGCGCCACGATTATGAGAGCGCACAAACGGACAAGGCCCCGCCAGGCGGGGCCTCGTCCTACAGTCGGGTGTTGGAGGCGCGACCCGGAGTCGAACCGGGCTAGACGGATTTGCAATCCGTTGCATAACCGCTTTGCTATCGCGCCGCCGCTCCGGATTGTCACATAGCGGACTGCGGCTCCAAGAAAGCCGAAAGGGAAGCCGCAGCTTCCCCTTCGGTCGGATCTGGAGCGGGAAACGAGTCTCGAACTCGCGACCTCAACCTTGGCAAGGTTGCGCTCTACCAACTGAGCTATTCCCGCATCGCCTGCTCCCGAGCCGGGCTCGCGAGCAGGCGGGCATTATAGCCACGCACTGTCAGTGCGGCAGCACGTCTCCTGCGGGCTTGGCCACCTCGGCGGCTTCCACCTTGGGCGTGGCCTCCTCGTCGGGCAGAGGCTGAGGCGCCGAGATCAGCGCCAGCTCGAGCACGCGATCGATCCACTTCACCGGCACGATCTCGAGGTGGTTCTTGACGTTCTCGGGGATCTCCTGCAGATCCTTGACGTTCTCCTCGGGGATCAGCACGGTCTTGATGCCGCCGCGATGAGCCGCGAGCAGCTTCTCCTTCAATCCGCCGATCGCCGTGACTTCGCCGCGCAAGGTGATTTCGCCGGTCATCGCCACATCAGCCTTCACCGGAATGCCGGTCAACGCCGAGACGAAGGCCGTGGTCATCGCGATGCCGGCGCTCGGGCCGTCCTTGGGCGTCGCACCATCGGGCACGTGGATGTGGATGTCGCGTTTTTCGAACAGCTCATCCTTGATGCCCAGGCGCTGCGCGCGGCTGCGCACCACCGAGCGCGCGGCCTCGACCGACTCCTTCATCACGTCGCCCAGAGAGCCGGTGCGGATGATGTTGCCCTTGCCCGGCATGATCGCGGCCTCGATCGTCAGCAGATCGCCGCCGACCTCGGTCCAGGCCAAGCCGACCACCTGGCCAATCTGGTCCTTCTTCTCGGCCCGGCCGAAGTCGAACTTGCGCACGCCGAGGTACTCGTTTAGGTTGTCCTCGGTGACCACCACCTGGCCCTCGGTCTGCTTGAGCTGAATGCCCTTGACCGTCTTGCGGCAGATCTTGGAGATCTCGCGCTCGAGCGAGCGCACGCCGGCCTCTCGCGTGTAGTAGCGAATGATCCCGCGGATCGCGCTCTCGGTGACGTCGAGCTCCGACTCCTTCACGCCGTTGTTCTTGCGTTGCTTGGGCAACAGGTAGCGCTGCGCGATGTCGACCTTCTCGTCCTCGGTGTAACCCGACAGGCGGATGACCTCCATCCGGTCGAGCAGTGCCGGCGGGATGTTCATCGAGTTCGACGTGGCGACGAACATCACGTCGGACAAGTCGAAATCGACCTCGACGTAGTGGTCGCTGAACGTGTGGTTCTGCTCAGGGTCGAGCACCTCCAGCAAGGCCGACGATGGGTCGCCCCGGAAGTCCATGCCGAGCTTGTCGATCTCGTCCAGCAGGAAGAGTGGATTGCGCGTGCCGATCTTCGATAGGCTCTGCAGCACCTTGCCCGGCATCGAGCCGATGTAGGTGCGGCGATGGCCGCGGATCTCGGCTTCGTCGCGCACACCGCCGAGGGCCATGCGCACGAACTTGCGCCCGGTCGCGCGCGCGACCGACTGGCCCAGCGAGGTCTTGCCGACGCCGGGCGGGCCGACCAGGCAGAGGATCGGCGCCTTGACCTTGTCGACACGCTGCTGGACTGCGAGGTACTCGAGGATGCGTTCCTTGACCTTGTCCAGCCCCGCGTGGTCCTCGTTCAGCACGTCTTCGGCGTGACGCAGGTCGTGCTTGATCTTCGTCTTCTTGGCCCAGGGAAGGCCCACCAGCGTGTCGATGTAGTTGCGCACGACGGTGGCCTCGGCCGACATCGGCGACATCAGCTTGAGCTTCTTCAGCTCGGCATCGGCCTTCTTGCGCGCCTCCTTGGGCATGCGCGCAGCCTTGATCTTCTTCTCCAGTTCCTCGAGGTCGGCGCCCTCCTCGCCATCGCCCAGCTCCTTCTGGATCGCCTTGACCTGCTCGTTCAGGTAGTACTCGCGCTGGCTCTTCTCCATCTGCCGCTTCACGCGGCCGCGGATGCGCTTTTCGACCTGCAGGATGTCGACCTCGTGTTCGAGCAACTCGAGCAGCTTCTCCAGCCGCTTGGCCACGGAGAACAGGTCGAGCACGGACTGCTTGGCCTCGAGCTTGAGCGGAAGATGCGCGGCGATCGTGTCGGCCAGGCGGCCCGGATCGTCGATCCCGGCGATCGAGGTCAGGATCTCGGGCGGAATCTTCTTGTTGAGCTTGACGTATTGGTCGAACTGCTGGGTCACGGCGCGGCGGAGCGCCTCGACCTCCGGCGACGGCTCGCCACCGACCGGCACCGGCGACACCTCGGCCACGAAATGCTCGCCGGTGTCGGCGATGTGGCGTGTTTCGGCGCGCTGGATGCCCTCGACCAGCACCTTGACGGTGCCGTCGGGCAGCTTGAGCATCTGCAGGATGCTGGAGACGCAGCCGACACCGAACATGTCCTCCGGGCGCGGCTCGTCCTTGCCGGCAGCCTTCTGTGCCACCAGCATGATCTGGCGCCCGGCCTCCATGGCCGCTTCGAGCGCCTTGATCGACTTGGGCCGCCCGACGAACAGCGGGATGACCATGTGCGGGAACACCACCACGTCACGCAGCGGGAGCAGCGGCAAGGTGATGGGATCGGGCGGAAGAACCGGATGTCCGGACATCTGAACCTCTCTTTCTCAGGCCGACATGGGGCCCGAGACGGCGAACTCAAGGTGCGGTTGCGAAACGGCAGCCGCGGTCAAGCGCTGGCCTTGGCCTGCTCCCGATAGACCAGCAGGGGTTTGCCCCCGTCCTGGACGATGTGTTCGTCGACCACGACCTTGGCCACGCCGTCGAGTGTCGGCAGATCGAACATCGTGTCGATCAGCACGTGTTCCATGATCGAACGCAATCCGCGTGCACCGGTCTTTCGCGCCAGCGCCTTTCGGGCAATGGCGCTGAGAGCCGAGTGACGGATCTCGAGTTCCACGCCGTCCATCGCGAACAGCTTCTGGTACTGCTTGACCAGCGCGTTCTTCGGTTCGGTGAGGATCTGAACCAACGCCTCCTCGGTCAACTCGCCCAGGGTCGCCACCACGGGCAGGCGGCCCACGAGTTCGGGAATCAAGCCGAACTTGATCAGGTCTTCCGGCTCCGCATCGCGGAACAGATCGGCGGCCCGCTTTTCGCTCTTGCTGTGCACCGTGGCGCCGAATCCGATGCCCGATCGCTCGGTACGGTTCTGGATCACCTTCTCCAGGCCATCGAAGGCACCGCCACAGATGAACAGGATGTTCGTGGTGTCGATCTGCAGGAAGTCCTGGTTCGGGTGCTTGCGCCCGCCTTGCGGCGGCACCGAGGCCATCGTGCCTTCGATCAGCTTCAAAAGCGCCTGCTGCACACCCTCGCCCGACACGTCGCGCGTGATCGAGGGGTTGTCGCTCTTGCGCGAGATCTTGTCGATCTCGTCGATGTAGACGATACCGCGCTGCGCACGCTCGACGTCGTAGTTGCAGTTCTGCAGCAGCTTCTGGATGATGTTCTCGACGTCCTCGCCCACGTAGCCGGCTTCGGTCAGCGTGGTGGCGTCGGCAATCACGAACGGCACGTTCAGCAGCCGCGCCAGCGTCTGCGCCAGCAGGGTCTTGCCCGAACCGGTCGGCCCGATGAGCAGGATGTTGCTCTTGCTGAGCTCGACGTCGTCCTTGCCGCCGAGGTGCTTGAGGCGCTTGTAGTGGTTGTACACCGCCACGGACAGCGTACGCTTGGCCAGCTCCTGGCCGATCACGTACTGGTCGAGGTTGCCCTTGATCTCGGCCGGCGTGGGCAGCTCCGACTTCGCCGGCTTGGCACCCGCCTCGGGAGGTGCCTCGTCACGAATGATGTCGTTACAGAGCTCGATGCACTCGTCGCAGATGAACACCGAGGGGCCAGCGATGAGTTTCTTGACCTCATGCTGGCTCTTGCCGCAGAAGCTGCAATACAGGACCTTTTCGCCGGTGGCGCCCTTCTTGTCGGCCATGACGGTGTCTACGTGCCTATCGCTAGCGTGATTCCGGCTCGCGTGATTCCGCCCCGAGTGAGCCCGGACGAATCAATCATAGAGCATGCCCTGCCGCGGCCTGTCCCGCGGCTGCCACGGCACGAGCGCGAGTCGTTGAAGCGGCTCCGGGCACCGTGGATTACGCACGCTTGTCGATCACCTGATCGATCAGCCCGTACGCCTTGGCCTCGTCGGGCGACATGAAGAAGTCACGCTCCATATCGGCTTCGATCTTCTCGAGCGCCTGGCCCGTGCGCTCGGCATAGATGCGATTGAGCTGCCCACGGGTCTTGATGATCTCGCGGGCCTGGATCTCGATGTCGCTCGCCTGACCCTGTGCCCCCCCGGAGGGCTGGTGAATCATGATGCGCGAGTTGGGCAACGCCAGGCGCTTGCCCTTGGCGCCGGCCATCAGCAGGAACGAGCCCATGCTCGCCGCCATGCCGAGACACATCGTGGAAACGTCGGGCTTGATGAACTGCATCGTGTCGTAGATCGACAGCCCGGCGCTCACGCTGCCGCCCGGGGAATTGATGTAAAGGAAGATGTCCTTGTCGGGGTTCTCGCTCTCGAGGAACAGCAGCTGCGCCACGACGACGTTGGCCACGGCGTCGTTGACCGGCCCGACCAGGAACACGATGCGCTCGCGCAACAACCGGCTGTAGATGTCGTAGGCCCGTTCGCCGCGGCCCGACTGCTCGATCACCATGGGCACCAGGCCCAGACCCGTCGTCTCCAACGCACTCATCCCGATTCCTCTACGCGAAAAAGTCGTCACTGCGCGGAATTATGTCGTGGCACGCCGCCGCCTTGCCGGCCGAAAAGCACGCGAGGCGCCCGGCTGGTTTGCCGAGCGCTCCGCGGCGACGATGGGCCCGGCGCGCGGACTCATGCGTCCATCAGTTCGTCAAATGCCAATGCCTTGTCGACGACCTTGGCCTTGCCGAGCACGAACTGGGTGACGTTCGACTCGATGACGATCGCCTCCACCTCGGCCATTCGATTGCGATCGGAAAGGTACCAACGCATCACCTCGGCGGGCTTCTCGTAGCTCTGCGACAACTCCTCGATGTGCGCCTGCAGCTGTTCCGGCTTGGCCTGCAATGCGTTCTGGCGAACGAGTTCGGCCACCACCAGGCCCAGGCGCACGCGTCGCTCTGCCTGCGGCTGGAAGATCTCGGTCGGGATCGGTGCCTTCTCGGCATCCTTCACCCCGCGCTTCTTGAGGTCCTCACGGGCGCCGTCGGTCATGCGCTCGACCTCGGATTCGACCAGCGCCTTGGGCACGTCGAGTTCGGCCACCTTGACCAGCGAGTCCATCGCAGCGGCCTTGTTGCGGGCAAGGATGCGGAACTTCACTTCGCGCTCGAGGTTCTTCTTCACGTCGGCCCGCAGCGCCTCCGTCGTGCCGGCCGCGATGCCGAGCGACTTGATGAACGCCTCGTCTACGGTGGGAAGGTGCTGCGCCTCGATCTTCTTCATGGTGACGAGGAAGTCTGCCTCCTTGCCGGCCACGTCCTTGCCGTGATAGTCGGCCGGGAACTGCAGCGCAAAGGTCTTCGACTCGCCGACCTTCATGCCGCGCACGGCCTTGTCGAACTGCTCGAGCATCTGGCCTTCACCGATCGTGAAGGTGAATCCATCGGCTTTGCCGCCCGCGAACGACTCACCGTCGATCTTGCCGTCGAAGTCGATCGTCACTCGATCGGATTCGGCGGCGCCTTCCGTCGCCGGGCGTTGGGTGAAGGTTCGCCGCTGCTTGCGAAGGATGTCGATCGTGCGATCGATGGCGGCGTCGGTGACCTCGCAGCTGGCGCGCTCGATCTCCACAGCCGAAAGATCCCCGATCTTGACCTCCGGATAGACCTCGAACGTCGCGTCGAAAGCCATCGTCCCCTCGGGCGCGCCTTCCTTGGGCGTGATGCGCGGCATGCCGGCCACGCGCAGCTTGGCTTCGTTGGCGGCCTGGTTGAACGCGACGCCGATCTTGTCGTTCATCACGTCGTACTGCACGGAATAGCCGTAGCGCTGCGCCACCACCGACATCGGCACCTTGCCTGGCCGGAATCCGTCCGCGCGCACCGTGCGCGACAACTTCTTCAGACGATTCTCGACTTCGGCATTGATCTCGTTGGCCGGCACGGTGAGCGTCATGCGGCGCTCGAGCTTCTCTAGGGTTTCGATCTGGACTGCCATGTTGGAGCTCTCGATTCAGACAATTGCTGGTGCGCGGGGCCGGACTCGAACCGGCACGCCGATGAAGGCGTCAGGACCTAAACCTGGTGCGTCTACCAATTTCGCCACCCGCGCCCGGGATCACGGCGGCCGGGCGCATCCGCGGCTGCCGCGCGCCGTGCGCCGCCCAGGCGAGCCGGTCACGACGGAGCCGCAGATTCTAGCCGGCCGACGCTGGGCGCTTGACCCTGAACCATGCGGCATACACGGCTGGCAGCGACAGCAGTGTCAGCGCCGTGGCGACGATCAGCCCGCCCATGATGGCCACGGCCATCGGGCCCCAGAACACGCTGCGCGAAAGGGGAATCATGGCCAGCACGGCGGCTGCGGCCGTCAGCACGATCGGGCGAAAGCGTCGTACCGCGGCCTCGACGATCGCCGTCCAGGCGGGCACACCGCGAGCACGGTCCTGCTCGATCTGGTCGATCAGGATCACCGAATTGCGCATGATCATGCCAGTCAATGCGATGACACCGAGCAGCGCCACGAAGCCGAACGGCCGGTTCGACACCAGCAGCGCCGCGGCCACGCCGGCCAGCCCGAGAGGGCCCGTCAGGAACACCAGCATCGCGCGCGAAAAGCTCTGCAGCTGAAGCATCAGCAGCGTGATCATGATGAACAGCATCACCGGCACCCCCACGGCGATCGAGCCCTGGCCCTTGCTGCTTTCCTCCACCGTGCCCGCGATCTGGATCGCGTAGCCGGGCGGCATCTGCGCTTGAAGTTGCTGCAGCTTCGGCCAGATGCGGTAGGTCACGGTCGGTCCCTGAACACCCTCGACGACGTCGCCCTGGACGGTCACCGCGAACTTCCGGCCCTCCCGCCACATCACGCCGGGCTCGAAGCCGAAATCGACATTGGCGACTTGCGTGAGTGGTATCGAACGGCCAGTGGTCGTCGGCAGATAGCCGTTGCCGATATCGGTGATCGCGTTGCGCTCCTCGAGCGGCTGCCGCAGCACGATGTCGACCAGCTTGTCGCCCTCGCGGTACTGGCCGATCGTGGTGCCGGAGAGGATGGTGCGCGAGGCCTGCGCCACCGACTGGCTGGTGACCCCCAGCGCACGCGCCTTGTCCTGGTCGATCTCCAATCGCAGCGCCTTGATGGATTCGTTCCAGTTGTCGTTGACCCCTCGCATGGCCGGATCGGCCTGCACGATGGTCTTCGCCTTGTCGGCCCACTGCCGCACGGTGAGTGCATCGGTGCCCACGACGCGGAACATCACCGGATACGGAACTGGCGGTCCGTTGGGCAGCAGCTTCACGCGGCCGCGCACCTCGGGGAACTCCTCGGCCAGCAACGCGGGCAGGCGCTGGCGCAGCTCCTCGCGTTCGGCTATGCCCTTGGTCAGCAGAATCGACTGGCTGACGTTGGATTGGGGAAAGATCTGGTCCAGCGGCAGGTAGAACCGCGGCACGCCGGAACCGATCCAGACGCTCACCGATTCCATGCCGGGATCACGCATCATGCGCGACTCGAATCGCCGGGCCACCGCCTCGGTTTCCTGGATCGTCGATCCTTCGGGCAGCCACAGGTCCACGAGGATCTCGGGTCGACTGGAATCGGGGAAGAACTGCTGCTGCACACGGCCCATGCCGACAATGCCGAGCGCGAACACGACAGCGGTGGCGCCGATCGTCACCCAGCGATGCTCGACGCACCAGTCGACCGCTCGCCGGAAACGGCTGTAGAACGGCGTGTCGAACAGCTCGTGCGCCTCGCTGGCGCCCACCTGGCTCCTCGTGTGCAGAAGCAGCGCGCCGAGGTAGGGCACGAAGGTGACAGACACCAACCAGCTGATGATCAATGCTGCAGACGTGACGGCGAATATCGCGAAGGTGTACTCCCCGGTCACCGACTTCGCGAGTCCGATCGGCAGAAAGCCGGCCGCGGTGATCAGCGTTCCGGTCAGCATCGGCATGCTCGTGACCTCGTAGGCGAAGGTCGCGGCGCGCATCTTGTCGTAGCCCTCCTCCAGCTTGCGCACCATCATCTCCACGGCAATGATGGCGTCGTCCACCAGCAATCCCAGCGCGATGATGAGCGAGCCCAGCGAAATCTTGTGCAGGCCGACGCCCCAGTAGTACATCGTGACGAAGGTGATCGCGAGCACCAGCGGGATCGTGATTCCCACGACCAGGCCGGGCCAGATGTCGATGCGCAGGGGCTTGGTGTGCAATCCCAGGCTGATGAAGCTCACCAGCAGCACGACGCCGATGGCCTCGACCAGTACCCTCACGAACTCGCCCACGGAGCGCGATACCGCGCGCGGCTGATCCTGTATGCGCGCGAGCTCGATGCCGACCGGCAGGTCCCGTCGCAGCTCGTCGGTCTTCGCGCCGAGCGCTTTGCCGAGCGCGATGATGTCGCCGCCCTTGGCCATGGCCACTCCAAGCGCAATCACCGGCTTGCCCTGGTGGCGCACCTTGGTCGTCGGCGGATCGACCGTACCACGTCGGATGTCAGCGAGATCGCCGAGTCGCAGACTGCTGGACTGCCCGGTGGCGGGATTGGTTGCGCGAATCGGGAACCGGCGCAGCTCCTCCACCGAATCGAATGCGCCGCCCACGCGCACCTGCAGGTTCTGCTGTCCCGCATTCAACACGCCCGCGCCTTCGACGGCGTTCTGGGCGCCCAGCTGAGCCAGTACCTGGCCGAAATCCAACCCCATTTGCGCGAGCCGACGCTGCGAGATCTCGATGAAGAGTTTCTCGGGTTGGGCACCAAAGATCTCGACCTTTGCCACGTCGGGTACACGCAACAAGGCCGATCGGACATCTTCGGCGAAGACGCGCAGTTCCTCGTCGGAGAAGCCGTCGGCCGTCAACGAGTAGATCGACCCGTAGACATCGCCGAAGTCGTCGTTGAAGAACGGCCCGAGCACGCCTTGCGGCAGCGTGCCCCGCATATCCCCGACACGCTTGCGGGCCTGGTACCAGCTGTTGGCCACCTCCTTGGGTGGCGAGCTGTCCTTCAGTTGCAGGAAGGTCAGCGACTCACCGGGCTTGGAGTAGCTTCGGACGATGTCGGCGTACGGCACCTCCTGAAGCGTCTTCTCGATCCGATCGGTCACCTGCTCGGCCACCTGCTGCGCGGTGGCGCCGGGCCAGAAGGCCTGCACCACCATGGCACGGAAGGTGAACGGCGGATCTTCATCCTGACCAAGCTGGAAGTACGCGGCAAAGCCGAGTGCGAGCAGCACGATCATGAGATAGCGCGTGAGCGCAGGATGTTCGAGCGCCCAGCGTGAGAGGTTGAGCTTCGATCGGGAAGCGTCGGAGGTGGCCAGCGCGGCAGACATCGCGTGGGTCTCCCGGGTCAGCGCGTCGCGAGTTCGGCAGTGGCGGCGGTGACCTTGGGCTCGACGTAGGGGCGTACCTTCTGTCCCTGGGTCAGCACGTGTGTGCCGGCGGTCACCACGCGCTGCCCCGGACTGAGACCGTCGGCGATGACCACTTCGTTCCCGTCAGCGCCGGCCACGCGCACCGGCACCGTCTTCACGGTCATGCTGGCCGTGTCGAGCAACCAGACGGCAGGCCCGCCCTCGCGCTCGACCACCGCCGAGAGCGGCAACCGCACGACTCCGGCGACGCGCGGGCTCTCGATGCGCACCGTCGCCGTCTGGCCGAGCTTGAACGCGGCTCGTCCGACATCGGCCTTGACCAGGAAGGTGCGGGTCGTCGGATCGGCCGAAGCCGCCACTTCGCGCACGCTGGCAGGCAGCCACGTCTGCCGATCGGACCACAGTTGCACCTTCAGCGCCGCGGGCTTGCCCACCATTGCTCGCAGCAGCGCCACGCGGTCCTCCGGCAAGCTGAACACGACGTCGCGGGGACCGTCTTGGGCGAGCCTGACCACCGGCGATCCCGCCGCCACGACCGCACCTGGTTCCGCTTCGACACCGGTGATGACACCCGGCGCGTCGGCAACGAGATTCGCATAGCGCGCCTGGTTGCCCTGCGTGCTGGCCTGAACCTTGGCTTGCTCGAATTGGGCCTTGGCCGCGGCGTTCGCCGTCTCGCGGC
The DNA here is from genome assembly GCA_016790175.1 of Burkholderiaceae bacterium. Classification (GTDB taxonomy): domain Bacteria; phylum Pseudomonadota; class Gammaproteobacteria; order Burkholderiales; family Burkholderiaceae_C; genus JAEUPI01. The sequence goes on along the minus strand of JAEUPI010000217.1, from coordinate 44,963 downwards.
GCTCGAGTTCCCAGCCGCTGATGAAGCCCTGCTCCTTCAGCTCACGAAATCGCTTCAACTCTGCAGCACTGAACTCGTAGTTCGCCTGCGCTGCGGCCAATGCGGACTGCGCGGCCTCCAGCGCGAGCCTCAGGTCCGACGGATCCAGGCGCGCAAGCACCTGGCCGGGTTTGACGGTGTCGCCCAGGTTCACGCTGCGGCTGGCCACCTTGCCCGGTACACGAAATCCGAGCCGCGACTCGGTGCGTGCACGGACCTCCGCTGCATAGTCGTGCTGGCCTCCCGCTTCGCCGGCAGCCACCACGACCGTCCGTACGGCTCGCACCGGTTCCGGGGGCTGCGGCGGCGGCGAGCATGCCGCGAGTAGCCAAATGGCAGCGGAAAGCGCGCCGAACGCGCTGTGCGAGGATCGTTTCATGGTGGCGTCGCCCCGCGCGAAAGGCGGATGCGCAATTAATGACTGACCGGTCAGTACTGTATTTGACCGAAGTTGGCGTGTCAAACGTCAGGTCGGGCCACGAATGGACAATCCCGTCGTGGGCATCGACCACTACGAGAACTTTCCCGTCGCGTCGGTCTTGTGCCCGCCGCGATTGCGCGCGCCGATTCGCGCCATCTACACCTTTGCCCGCACCGCCGACGATCTTGCAGACGAAGGCGATGCGACGCCGCCCCAGCGCCTCGCCGATCTGGGTCGCTTCCGGCAAGCGCTACTGCGCGTGTCCGGCACGGTACCCGCCCCGACCGATGTGCCGTGGCCGGAGCTTTTCGTGCCTCTGGCGCAGCAGATCCGCCGGCACAGGTTGCCAATGCCCTTGTTGCTCGATCTGCTCGATGCCTTTGAACAGGACGTGCGCAATCCCCGATACGAGTCGCGAGATGCACTGCTCGACTACTGTCGGCGCTCGGCCAATCCGATCGGACGTCTGCTGCTGCACCTCTACGGCATCGACGACGATGCCTTGCTGCGCGCATCCGATGCCATTTGCAGTGCTCTGCAGCTCGTCAATTTCTGGCAGGACCTGAGTGTCGACGTTTCGCGCGGGCGTATCTACTTGCCGATGACGGACTGCAAGCGGCACGGCATCGAACCCGAACGGCTCGCTGATCCGGCAAATGATGCGGCGGCGTGTGCGCTGGTGGCCGACCTCGTGCACTGGACCGCGCAGACGATGGCCGAAGGTGCCCAGCTGCCATTGCGCGTGCCCGGTCGTGCCGGCTGGGAACTGCGCCTGGTCATGCATGGCGGGTGGCGCATTCTTGAGAAAATCGCGCACATGCGGTTCCGCTCGCACCTCCGGCGACCTCGACTCGTGGCGAGCGACATGCCCCTGCTCGCGTGGCGAAGCCTGTGTTTTTCGAGCCGACAGTTCGAGCCCCACAGGTTGGCATGACGCCGGAGCAGTACGTACAGCGGAAGGCAGCACAAAGCGGCTCGTCGTTCTACTACGCATTCCTGTTCCTGCCGCCGCCGCGACGCGCGGCGATCACCGCCTTCTACGCGTTCTGTCGCGAGGTCGACGACGTGGTCGACGAGGTGTCGGATCCCGGGGTTGCCGCACGCAAGCTCCAGTGGTGGCGCCAGGAGGTTGCGGCGAGCTTCGCCGGTCGGCCGAGCCACCCGGTGATGCAGGCGCTCAGCGCGCATCTGCGCGCCTACGACATCCACGCACCGCATCTGCTGGCCATCATTGATGGCTGCCAGATGGACCTGGACCGGACACGTTACCTCGACTTCGCCGGATTGGCGACGTATTGCCACCTTGTGGCAGGCGTCGTCGGGGAAGTGGCAGCAAACATCTTCGGCCGCACCCATGACGACACCACGCGCTACGCCCACCTTCTCGGGCGCGCACTGCAACTGACCAACATCATTCGTGACGTGGGTGACGATGCGCGGCGCGGCCGCATCTACATTCCGATGTCCGAGCTTCAGCAATTCGACGTCAAGGCGTCAGAGATCCTCCAGCGGCAGCCGCCCTGGGGATACAGCGACAGATTCCTGGCACTGATGCAGTTTCAGGCGGAGCGCGCTCATCGGTCCTACGACGAGGCCTTGCAGGTTCTGCCAGAGGCCGATCGCGTGGCGCAGAAACCGGGCTTGATGATGGCCAACATCTACAGATCGCTGCTGCGCGAGATCGAGGCGGATGGCTTTCGCGTCCTTCATCAGCGCACGTCGCTGACACCCTTGCGCAAGCTGTGGATCGCTGCGCGCACGCAGTGGCGCGGTGCGTGAGCGTGGCGCCGCATCCGGCGCGGTTGGCCGTCATCGGCGCCGGCTGGGCTGGCTTGTCGGCGGCGGTACGCGCCACCGAAGCCGGCCAGACTGTCGCGGTTTTCGAGATGGCACCTCAGGTCGGCGGTCGAGCGCGCACCGTGCGTCGGCCCGACGGGGCGGAACTCGACAACGGGCAGCACATCCTCATCGGTGCCTACACGGCCACGCAACGCGTCATGGGCCTTGTGGGCGCCGAAACGGCAAAGCTGCTCAGGCGCCTGCCGTTGGAGTTGCGATACCCCGACGGGCAAGGGCTGAAGGTGGCTCCAGGGCCGGCACTATGGGGATTCGCCCGAGGTGTGCTCGGCGCGCGGGGCTGGTCGCTCGGCGAGCGGCTTGCGCTGTTGCATACGTCGCTGAGTTGGTGGAGACAAGGCATGCGCAATCCGGGCGTCGACACGGTCGGCGCCTTGTGCGCTGCGCTGCCGAAACGCGTTCGCGAGCAACTGATCGAGCCGTTGTGCGTGGCCGCGATGAACACACCAGCCGACCAGGCGAGCGCCACCGTGTTTCTGCGGGTGCTTGGCGATGCGCTGTTCGGCACGGCCGGCGGTTCGGATCTGCTGCTGCCGCGCGTCGGCCTGTCGGAACTCTTCCCCCGCCCCGCCGCGGCCTGGCTGTCGGCCCAGGGGGCACGCATTGAACTGAGGCGGCGCATCGCCGAACTGCTGCCCGATGGTGGTGGCTGGCGCGTGGATGGAGAACGTTTCGACGCACTGTTGCTGGCCTGTTCCGCCATCGAGGCTGCGAGGCTCGTCCGGCCGCTCGCGCCTGGGTGGGCCGAGCAGGCGGAGGCGTTGCGCTACGAACCCATCGCTACCGTCTATCTGGACCGATCCCCCCGACCGATACCGTTGCCGATGCTGGCTTTGCATGCAGGCGAAGGCAACCCTGCTCAATTCGTGTTCGACCTCGACGCGCTCGGGGTGTGTTCAGGCCGGTTGGCCTTCGTGGTCAGTGGTGCCGGCCCGTGGCTGGCAGGGGGTGTAGAAGCACTGACGGAGGCCGTTCGCCAGCAGGCCGAAAAGCAGATTCCCTTGCATGTCGCGGTCGGGCCCTCTGCCAGGATGCGAACGATGGTGGAACGCCGCGCGACGTTTGCCTGCGTGCCCGACCTGCGGCGGCCGCCGATCGTGGTTGCGCCCGGCCTGTTCGCCTGTGGCGACTATGTGCAGGGTCCCTACCCGGCCACGCTGGAGGGCAGTGTGCGTTCGGGTCTCGAAGCGGCTGAACGCGCGATTCAGTGGCTCCGCACGTGCTGAGGCCGCGCGGCACGCTTTCGCCATGCGAGAATGCATTCCAGTATGGCAGCCAGACAACCACGATCGTCATCCAGACCGCAGGAACCTGCGATCCAGGTCATCGAACGCATGTTCGATCTGCTGGACGTGCTGGCACAGCATCCGGATCCCGTCCCGTTGAAGCAACTCACAGAACGCACGGGCCTGCACCCATCTACCGCCCACCGAATTCTCAATGACCTGGTGATCGGGCGCTTCGTCGATCGACCCGAGGCGGGCAGCTACCGACTTGGGATGCGGCTGCTGGAACTCGGCAATCTGGTGAAGGCGCGACTCGACGTACGCGACGCAGCCATCGGTCCGATGCGAGAGCTGCACAAGTTGACGCATCAGCCGGTGAACCTGTCCGTGCGTCAGGGCGACGAAATCGTCTACATCGAGCGCACCTACAGCGAGCGGTCCGGCATGCAGGTCGTGCGCGCCGTCGGCGGCCGTGCGCCACTGCATCTCACTTCGGTCGGCAAGCTGTTCCTGGCGTTCGACGATGCTCAGCGCGTCCGCGCCTATGCCACCCGCACCGGGCTGGCCGGCCACACGCGCAACAGCATCACCGATCTTCCCCGCCTGGAGCGAGAACTGGCCCAGGTCAGGCAGACGGCTGTGGCCCGCGACGACGAAGAGCTCGAACTGGGCGTGCGCTGCCTGGCGGCAGGCATCTTCGACGATCAGTCGAATCTGGTCGCCGGGCTATCGGTGTCAGCGCCCGCGGATCGGCTGGAGGAGTCTTGGCTAGAACGAGTCCGCGCCACCGCCGCGCAGATCTCCACCGCCCTCGGCCATCGAGGCCGATAGTGCGGGGCTGAGAGTCGTCGTCACGACGGCAGCGGGCGATGCTGTCGGATTGGCGGGTGCCGCGTCGATGCGGCCATGGAGCCAACGCCGGATCCGTTCGGCGTCACCGATGCGCGAGTAACGGCCGGCCGAGTCGAGCAGGACCATGATCAGCTTGCGTCCAGCGAGCTCAGCCTGCATCACCAAACACCGACCGGCCTGCGAGATGAATCCTGTCTTCTGGAGTCCGATTTCCCACGAGGGGCTGCGGACCAGCGCGTTCGTGTTCCTGAACTGGACCATGCGGCGCCCGACAGGCACCGCCGCGTCGGGACTCGTGGAGTACTCGCGCAGCTCTGGGTGCTGATAGGCGGCCTTGACCAGCAGGGTCAGGTCATGCGCGCTCGACTTGTTCTCGCTCGAAAGCCCCGTGGGCTCGACGAAATGCGAATCGTGCATGCCGAGTTCACGCGCTTTGCCATTCATGGCCTCGACCAATGCCGGAATGCCGCCCGGATAGTTGGCGCCCAACGCGTGAGCCGCACGGTTCTCCGACGACATGAGCGCCAGATGCATCAGCTCGCCGCGGGTCAACTCGGCGCCAACTTTCAGACGTGTGCGGTTATTGCGCGGCGTGTCGAGCGCGACTCGCTCGACACGGAGCGACTCGTCCATCGGCTGTCCGGCGTCGACAACGACGATCGCCGTCATCAGCTTGGTGATCGAGGCGATCGGCAGCACCGCCTCCGGGTTCTTGCTCAGCAGGACCTCGTCGGTGTCCTGGTCGACCACCAGTGCCACACTGGACCGCAGGTCGAGCGGATCGTCGGTGGCACGCAGCCCCTGCAGCTGGGCCGCCGACGGCCGCGCCTGTGCGACACGGGCCTTGCGTCGCTTGGACACTGTCTTGGCGGGAGCCGCAGACTTGGCTTCTGCTCGACTCTTGGTCGTCTTTGCCGCGATCGAAGGACTCACGAAGGTGGCAAGACCCATCACGATCGCGGCGGTGGCCCAACCGGTCAGACACAGCTTGACCCCATCGCCCCAACGACTGCCCATCATCGTGACTCTTGCTTTCCGCCGGACCGCTTGCCGACTGTGCGAGTCTATAGGCCACCAAAAAGCGACGCAATATCAAATGCTTAGGTAGTTTTCCTCAAGTGTGACGCGATGTTGATTCTGCACGGCCCGACCCGTGCAGATCTCACTCAGCCCTGCGCCGCCACTCGCTCGGTGTTCTGATGCAGTTTGTTCAGTGCAGCCAGATAGGCCTTGGCAGAGGCCACCACGATGTCCGGGTCGGCCCCCACGCCGTTGACGATCCGTCCGCCGAGTTGCAGCCTCACAGTGACCTCGCCCTGCGATTCGGTGCTGCCGGTGGTGATGGCGTTGACCGAGTACAGCAGCAACTCCGCCCCGGAGTTCACCCGCGACTCGATCGCCTTCAGGCTCGCATCCACCGGTCCGTTGCCGTCGCTTTCGGCCTGGTGCTCGGTGTCGCCGACGGTGAAGCTCACTCGCGCGTGCGGCCGCTCACCGGTTTCGCTTTGCTGCCGGAGGCCTAGAAGCCGGAAGTGCTCCTGCTGGTGCGTGACGCTCTCGTCGCCCACCAGCGCGATGATGTCCTCGTCGAAGATCTCGCTTTTTCGGTCGGCCAGGTCCTTGAAGCGCGCAAACGCGGCGTTGATGTCGGACTCGGACTCGAGTTCGATGCCCAGTTCCTGCAGGCGCTGCTTGAATGCGTTGCGGCCGCTGAGCTTGCCGAGCACGATCTTGTTGGCCGACCAGCCGACGTCTTCGGCACGCATGATCTCGTAGGTGTCGCGCGCCTTCAACACGCCATCCTGGTGAATACCGGAGGCATGCGCGAAGGCGTTGGCGCCGACCACCGCCTTGTTCGGTTGGACGACGAAGCCCGTGGTCTGGCTCACCATCCGCGATGCGGGAACGATCTGCGTGGTGTCGATGCCCAGGTCCAGACCGAAGTAGTCGCGGCGCGTCTTTACCGCCATCACCACTTCTTCCAGCGAGCAGTTGCCCGCCCGCTCACCGAGGCCGTTGATCGTGCACTCGATCTGCCGCGCGCCACCGATCTTCACGCCAGCCAGCGAGTTGGCCACGGCCATGCCGAGGTCGTTGTGACAATGGACCGACCAGACGGCCTTGCCGGAGTTGGGTACACGCTCGCGCAACATGGCGATGAAGCTGCCATAGAGCTCGGGGACGGCATAGCCCACGGTGTCGGGGATGTTGATCGTCGTGGCACCTTCCTGGATCACCGCCTCGAGCACGCGGCACAGGAAGTCCGGTTCCGAGCGATAGCCGTCCTCCGGCGAGAATTCCACGTCGTCGCAGAGTTTGCGCGCATAGCGCACCGACAGCCGGGCCTGTTCCAGTACCTGATCCGGCGACATGCGCAGCTTCTTCTCCATGTGCAGAGGGCTGGTGGCGATGAAGGTGTGGATACGCGCGTGACCGGCGCCTTTCAACGCCTCGGCAGCACGCGCGATGTCGCGGTCGTTGGCGCGCGCCAGCGAGCAGACCGTGCTGTCGCGAATCGCCGAAGCAATGGCGCGCACGGCTTCGAAATCGCCGTTCGACGACGCTGCGAACCCCGCCTCGATCACATCCACCCGCAGCCGTTCGAGCTGCCGCGCGATACGCAGCTTCTCCTCGCGCGTCATCGAAGCGCCGGGCGACTGCTCGCCGTCGCGCAAGGTGGTGTCGAAGATGATCAGCTTGTCGGCCATCGGAATCCCCTAGAAGGTCAACCACTCGAAAGCAAAACGGCCCGCTGTGCGATACAGGCGGGCCGTTGAGCAGAAAGAAGACGAGGTCGAGTCTGGTCAGCGAACCCTTGGCACGCCTAGCAGTAGCAGCGACAGAGCAATGCGCTCGACCATGGCGGCACTATAGCAGCATGAGCGGAACCGCCGCAACGGGGTCAGCGGTGCAGCCCCGCTTCGTCGGGCTCGTCGGTCGACGTGGCGATCACGCTGACCGGCTTGCCCTTGGCGCGACGATAGCCATAAACCGCGTAGCCGGAGAACCCGTAAACGCAGAACAGGCCGAACAAGACCAATGGAGGGTGGATGGTCACCACCGCGAACCCCAGCGCGATCGCAACGATGGATATGAAGGGCACGCTGCGCTTGAAGCTGATGTCCTTGAAGCTGTAGAACGGCACATTCGTCACCATCGTGAGCCCCGCGTAGAGCGTCACGCCGAACGCCATCCACGCCAGCCACTCGATGCGAATCACGTTCTTCACGCCATAGTCGTCGAACACCCAGATCAACCCGGTCACCAGGGCCGCTGCGGCGGGGCTCGGTAGACCCTGGAAGTACCGCTTGTCGACGACGCCGATGTTGGTGTTGAAACGCGCCAGCCGCAGCGCCGCCCCGGCACAGTAGACGAACGCAGCGATCCATCCGAGCTTGCCGAGGCCCTTGAGCGCCCATTCGTACACGATGAGTGCCGGTGCAGCGCCGAAGCTCACCATGTCCGATAGACTGTCCATCTGCTCGCCGAAGGCGCTCTGCGTATGAGTCATCCGCGCCACGCGACCGTCGAGGCTGTCGAGCACCATTGCGCAGAAGATCCCGATCGCCGCATTCTCGAATCGGTCGTTCATCGCCATCACGATCGCATAGAAGCCACCGAACAGCGACGCCAACGTGAACAGGTTGGGCAGGATGTAGATGCCCTTGCGGCGAGGCCGTACCGGCTCGACGTTTTCGCCCGAGTGAAGCTCGACCTGCGGGTGCGGATCGTTCATCGACATTGCCTCGACTTCGGTCGAAGAAGAGCTGTCAGTTCCGGCTCTTGTCGACCAGCTTGTTGGCCTTGATCCACGGCATCATCGCACGGAGCTTTTCGCCGACCACTTCGATCTGGTGCTCGGCGGTGAGGCGCCGACGCGACAACAGGGTCGGCGCACCGGCGCGGTTCTCCAGGATGAAGCTCTTGGCGTATTCACCGGACTGGATATCGGCCAGGGCCCTCTTCATCGCCGCTCTGGACTCGGCACCAACAACCTTTTGACCGGTCACGTACTCCCCGTATTCGGCGTTGTTGGAGATCGAGTAGTTCATCGTTCCGATGCCGCCTTCGTACATCAGATCGACGATCAGTTTGAGCTCGTGCAAGCACTCGAAGTAGGCCATTTCCGGCGCGTAGCCGGCGTCCACCAGCGTCTCGAAACCGGCCTTCACGAGTTCGACGCAGCCGCCGCACAGCACGGCCTGCTCGCCGAAGAGGTCGGTCTCGGTTTCCTCGCGGAAGTTGGTCTCGATCACACCGGCCTTGCCGCCGCCGTTGGCGGCGGCGTAGCTCAACGCCAGATCACGCGCCTTGCCCGAGCGGTCTGCGTGCACCGCGATCAGATGCGGTACACCGCCACCTTGCACATAGGTGTTGCGCACCGTGTGCCCAGGCGCCTTGGGTGCGACCATCCACACGTCGAGATCGTCGCGCGGAACGACCTGTCCGTAGTGGATGTTGAATCCGTGTGCGAACGCGAGTGACGCCCCCTTGCGAATGTTCGGCTCGACGTCTTCGCGGTAGACGGCTGCGATCTGCTCATCGGGCAACAGGATCATCACGACGTCGGCTTCCTTCACCGCATCGGAAATCGTGGCCACTTTCAGCCCGGCCTTCTCGGCCTTGCTCCACGAGGCGCCACCCTTGCGAAGGCCGACGGTGACGCGCACGCCGCTGTCGTTCAGGTTTTGCGCATGGGCGTGGCCCTGCGAGCCGTAGCCGACGATGGTGACGTTCTTGCCCTTGATGAGGCTCAGGTCCGCGTCCTTGTCGTAGTACACCTTCATGGTCTGTCTCTCCGGTTGGAATGGGATCGGGCCGTCGTCAGCGCCCGCTTGGGTTGTCTAGCCTCGCCTACACACGCAGGATGCGCTCGCCACGGCCGATGCCGCTCGTTCCGGTGCGCACCGTTTCCAGGATGGACACGCGGTCCACGCCGTCGATGAAGGCATCGAGCTTGGCGGCATCACCCGTCAACTCGATCGTGTAGCTCTTGTCGGTGACGTCGATGATGCGGCCGCGAAAGATATCGGCCATACGCTTCATCTCCTCGCGCTCCTTGCCCACCGCGCGCACTTTGATCAGCATCAGCTCGCGTTCGGTGAAACTGCCTTCGGTGAGATCGACCACCTTCACGACTTCGATCAGGCGGTTCAGGTGCTTGGTGATCTGTTCGATCACTTCGTCCGAGCCGGTGGTCACGATCGTCATGCGCGAGAGCGAGGCGTCCTCGGTGGGTGCCACCGTCAGGCTCTCGATGTTGTAGCCGCGGGCGGAAAACAGAGCGACCACGCGCGACAGCGCTCCAGGCTCGTTTTCCAGCAGGACGGCAATGATGTGTTTCATGTGGATTCGTCCTTCGCGCTCTTCGGCGACGACGGCGGTAACCGTCGCGCCTTGGCTGCGTGGTTCGAAATTCGGTTGTTGATTGGCTGCTTCGACCTCGACGCCTCGCCGTGACACCCTTTGGCGACGCGGTAACGCCGCCCGGTGGGCCACGGCTCCGGCCTCAGAGGTCTTCGGAACCCAGCAGCATCTCGGTGATCCCCTTGCCCGCCTGCACCATTGGCCAGACGTTCTCGGTCGGATCGGTGCGCACATCGAGGAACACGGTGCGGTCTTTCAGCTTGATCGCTTCGCGCAGTGCCGGTTCCACGTCGCCCGGCCGCTCGACCAGCATGCCGACATGCCCATAGGCCTCCGCAAGTTTCACGAAATCGGGCAGCGCGTCCATGTAGCTGTGAGAGTAGCGCCCGCCGTAGTCGAGTTGCTGCCATTGGCGCACCATGCCCAGATAGCGGTTGTTCAGCGACACGATCTTCACCGGCGTCCGGTACTGCGCGCACGTCGAGAGCTCCTGGATGCACATCTGGATCGACCCCTCGCCGGTGACGCAGAACACGTCGGCCTCGGGTTTGGCGAGTTTGATCCCCATCGCATAGGGCAGCCCGACGCCCATCGTGCCCAGCCCGCCACTGTTGATCCATCGGCGGGGCTCCTCGAATCGGTAGAACTGCGCCGCCCACATCTGGTGCTGGCCGACGTCGGAGGTGACGTAGGCGTCGGTGCCGCGTGTCAGCTCCCACAGCGTCTCGATCACCTGTTGCGGCTTGATCAACTCGGCGCTGCGCTTGTAGCTCAGGCATTCACGCTTGCGCCACTCGTTGATCTGGCTCCACCACGCCGCCAGCGCGGTGGCGTCGGGTCGCGCCTGACCCTCCTTGAGCTGAGCAATCAACTCCTGCAGGACGTCCTTCACATCGCCGACGATCGGTACGTCGACCTTCACGCGCTTCGAGATCGACGACGGGTCGATATCCACGTGAACGATCTTGCGTTCGACCGAGGCGAAGTGTTTCGGATTGCCGATCACCCGATCGTCGAAGCGGGCGCCGACGGCCAGCAAGACGTCGCAGTGCTGCATCGTCATGTTGGCCTCATACGTGCCGTGCATGCCGAGCATGCCCAGGAACTTGGGGTCGCTCGCAGCGATAGCCCCCAGGCCCATCAGCGTGTTCGTGCAGGGAAAGCCGAGCAGGTCGCACAGTTCGCGCAGTTCGGCTGACGCATTGCCGAGCACCACGCCCCCGCCGGTGTAGATGTAGGGCCGCTTGGCGTGCAGCAGCAACTGAAGCGCCTTGCGAATCTGGCCGCCGTGCCCCTTGCGCACCGGGTTGTACGACCGCATCTCCACACGTTCGGGATAGGCGAACGGCGCAGTCTTCAGTGACACGTCCTTCGGAATATCGACCACGACAGGGCCAGGTCGTCCGGTGCGGGCGATATGGAAGGCCTTCTTCATTGTCAACGCCAGATCGCGCACATCCTTGACAAGGAAGTTGTGCTTCACGATCGGCCGCGTGATGCCCACGGTGTCGCATTCCTGGAATGCATCGAGCCCGATGGCCGGTGTCGGCACCTGGCCGGAAACGATCACCATCGGGATCGAATCCATGTAGGCGGTGGCGATGCCGGTCACGGCATTCGTGACCCCCGGCCCGGAAGTCACCAGCGCGACGCCGACGTCGCCTGTGGCACGAGCGTAGCCATCGGCCGCATGCACGGCAGCCTGCTCATGCCGCACCAGCACGTGCTGGATGCTGTCCTGCTTGTACAGCGCGTCGTAGATGTACAGCACGGCGCCACCGGGATAGCCCCAGACGTACTTGACGCCCTCGGACTGCAGGCAGCGCACCAGGATCTCCGAGCCGTTGGACTCGGTACGGGAGCTGGGGGGGAGAGTTGCGGCGCCTTGCGACGGCGCGGCGCGCCGCGACTCCGCGGTAGAAACGTCCATGTCGAACCTCAGTGAATTTCTCTAACGAAAAACCGTCGGTGCTTCTCCTCGCGCCCTCGTGAGGCGGAATCGAAGCCTTGGCGATCGACCACAGCCGCTCCGGGTCGGATGCCGGCCGTTGATCGCATGCTGTCTTGTGCGAAGCAACATTATTGCATTGTCGAGCGCCCGGCCCAAGGAGCCCGAACAACTGAGCACCCGATGACATAATCGCGCGGCTTTCAGCAAGGGCCGGACGAGCGCAGCGGGCCTCTCTCTTGGCGACCGACAAAGAACTCTCCGATTTCCTCAAGAGCGTCGAGCGGCGTGCCTTCAAGCGCACGGCCTATGCGGTCCGCAATGACGAGGCGGCGCTGGACATCGTGCAGGACTCGATGATCCGGCTGGCGGAGAAATACGCCGATCGGCCCCCGGCCGAGTTGCCGCTGCTGTTCCAGCGCATCCTGTCCAACGCCACGATGGACTGGTTTCGGCGTCAGCGGGTGCGTAACGCCGTGGTGCAAAACTTCTCGGACTTCGAGACCGACGCCGAGGGCGGTGACTTCGATCTGCTGGAAACTCTGGAGTCCGCCGACGGCGCCATGGGCGCCGAGAGCGCGGCCGACAGTGTCGGACGGGCCCAGATCCTGCTTCTGATCGATCGGGAAGTGCAGCAACTCCCCCAGCGTCAACGCGAAGCGTTTCTCCTCCGTTACTGGGAGGAACTCGACGTGGCCGAGACGGCGGCGGCCATGGGTTGTTCCGAGGGCAGCGTGAAGACCCACTGTTCCAGGGCGGTCCATGCGTTGGCAAAGGCTCTGCGCACCAAGGGAATCACACTATGAACCTCCGGCTGACCCTTCACCCCTCAGGCACGGAAGCGCCCGCGCAGCGCGACGTGCTGGAGGCGCGGATCGCGCTGCGCCTCGCCAGTCATCTCAACGCCGGCCTGGAACAGCTTCCGCATGACGTGTCGGAACGCCTGCGCGTGGCCCGCGAGCGGTCGATCGACCGCGCCCGTGCGCTTCGCAAGCTGTCCGCCCAGACCGCTGGATCCGAGATGAGCGGCCGCGGTGGCGTCGCGGCATTGGCCGGGCCACCGTCCTGGTGGCTTCGGCTTGCCTCCGTCCTGCCTCTGGCCGTTCTCGTGGGCGGCCTGTTGCTGATTCAACAGCGCTACACGGAAGAGCAGATCTCGGCCGCTGCGGAGGTCGATGCTGCACTGCTGGTGGACGAGCTTCCGCCCCAGGCCTACAGCGACCCAGGGTTCGCCGAGTTCCTGCGAACACCTGCGGGCCGGGACTAGCGGAGTCGCCCATGGCGTCTGCATTGCTCCGCCGCAGCCTCGACGTCGCCCTGGTGGTGGCCATTGCGTGGCTGTCGCTTGCCTGGAGCATGCCTGTGTTCGCGCAGGCCCCGGTATTGCCCTCTTCGCGAACGCCGCCCAATGCCGGCGGCCCGTCGTGGCAGTCGCTTTCGGCGCAGCAACGCTCGGCACTCGCACCGTTGCAAGCCGACTGGCACGCCATCGACGCTGACCGGAAAGCCAAGTGGCTTGAAATCGCCAGGCGATACCCACGTCTGCCAGCCGACGAACAGCAGCGTCTGCACGCACGGATGGCCGATTGGACCCGGCTGAGCCCTAGCGAAAGGGCGCGCGCGAGGCTGAACTACCAGGAGACCAAGCAGATCGCCACGCAGGACCGGCGCGCGCAGTGGCAAGCCTATCAGGCGCTCCCGGAAAGCGAGCGCAAGGCGCTTGCCCAGCGCTCTCGACCCGATCCGGCGCGAAATGCGCCGCCCGCTGCGCCGCCTGCAGCGCGCGCACCCATCGAGGCCAAGCGCAATATCGTCGGCAATCCGTCGCTCGCTGCGCGTCCGCCGAAACCCGTGGCCCCCACCGTGGTGCAGGCAGCACCAGGTGCGACCACGACGCTGGTGACCCGGCAGCCGGCGCCGCCGTCGCATCAACAAGCCGGCATGCCGAAGATCGCTGCAACCCCAGGCTTCGTGGACCGCACCACGCTGCTACCCAAGCGCGGACCGCAGGGGGCGGCGACGCGCTCAGCCAACAGCAACGCCCAGCCGCAGACCAAGAACCCATGACGCCGGGTGCCCCGACGGCCGTCGGGCCCGACATCGTGCCCCGACCGCCGCCGATTGCGCGGCGGCTTGCCTGCATGGTCTATGAGGGGGTCATCCTGTTCGGCGTGGTGATGGTCTCGGGCTACCTGTATTCCTCGCTCACCCAGCAGCGGCACGCGCTGCAGGGCACCGCCGGGCTGCAGGCCTTCTTGTTCGTCGTGCTGGGCATTTATTTCGTCGGCTTCTGGTCTCGCGGCGGACAGACCCTGCCGATGAAGACCTGGCAGCTGCGCGTCGAGCGCCGAGACGGGCGACCCCTGCCGCAGTGGCAGGCGCTGTTGCGCTACACGCTGGCCTGGCTGTGGTTCGTCCCCGCGCTGGCTTCGGCGCACTATGCGGGAGTACGAAGTGGCCTGGCCCTGACGGCGGTGCTGGCCGCGGGCGCGGTCGGCTATGTGTTGCTGGCTCGCCTGCGAGCCGACCGGCAGTTCCTGCACGACGTGGCCTGCGGCACCCGGATCGTCGATCTTCGGTCCCGCTCCGCGCCGCCGGCACAATCCCCGGCATGAACAGCCCGTACAAGGGTCGTACCGGTTTTGATCGCATCGCCCACGCGGCCGGCTATTCACTGCAAGGCCTGGTGGCCGCCTGGCGGTCCGAGGCGGCGTTCAGGCAGGAGGTCGCGCTGGCTGCGGTCATGCTCCCGGCCACCTGGTGGGTGGCAACCACCTGGGTGCAAGCCGTACTCCTGGTCGGGTCCGTCGTGCTGGTGCTGATCGTCGAACTCCTGAATTCCGCGATCGAGGCGACGGTCGACCGCGTCTCGCTCGACTCGCATCCCCTGGCCAAACACGCCAAGGACGTCGGCAGCGCTGCCGTGATGCTCGCCCTGCTGCTCTGCGGGGCCACATGGCTCAGTGCGATTTACCTGCGATGGAGCGCCACATGACGACGGCGCCGACCGTCTGCGTGTATTGCGGATCGCGCGGCGGCGAGAGCCCGGGCATCCGCGACGCCGCGGTCGAGCTGGGCACACACATCGGACAGCAAGGATGGCAACTCGTCTACGGCGGCGGCCGTGCCGGACTGATGGGTCTTGTGGCCGACGCCGCCATCGCCGCCGGCGCGCGTGTGACAGGCGTGATTCCTGAGTCGTTGATGCAGCGCGAGCTTGGCCACCCGGGTCTGCACGAACTGCATGTGGTGCAGACCATGCACGAGCGCAAACGGCTGATGGCCGATCGGGCCGACGCGTTCGTTGCCCTGCCCGGTGGCATCGGCACCTTCGAGGAACTGTTCGAGGTCTGGAGCTGGCGACACCTGGCCTACCACGACCGGCCGATTGCGCTGCTCGACGTCGAGCACTATTTCGAACCGCTGTTGGTCATGCTGCGACGCACCGTGGCCGCCGGCTTCATGACGGCCGAGCAAATGGCAATGATTGACGTCGATGCCGACCCCGCCCGCCTGCTGCGGGCGCTGGCCGTCAAAGCTGCTCGTGCGACAGCGCCCGACGATCTGCGTCGTATTTGACGGCCACAGCCGCCGCGGTCAGACGGCGGCTTCGTCGGTTTCGCCGGTGCGGATGCGCACTACCTGCTCGACGGGTGTCACGAAGATCTTGCCATCACCGATCTTGCCGGTCTTGGCCGCCTTGACGATGGCTTCGATGCAGCGATCGATATCGACATCCTTCACCACGACCTCGATCTTCACCTTGGGGAGGAAATCGACCACGTACTCCGCACCGCGATACAGCTCGGTGTGACCCTTCTGGCGGCCGAAGCCCTTGACCTCGGTCACGGTGAGGCCGGACACGCCAACCTCGCCCAGCGCCTCTCGCACTTCCTCGAGCTTGAATGGCTTGATGATGGCGGTGATCTGCTTCATTTTGGGGACTCCGGGTTCGCGGCTTGCGCTGTCAGGGCCATTTAAGCACGGAACCTCGACGTGATGGGGTATCGCCAATCGCGCCCGAAGGCACGGTGCGTGATGCGGATGCCCACTGGCGCCTGCCGCCGCTTGTATTCGTTGATCTTGATGAGGTGCGTCACGCGTTCCACGTCTGCCGCAGCGTAGCCGGCGGCAACGATCTGTTCGATGCTCTGGTCGTCTTCCATGTAGCGCGCGAGGATTCCATCGAGCACGTCGTAGGGCGGCAGGCTGTCCTGGTCGGTCTGGTTCGGGCGAAGCTCGGCCGACGGCGCCCGCGTGATGATGCGCTCGGGGATCACGGGGCCGGCCACGGCGCATGGACCGCCTGCCCCCTGCGCGTTGCGCCAGCGGGCGAGGCGGTACACGAGCGTCTTGGAGACGTCCTTGATCACCGCGAAGCCGCCCGCCATGTCGCCATAGAGCGTGCAATAGCCGGTCGCCATCTCGCTCTTGTTGCCGGTGGTCAGCACGATGGACCCGAACTTGTTCGATAGCGCCATCAACAGCGTGCCGCGAATTCGCGCCTGGATGTTCTCTTCGGTTGCGTCCTCCGGCAGACCGGCGAACTCGCCGGCAAGACCGGCACGAAACGCGTCGAACATCGGTGAGATCGAGATCTCGTCGTAACGCACGCTCAGGTCCTCGGCCATCTGCCGTGCGTCGATCCAGGAAATGTCGGCCGTGTACGGTGACGGCATCATGACGGTGCGCACCTTGTCTGCGCCCAGCGCATCGACCGCCACGGCGAGTACGAGCGCTGAATCGATGCCGCCAGACAGGCCGATGATCACACCGGGAAAACCGTTCTTGCCCACATAGTCGTGCACGCCGCTGACCAGCGCCCGCCAGGCCTGCTCCTCGATGGACGGCATTACCTCGCATGTGCCGCTCACGGAACCATCGGCCGACAACTCGGCCACGACCACCTGCGACTCGAAACAGCGTCCCCGTGCACGCGTGATGCCCTGGGCGTCGACCACGAACGAGCAGCCGTCGAACACCACCTCGTCCTGCCCGCCCACCAGGTGCGCATACAGCACCGGGCATCCGGCTGCACGGGCACGCTGCGCCATGCGCTGCTCGCGCTCCTCGGCCTTGCCGAGGTGGAACGGCGATGCGTTGAGCACGCACAGCGCCTGGGCACCGGCGGCTGCCGCGGCAGAAGCAGGCTCGTCGAACCACGCGTCCTCACAGATCAGCAGGCCGAAGCGCAGTCCGCCAGCCTCGAACGTCACCGGCCCGAGCCCCGCGTCACGGCCACTGACGAAATAGCGGCGTTCGTCGAACACCTGGTAGTTAGGCAACTCGCGCTTGCAATAGGTGGCACGCACCGCGCCGTCCTGCAGCACCGATGCCGCATTGAATCGCTGCGGCGTCACGATCGACCTCGTGCGCACCGCCGGCACCCCTTGGGCCACCGCCGGGTGCCCGACCACCACGGTCAGACCGTCAAACGATGCCAGTTCGCCAGCCAGCCCTTCGAGCGCACGGTTGCAGGCCTGCAGGAAAGCCGGACGCAGCAGCAGGTCTTCCGGCGGGTAGCCCGACAGCGCCAGCTCCGGAGCGATCATGAGGCTCGCGCCGACACCATGTGCCTGCCGTGCGGCCTCGACAATGCGCTGCGCATTCCCCGTGAGGTCGCCAACCGTGGCGTTGATCTGTGCCAGAGCGACCCGGACCTTGGACACGTGAGCTGATCAGTGAGCGCGAAAGAATCGATCGATTATGTCACCCGCGTCCACGACGACCCGTCGCTCGTCGACGCCACTGCATGGAACGCGCTGCTCGATGTTCAGGCCCAGCCCACGCTGTTCATGCGCCACGAGTACCTGGTTGCGCTGCATGAATCGGGCAGCGCGGTGCCTGCAGCCGGCTGGTTGCCGCGTATCGTCACGTTGTGGCGCGGAGCGCAGCTGGTCGCTGCCGCGGCGGCTTATCTGAAGCGCCATTCCTACGGCGAGTACGTGTTCGATTGGGCTTGGGCCGACGCCTACGCGCGCCATGGGCTTCGGTACTATCCCAAGCTCCTGGTCGCGGTGCCGTTCACTCCGGTTTCCGGAAGCCGTCTGCTGGCGACGGACGACGACGCACGCGCGGCGTTGCTGCGTGCGCTGCGACGCCTTTCGGACGACGAAGGCGCTTCGTCGGTGCACGTGCTGTTTCACGACGAGATAGACGCTGCCGCCCTCGCCGCCGACGGCTGGATGGCCCGACAAAACGTTCAGTTCCACTGGACGGCAGCGGATGCCGGCCGGCCGAAGAGCTTCGAGGCCTTTCTCGCGCAACTGCAGCGCGACAAGCGAAAGAAGATCAACCAGGAGCGGCGCCGCGTGCGCGACGCCGGTGTATCGCTGCGCGCACTCACGGGATCGCAGCTCGACGAGCCCGCGTGGGATTTCTTCCACCGCTGCTACGTCAACACCTATCGACTCCACCACTCCACCCCCTATCTGACGCGCACCTTCTTCCGCGCGGTGGCGCAGACCCTTGCAAGGCATTGGGTGATGTTCATCGCCGAACGCGCCGGCGTGGCGCTGGGCGCATCGCTGGTGGCCGTCGATCCCGAACACCGGGTGGCGTACGGCCGCTATTGGGGCGCACTCGAGGCCGTGAATAGTCTTCACTTCGAAGCCTGCTACTACCGTCCGCTTGAGTGGTGCATCGAGCACGGCATCGAGCGCTTCGAGGGCGGCGCGCAGGGCGAGCACAAGATGGCGCGCGGATTGCTTCCGGTGCGTACGCACTCGGCACATCGTCTCGCGCACCCAGCCTTTGCAGCTGCGGTCGACGAGTTCTTGCGTGCCGAGGGCCGCGGTATGGACGCCTACGTCGACGAGCTGGCCGATCGCGACCCGTTCAAGCGTGACAGCTGAGGACTGGCGACCTCACGGCTGCTTGAAGTCGCCCGCCGCCACTTGGGCCATCGCATCGGCTTTCAGCTGGGCGCGCAGTGCCTGGTTGACCTGTCCTGCCGTGAGACGGCCGATCGCCTGGTCGACCTTCCCGGACACGGCAAAGGTACGGCCCAGTTGGAGATTGCGCGCCAGGGCCTGTGCCAGACCGTCGTCCTGCGCCCGAGCAAGCCTGCGCAGGCTGAGCAACGCCTTCTTCCCGGCATCGACCTCGAAATCGGTGAATCCGTCCTTCAGCGCCCGTTCGAGTTCCTCGCGAAAGGCCCGCTCCACCTTGTCGCGATTGTTCGGCGCGAAGATGGCCACCATCTGCCACACCGAATGGGCCTCGTGCGAACTCCAATCGACCCCGCTGCGAACGTCATAAGACAGACCTTCGCGTTCGCGAATCCGTGACCACAGCCGTGAATCGCCACTGCCGCCGAGCAGATGGTTGGCAAGCATGAAGGCGGGGTAGCCGGGATCGTTGTCCGACAAGGCGATGCTCTGGGTCACGCCGAACAGCGCATTCTGCTTATCCGGCGTGAGGATCTGCTGCCGATCCCGCATGCGGTCGTACAGCGGCCGCGGCACCCGACGGTAAGGCTCTCGCGGCGACCAGCCTGCGAACGCATCCTCGAGTGCCTGTCGAACGGCATTGGCATCAAACTCGCCCACGGCGGCGAACTGCGCATGCGCCGCACCATAGAACCGTTGATGGAAGGATTTGACCTGATCGAGCGTCAGCGCTTCCAGGTCGGCGCGCTGCTCAGCGAGATCGCGTTCGTGGCGCGGATCACCCTTCGGATAGGGATTGCCGACACGGGCGAGCGCCACGGACATCAACGACTGGGGGTCACTGACCATCTCGTCGAGCTGCGCACGCATCTGCCGCTTGACCTCGTCGAATGCCGACGAAGGGAACGACGCCTCGCGCAGCAAGCCGCCGACGAGCCGGATCGCATCTGGAAGCGATTCACGGCGCGAACGCAACGCAACGTTCACCCCTTCACTGCCGCCCCGGATCGAGACTTCCGTTCTCAACGCATCGAAGCGATCGCGGATCTGCTGGCGCGACATCGACGACGTACCCTTGTCGAGCAACTCGGCCACCATCTCGGCCGCCGCGTCCTGACCGACGAGGCTCTTCTCGTCTCCGAACTGCAGCCGCAGCACCGCCTGTGCGGCCTGGCCCCGCGTGGGCTTGGGCAACAGCGCCACCTGCAGCCCCGGCGCGATCGAGTGGCGCTGCGTTCGTGCATCGATGTTCGCCGGAGAGGCGTCGAATGCCGGTACAGCCGCAGCCGCAGGCTGCGGCTTGAATGATTGCAGCTGTTGCGCCACGTCGACCGATTCCGGCGCTGGAGCGCGTTGCGGCTTGTCGGTCGGCAGGTAGATGCCCAGGGTTCGGTTGCTGGCCATCAGTCGCTGCGCTGCTACGCGCTGCACGTCGGCCAATGCGAGTGACCTGACACGATCGCGCGCCAGGAAGAACAGCCGCCAATCCCCCTGCGCCACGAACTCCGACAGCGCCACACCTACACGCTCGGGATTCGTGAACTGCTGTTCCCAGCGTTTCAGCCACTTGACCTGGGCACGCTGGAACTCCTCGTCGGAGATCGGGCTGGATTGCAGGCCCTCCAGCACAGCCACCGCATCCCGTCCCAATGCCGCCGCATCCTGGCCGGCCGCTGCCTGCATGCCGAAGACGGCAAAGCCAGGCTCAGCCAGGCCCTCGGAGAATGCAAAGGCCGCCGCCGCGCGGCCGGTCTCGACGAATGACTTGTGCAATCGACCCGACGGTGCATCGGCCAGGATGGTCTCGAGCAATTCCACCGCCGCGAAGTCAGGATGCGGCCCGGGCGGCACGTGATACGCCACCATGATCAGCGGAGTGCCGCCGACCCGGCGCAGCGTGATGCTGCGTTCACCGTCCTGTACCGGGTCCAGCGTATACAGGCGCGGCAGGGCGCGTTTCGGCCTCACCAGTCTGCCGAACGATTGCTCTATACGCGCCAGGGTCTGCGCGGCATCGAACTTGCCGGCGACGACCAGGGTCGCGTTGTCGGGCTGGTAGTAGGTGCGATAGAACGCCTTCAGGCGACCGACATCGACGTTCTCGACATCGGTGCGGGCCCCGATCGTGGACTTGCCATAGTTGTGCCACTGGTACATCGTGGCGATGGTCTTCTCGAACAGGATGCGGCCGCCGTCGTTCTCGCCCATCTCCATCTCGTTGCGCACGACCGTCATCTCGGTGTCGAGGTCGCGCTTGGCGATGGTGCTGTTGACCATCGCATCGGCCAGCCAAGACAGATACCAATGCAGGTTCTCGTCGTTCGTTGCGAAGCTCGCGAAGTAGTTTGTGCGATCCAGCCAGGTGGTGCCGTTCGCGCGCAGGCCACGCTTGGAGAACTCCGCCCAGGGGTTGCGCGTTTTCGGTGTGCCCTTGAAGAGCAAATGCTCCAGCAGGTGCGCCATCCCGGTCTCGCCGTAGTTTTCGTGGCGAGAGCCGACGCGGATCGTCAGATTGACGGTCGTCGTTGGTTTGCTGTCGTCCGGCGCGAGCAGCACCTGCATGCCGTTGGACAACCGGTATTCCGCGATGCCTTCGACTTCGTTGACGGGCTTCGGCGCGGCAAGGGCCGATGCCACGCCGCTGACGGCAAGCAACAAGGTGGCGATCACAATGCGCATGCTGGCTCCTGCCCGCGAAGGCGGGCGATCGCGCAAAGTGTAGAGACAGGCCGTTGCCGCCGCTCGCAACGACGCCGAAACTTCGGCAAGCCGAAGCCGAGCCTCAGCGCGTTGCGGCGTCAGCCGCCGTGCAGCTTCTGCCAGGCTTGCATGCCTGAGCGAACTTCGGCCTTGGCCGAATCCGTGCCCTCCCAGCCGATGACCTTGACCCACTTGCCTTCCTCGAGATCCTTGTAGTGCTCGAAGAAGTGCTGGATCGTCTGCAGTCGCAGCGGATTCATGTCCTCGGGCTTGCGCCACTGGGTGTAGAGCGACAGGATCTTGTCGATCGGCACCGCGATCAGCTTGTTGTCGCCGCCGGCCTCGTCCTGCATCTTCAGCACGCCAATCGGGCGGCAGGTGACCACCACGCCGGGAATCAGCGGCACCGGCGTGATCACCAGCACGTCCACCGGGTCGCCGTCGTCGGCCAGCGTCTTCGGGATGTAGCCGTAGTTGCACGGATAGTGCATCGACGTGGCCATGAACCGGTCCACGAAGATCGCCCCCGTGTCCTCGTCGACCTCGTACTTGATCGGGTCGGCGTTCATCGGGATCTCGATGATCACGTTGAACTGCTCCGGAGCCTTGTCGCCGGGGCTCACGTTGTGCAGGCTCATGTGGCTTCCGTAGTCACAGGGGAAACCCGTATTTTACGGACGGGCCTTGCGCCGCACTGACGGGGCCTTCGCAAACTTCCCTTACGATGCGCGCCGGGCGAGCCAGGCTCCGGCATGCGGGACATGACCGGTGCAACGACGCAGCGGCCGCAATCACATCCGAAGCTCCAGAACGAGGAAGGAGAAACCTCCATGTCCATTACCACGGCGCTGTATGTGGCGCTTGCCTGCGGCTTGGCCGCAGTGGTCTACGGCTTTGTCCAGCGCAGCTGGATCCTGAGCCAGAACGCCGGCAATGCCCGCATGCAGGAGATCGCGGGCGCGGTCCAGCAGGGTGCGGCGGCGTATCTCGCCCGCCAGTACAAGACGATTGCGATCGTCGGCGTCGTGCTGGCCGTGCTGATCGCGATCTTTCTCGACGGCCGCACCGCCGCCGGCTTCGTGCTCGGCGCCGTGCTCTCCGGGGCCTGCGGCTTCATCGGCATGAACGTCTCGGTGCGCGCCAATGTGCGCACCGCGCAGGCGGCAACGCAAGGCATCGGGCCGGCGCTGAACATCGCCTTCAAGGGCGGCGCGATCACCGGCATGCTGGTGGTGGGCCTGGGCCTGCTGGGCGTCGGGCTGTTCTTCCTGTTCATCGGCGGCACCGGCAAGCCCGATTCGTCGACGTTGAAGCCCTTGCTCGGCCTCGCATTCGGCTCGTCGCTGATCTCGATCTTCGCGCGTCTCGGCGGCGGCATCTTCACCAAGGGCGCCGACGTCGGTGCCGACCTGGTGGGCAAGGTCGAGGCCGGCATTCCGGAAGACGACCCGCGCAATCCCGCGGTGATCGCCGACAACGTGGGCGACAACGTCGGCGACTGTGCCGGCATGGCGGCCGACCTGTTCGAGACCTACGCGGTCACGTTGATCGCCACCATGGCGCTCGGAGCGCTGATGGTCACCGGCGGCGGCGGTGCCGCCGTGGTGTATCCGCTGATCCTCGGTGGCGTGTCGATCATCGCGTCGATCATCGGCTGCGGCTTCGTGAAGGCCAGCCCCGGCATGAAGAACGTGATGCCCGCGCTGTACAAGGGCCTGATCGTCGCCGGCGTGATCTCGCTGATCGCGTTCTACTTCGTCACGACGGCGATGTTCCCCAACGGCATCGAGCTGGTCGGTGGCACCAAGGCGAGCGCGATGGCGCTGTTCGGCACCTGCGTCGTCGGGCTGGTGCTCACGGCGGGCATGGTCTGGATCACCGAGTACTACACCGGCACCGACTTCAAGCCGGTGAAGCACGTCGCGCAGGCCTCGACCACCGGACACGCCACGAACATCATCGCCGGCATCGGCGTGAGCATGAAGAGCACGGCCTGGCCGGTGATCTTCGTCTGCATCGCGATCCTGGCGTCGTATTCGCTGGCCGGTCTGTACGGCATCGCGATCGCGGCCACCTCGATGCTGAGCATGGCCGGCATCATCGTCGCGCTCGACGCCTATGGCCCGATCACCGACAACGCCGGAGGCATCGCCGAGATGGCCGAGCTGCCCGACAGCGTGCGCGACATCACCGATCCGCTGGATGCAGTGGGCAACACCACCAAGGCGGTGACCAAGGGCTACGCCATCGGCTCGGCCGGACTGGCCGCGCTGGTGCTGTTTGCCGACTACACGCACTCGCTGGAGTCGCGCGGCATCTCGGCGACGTTCGACCTGAGCAACCCCAAGATCATCATCGGCCTGTTCATCGGCGGCCTGATCCCCTATCTGTTCGGCGCCATGGCCATGGAGGCCGTGGGCCGCGCCGCGGGTTCGGTGGTCGAGGAAGTCCGCCGTCAGTTCCGCGAGATCAAGGGCATCATGGAAGGCACCGGCAAGCCCGAATACGGCAAGGCGGTGGACATGCTGACGGGCGCCGCGATCAAGGAGATGATGGTCCCCTCGCTGCTGCCGGTGGTGGTGCCGATCGTGGTCGGCCTCGCCCTCGGCGCCGAGGCGCTCGGTGGCTTGCTGATGGGCACGATCGTCACCGGCCTGTTCGTCGCGATCTCCATGTGCACCGGCGGTGGCGCCTGGGACAACGCCAAGAAGTACATCGAAGACGGCAACCACGGCGGCAAGGGCAGCGATGCCCACAAGGCCGCGGTGACCGGCGACACGGTGGGTGATCCGTACAAGGACACCGCCGGCCCCGCCGTGAACCCGCTGATCAAGATCATCAACATCGTCGCGCTGCTGATCGTGCCGCTGCTGCCCGTACCCGCGGGCACGGCTGCCAAGGCGCATGCCGCCGCTCCGGCGGCTGCGGTGACCTCTGCCAAGACCGACCAGGCCATGGCAGCGGCAGCGCAGGCTGCTGCCGATGCGGCGTCGATCAAGGTAGACGGCCAGGTGGTGAAGTTCTACTTCGCTTCAGCCAAGTCGGATCTGCCCAACGGCGCTGCGGCGGCCCTGGCCAGCGTGATCAAGGGCGTGGCCGACGGCAAGAGGGCCGTCGTGAGCGGCTATCACGACGCGTCCGGCGATCCCGCCAAGAACGCCGAGCTGGCCAAGCAGCGTGCGTTCGCGGTACGCGACGCACTGAAGGCCGCCGGGGTTGCCGAAGACAAGATCGAGCTGAAGAAGCCCGAGCAGATCAACGCCGGCGATGCCGCCGACGCTCGCCGCGTGGAGGTCACTCTGCAGTGATGGCCGGCGCCTTTGGCGCCACCTGATGCACAAGAGACCAAGGGCCGGAGGCTATGGCCTCCGGCCCTTTTGTCTTGAGGCTCAGGACGACACCGTCGATGCCCCGATATCGACGCGCACGACGTCGCGCGCCAGCGCAGCGGCTGCGGCCTGCGCGTAACCGTCGCGCAGTGCGGGGTCGGCCTGGAAGCCTCCGGCGCCGATGGCAGCGGCAATGGCCAAGAGCTTGTCGGCCGTCAACACCTTGCCGCTCGCGCGCACGGGCTCGCAGCCGAGCGCATTGAACTGCTCGTCGAGCCAACGACGCGCCTGATCGAGCGACCACGGTGACGCGCCGGCCGGCACGTGCATCAGCACCTCGGACTGCGGGTCGAACACGATGGAAACCGTTGCTCTCATGGCGGCTCGCTCCGTCGGGGAATGGGCCAGTCTACGCAAGGCGTCTCCGCCCCGGTCTGTCCGCGCGCAGCCGTCCATCGCACATTTCACCGGCCAGAAACATCAAACGGGTCAGCGGCATCGGTGGCCGCTGACCCGCTGACGTGACATTGGTCGGGGTGGCGGGATTCGAACTCGCGACCCCTTGCACCCCATGCAAGTGCGCTACCAGGCTGCGCTACACCCCGACGAAGCCGGCGATTATAGCGGGCGCCATCTCTTGCCCTCAGGTCGAGAGAAGTCGACGGATGGCGAGCAGCTCGACGCGAAGCGCCGCCACGTCGATTTCGGCCACCTCGGGTAGCGGCATCGGTTCGGCGTCCTGCTGTGTAGGCAACTCAACCTCGCCGCTCCTTTCCTCGATCACGGCTGAGGGCGATCGACGGTTCGCATGTGCATTCGGCTCGATCTGTGCCTTGGCGCCATTGGCCGATTCGGCAAGCCGGTTCCGCGCGCCGCTGATCGTGAATCCCTGGTCGTAGAGCAGCTCGCGGATCCTGCGAATCAGCAGCACCTCGTGGTGCTGGTAATAGCGTCGGTTGCCACGGCGCTTGACGGGCCGGAGTTGTGTGAACTCCTGTTCCCAGTACCTCAGGACGTAGGGCTTCACGCCGCACAGCTCGCTGACCTCACCGATCGTGAAGTAGCGTTTGGCTGGAATCGCGGGAAGCGCTTTCTCCATTGAAATCAACGAGGTGGAGCAGCAAAGCTAGACTTTACTCGAACTCACCTTCGGCGGGCGTGTCGCCCTGCACGATTGATTTCAGCTTATGGCTGGCGTGAAAGGTCACGACGTGCCGGGCCTTGATCGGGATCGACTCGCCTGTTCTCGGGTTACGCCCCGGCCGCGGCGCCTTGCGCCGGATGTTGAAGTTGCCAAAACCCGACAACTTGACGTCGTGGCCCTCGACCAGATTGCTGTGGATCAGGTCGAAGAAGGCCTCGACCATGTCTTTCGATTCACGCTTGTTCAGGCCCAGGCGTTCGAACAGCAACTCCGAAAGCTCGGCCTTCGTGAGCGTGGGGGTTTCCAGCGTCGGAACGGCAACCCTCGGTGCGACCTGCTCGTCGTCGGTGTCCATCGGATCCCTCCTGTGCCGGACGGCGTTCAGCCGCGAAGTCGTGCGCCAACGCGGCGCTCGGCCCGTTCGCGCGCCGCCTGAAGCGCCGCGGCGATGCGCTCGTCGGTCAAGCTCGCCTCATCGTCGAGCAGTTCCAGCCGCACTGCCATACTGTGTTCACCGGGTGTTGCGCCGGCACCCCGGTAGACATCGAACAAGGTCGCCTTGCGCACCAACCGGTTGGGGTCATCGAGCAGCGCAGCAATCAGTTTGTCGTGGCTTGCCGATGCGCCGACCACGAACGCAAGGTCGCGGGTGACCGGTTGATGTCGCGGCAGCGGCTGGCAGGCCGGCACCTCACGTTCGCGAACGGCCTCCAGATCGAGTTCGAACAGCACCGGTGCGTGTGCGAGTTCGTACTGCTGGCGCCAGCGTGGATGAAGCTCGCCGACGAGGCCGATGCAGCGCTCACCCAGCCAGATCTCCGCACTGCGCCCGGGGTGCAGCACGGGATGCCCTGCAGGTCGGAACGCCAGTCGTCGCGGCGCGAACAGATCCTCCAGATCGCCTTTCACGTCGAAGAGATCCACCCGCCGGTCGGCCTGCCCCCATTGCGCGGGCACGACTGGCCCATAGGCCAATGCGCCCAGCAACGTCGGTTGGGCCAGGCCTGCAACCGTGAACTCGCTGTCGGGCACGGTGGTGTCGCGTCTGAATACCCGGCCGATTTCGAACAGCCGCACACGATCGGCCTTGCGCGCCAGGTTGTGACTCAGCGTCGCGATCAGGCTGCCGATCAGGCTGGAGCGCATCACGGCCAGTGGCGCGGCGATCGGATTGAGCACGCGGATCGGATCGGCGTTACCGGCCAGTTCGCGCTCCCAGCGCTCCTCGACGAAACTGAAGCTGATGATCTCCTGGTAGCCCAGGTCGGCCATGGCATGACGCACCGAATAGGCGCTGCGCTGCGCCTCGATCGGGCGCAGCGGCTGAAGCGGTGCCAGCGGCGGGCTGTCGGGTAGCTTGTCGTAGCCGACGACGCGGGCGACCTCTTCGATCAGATCCTCCTCGATCCGCAGGTCGAAGCGCCAGCTGGGCGGCGTGACCGAAATGATCCCGGGCTGCTCGCTGAACACCAGCCCCAGGCGCTTGAACACACCCGCGCAGGTGGCTTGGTCGAGCGGCATGCCGATCACCTTGGCCGCACGCGCCACGCGCAGCGTCACCGGCTTGTGTTGCGGCATGTGTGGTTTCTGGTCGTCGATCGGGCCGGCCTCGCCGCCACAGATGTCGAGGATCAGCTGCGTGATGCGCTCGATGTGCTCGACGGTGAGCTGCGGATCGACACCTCGCTCGAAACGATGACCCGCATCGGTGCTGAAGTTGTAGCGGCGGGACCGCCCGGATACCGCATCGGGCCACCAGAAGGCGGCTTCCACGTAGACGTTCCGGGTGTCGTCCGACACGGCGGTGGCGTCACCGCCCATGATCCCCGCCAGCGACTCCACCGACCGGCTGTCGGCAATGACGCCGACAGTCGGATCCAGCGTGATCGTCTCGCCGTTCAGCAGCTTCAACGACTCGCCCGTGCGCGCCCAGCGGACCACGAGTCCGTCGTGGATCCTGTCGAGATCGAAGATATGCGAAGGCCGACCGAACTCGAACATCACGTAGTTCGAGATGTCCACCAGCGCGCTCACCGATCGCTGCCCGCAGCGTGCCAGGCGGTCGACCATCCACGCCGGCGTTCGGGCACGCGTATTCACGCCCCGCACGATGCGACCCGAGAACCGACCGCACAGGTCGGTGGCCTCCACCCGGACCGGCAGCGTCTGATCGTGTACCGGCTTTACCGGAACAATCGCGGCCAGACGCAACGGCGCGCCGGTCAGTGCCGCGACCTCACGCGCGACGCCGAACACCGACAGGCAGTGCGCGAGGTTCGGTGTGAGCTTGAGCGTGAACAGGCGGTCGTCGAGTGCCAGCGCCTGCCGCAGGTCGGTGCCGACCTTCGCATCGGCATCGAGCTCGAGCAATCCGCCGTGGTCTTCGCTCAGCCCAAGTTCGCGCGCCGAACACAGCATGCCGGCGCTTTCCACGCCGCGCAGCACGCCCTTCTTGATCTCGAACGGCTTGCCGTCCTCGCCCGGCGGCAGCTGCGCGCCCACCAACGCCAGCGGCGCCTTCAGGCCGACACGCGCGTTCGGCGCGCCGCAGACGATCTGCAGCAGGCCGTCTTTCGAATGGGCGCCTGCATTCACGCGGCACACGCGCAGACGGTCCGCGTTCGGGTGCGGCTCGGCCTCGACGATCTCGCCCACGATCACACCGCCGAAGGGGGGCGCCACCGGGTCGAGGCTTTCCACCTCGAGGCCGGACATCGTCAGCAGATCGGCCAACGCCTCGCTCGACAGCGGCGGATCGCAGAACTCGCGCAGCCAGGATTCAGGAAATTGCATGTTCGATCGTGCGAGACGCGTTCAATTGAACTGGGCGAGAAAGCGCTGGTCACCTTCGAAGAAGAGGCGCATGTCGTCGACGCCATAACGCAGCATCGCCAGCCGCTCGGCGCCCATGCCGAAGGCGAAGCCGATGTAACGCTCAGGGTCGAGGCCGAAGTTGCGCACGACGTTCGGGTGCACCTGTCCGGATCCCGAGACCTCGAGCCACCGGCCCCGCAGCGGGCCGCTGCCGAACGCAATGTCGATCTCCGCCGAAGGCTCGGTGAACGGGAAGAACGAGGGCCGGAATCGCAGCTGCAGATCGTCGCTTTCGAAGAAGAGCCGACAGAACTGGGTGAACACGACCTTCAGGTCCTTGAAGCTCACGTTCTGCCCGATCCACAGGCCTTCGCACTGGTGAAACATCGGCGAATGCGTGGCATCGCTGTCGACGCGATAGGTGCGCCCAGGTGCGATGACTCGGATATCGGGCATCGGGTCGCAGCCCTTGTAGCGTGCAGCGTGCGCGCGCGCGTGCCGCACCTGCATCGGCGATGTGTGCGGGCGCAGGTTGAGCCAGCGGCCGCCTTCGTCCTTCAGGTCGACGTAGAACGTGTCCTGCATCGAGCGCGCCGGATGATTCTCCGGATTGTTCAGCGCCGTGAAGCTCATCCAGTCGGTCTCGATCTCGGGCCCGTCGGCCACCTCGAAGCCCATCGACGCGAAGATCGCCTCGATACGCTCCATCGTTCGCGAGACCGGATGCAGTCCGCCGCCGCCGCGACGGCGGCCCGGCAGCGTGACGTCGAGCGCCTCGGCACGCAGCTGGGCATCGAGTTCGGCGTCCGCCAGCGCCTGACGACGCGCCAGCAGCGCCGATTCGATGCGCTGCTTGGTCTGGTTGATCTGTGCGCCCCGCGTCTTCTTCTGCTCGGGAGTCAGCGCGGCCAGCTGCTTCAGCAGTTCGGTGACCGACCCGGCCTTGCCGAGGAAACGCGCCTTGGCATTCTCCAGTTCTGCCGGCGTGGGCGCGGCGCCGAACTCGCGCTCGGCGCGTTCGACCAGTTGTTCCAGATCGTCCATGGGTCGCGGCAATGAATGCGAACGAGAAAAAGGCAGGCCGTCTCGAGGTGACGGCCTGCCAGGCTGTTGAGGGTGCGCCCGGACCGCGGGCGCAGGCACATCAGGCGAGCTGGGCCTTCACCTTCGCGACGATGCTGCCAAACGCCGCAGGATCGTTGACGGCGAGCTCGGCAAGCATCTTGCGATCGATGTCGATCGACGCCTTCTTCATGCCCGCCATGAAGCGGCTGTAGGTCAGCCCGGCCTCACGCGCCGCCGCGTTGATGCGCGCGATCCACAGCTGGCGGAATACGCGCTTGCGGGTGCGACGGTCGCGATAGGCATACTGGCCCGCCTTCATCACCGCCTGCTTGGCGATGCGGAAGACGTTCTTGCGACGACCGCGGAAGCCCTTGGCCTGGGCCAGCACCTTCTTGTGTCGGGCGTGTGCAGTGACACCACGTTTGACGCGAGGCATGTGGTTTGCTCCTTATCGTGCGTGGGTGTCGGTCACAGGCCGGCGAACGGCATCATCGCGGCGACGTGGCCCATGTTCGTGTCGTGCACGTTGGCCGCGCCGCGCAGATGGCGCTTGCGTGTGGTGGACTTCTTCGTGAGGATGTGGCGCTTGTACGCCTGACCGCGCTTGACGGTGCCTCCGGGCCGCACGCGGAACCGCTTGGCCGCGCTCTTCTTGGTCTTCATCTTGGGCATGACTGCTCCTTCTGGTGTGCTGCCGCAGGCGGGCTCACGGGCCGTGATCCACTTGGTGAAGCCTGCGGTGGCTTCTTGACTCCGGCGCTGCGGCGACCAGACCGCAGCGCGGATCAAACGGGTTCGAATCGTTCCTACTTCTTCTTCGGTGCGAGCACCATCACCATCTGGCGGCCTTCGAGCTTGGGCATGTGCTCCACGACGGCCACATCGGCCAGTTCGTCGCGGATGCGCTCGAGCAATCGCATGCCGATCTCCTGGTGCGTGATCTCCCGCCCGCGGAAGCGCAGCGTCACCTTGCCCTTGTCACCGTCATCGGCGATGAAGCGGCGCAGGTTGCGCATCTTGATCAGGTAGTCGCCTTCGTCCGTGCCCGGACGGAACTTGACCTCCTTGACCTCGATGATCTTCTGCTTCGACTTGGCTTCGGCCGCCTTCTTCTGCTCCTGGTACTTGAACTTGCCGTAGTCCATCAAACGGCACACAGGAGGATCGGCGGTCGGTGCGATCTCGACCAGGTCCACGTCGTACTCGCCGGACAGCCGCAAGGCCTCCATCAGACTCACGACGCCGAGCGGTTCGTTCTCGGGGCCGTTCAACCGCACCTGAGGTGCTGTGATCTCGCGATTGAGCCGGTGCTTGCGCTCGGCGTTCGGAATACGACGGTCCAGAAATGTAGCGATGGTGCTGACCCCTTCAACGACCCTCGGGCAGGAAACGGGCCGACAACAAGACCAAATGCGCGCCGAAGGCTCAAGCCTTGCGGTCGATGTCGTCTGCGATCTTCTGCGAGAAGTCTGCGACGGTCATCACACCGAGGTCGTTGTTGCCTCGTGCGCGCACCGAAACGGCCCCGCCTGCCTTCTCCTTGTCGCCAACGACCAGGATGTACGGAACCTTTTGCAGCGAATGCTCGCGGATTTTATAGGTGATTTTCTCGTTGCGCAAATCGGCCTGCGCTCTAACTCCTTGTTTTTTCAGTGTTTTCACAACCTCGTCGGCGTAGCCAGCCTGGGCGTCGGTGATGCAGGCCACCACCACCTGCACCGGCGCCAGCCAGGCGGGCAGCGCGCCGGCGTGCTGCTCGATCAGTATCCCGATAAAGCGCTCCAGGCTGCCCACGATGGCCCGATGCAGCATGACCGGTCGGTGGCGCGAGCCGTCCTCGCCCACGAATTCGGCGTCCAGGCGCTCGGGCATGTTGGGGTCGACCTGCATGGTGCCGCATTGCCAGGGGCGGCCCAGTGCGTCCTTGAGCGTGTACTCGATCTTGGGTCCGTAGAAGGCCCCCTCGCCCGGCAGCAACTCGTACTCGCAGCCCGAGGCCTTCAGCCCGCTGGCCAGCGCCGCCTCGGCCCTGTCCCAGCTTTCATCGGTTCCGATGCGCTTTTCGGGTCGCGTCGAGAGCTTGTAGAGAATCTCGGTGAAGCCGAAATCCCGGTAGACCTTCTGCAGCAGCGTCGTGAACGCCGTGACCTCGGACTGGATCATGGCTTCGGTGCAGAAGATGTGGCCGTCGTCCTGCGTGAACCCGCGCACACGCATGATGCCGTGCAGGCCGCCGGTGGGCTCGTTGCGATGGCACTGACCGAACTCGCCGTAGCGCAACGGCAGATCGCGATAGCTCTTGATGCCCTGCTTGAAGATCAGGATGTGGCCGGGGCAGTTCATCGGCTTGAGCGCGTAGTCGCGCTTCTCCGACTCGGTCACGAACATGTTCTCGCGGTACTTGTCCCAGTGACCGGTTTTCTCCCACAGGCCCTGGTCGAGGATCTGCGGGCCCTTGACCTCCAGATAGCCGTTGTCGCGATAGACACGGCGCATGTACTGCTCCACCTCCTGCCAGACGATCCAGCCCCTGGGGTGCCAGAACACCGTGCCCGGCGAGTGATCGTCGATGTGGAACAGGTCGAGTTCCCGGCCCAGGCGACGATGGTCGCGCTTTTCGGCCTCCTCGAGCATCGTGAGGTAGTTCTGCAGTTCGTCCTTGGACGCCCAGGAGGTGCCGTAGATGCGCTGGAGCATCTCGTTGCGATGATCGCCGCGCCAGTAGGCACCGGCCACCTTCATCAGCTTGAAATGCTTGAGCCGGCCCGTGCGCGGCACATGGGGGCCGCGGCACAGATCGACGAAACGGCCCTCGCGGTACAGGCCGATCGGCTCGCCAGCAGGGATGCCGGCAATGATCTCGGCCTTGTACTTCTCGCCCATGTCCAGGAAGTGCTTCACCGCGTCGTCGCGCGGCATCTCCTCGCGCTGGACCGGCTCGTCGAGCCTGGCGAGCTCGGTCATCTTGGCCTCGATCGCGGCCAGGTCCTCCGGCGTGAAGGGCCGCCGATAGGAGAAGTCGTAGTAGAAGCCGTTGTCGATCACCGGGCCGATCGTGACCTGGGCATCGGGAAACAGCTCCTTCACCGCATAGGCGAGCAGGTGCGCCGTCGAGTGGCGCAGGATCGCAAGGCCGTCGGGCTCCTTGTCGGTCACGATCGCCAGCACCGTATCGGCCTCGATCCGGTGGCTCGTGTCGACCAGGCGCGCCGACGCGCCGGTGCCCACGCGGCCCGCCAGCGCGGCCTTGGCCAGGCCAGCGCCGATCGACGCGGCCACGTCGGCAACCGTGGGTGGCTGCGCGAACTGCTTCGTCGCGCCATCGGGCAATGTGATCGTGATCATGGGCAACTCGCGGAGGCAACAAAAAAGCGCGGGGGGAACCGCGCTTTGGTGTGGGGGTGACGGAAAACGGTGGTCGAGATCGCGCGGCCGATCAGGCTTGGGAGCAAGCGCCGAACGTTCGCGGTGTCATAACCATGGTGCCTTTCCCCGTTCCTTGTTCGTCAGAGAAGCCCCAATTGTAGGCGCAAGCGCCGCGGTCCGGTAGACGGTCCGCGGCGCAGACACGGTCACCGGCAAACCCGGCGTCGCCCTTGCCTATTGCACGCTTTCGGGCTCGGTGGTGTCGCTCGTGAAGAGCGATCCGAGCGCCGACAGATCGATGGCTTCGCGCGCCTCGGCCAGCATCTGCGACAGCGTCGCAAGATACGACACCATCGCCGGCGCGCTTTGCGTCGCCTCGGCCGGCACCGCCTCCAACGGGTCGGCCTGCGGCGCCGGGTCGTTGGTGCCACCGCCACCGCAACCCGCGAACAGGCCCGCCGCGGCGATGGCGACCAGTGCATGACGAAGAGTGGTCATGTCGCGGCCTCCTTCAGCGGGCGCCGGGTGTCGGCGTGAAGAGATAGGGGAATCCCGGCAACAGCGGCACCACCGCCTGGTCCACCGCGTCGTGCAGCGCCGCCGAGGTCGCACCGAGCGGCACCTTGCCGAGCCGACACTCCGAGCTCAGCGTCGTCGCGGGCGAACCGGGGATCGTGAAGGTGTTGAGGCCGAGCACGTTGTTGTTGTCCGCCGGCTGCAAAGCGGCGAGCGAGGCATTGCTGTTCAGCACGCACAGCCCACCGGCCACCGCGACGAGCGCGATGTCGACGATGTCGTCCTTCGGTCGGCGCCCATTCGGAAAGCCTGCCAGATCGACAGCTTGCGCCAGGTTGGCCGCGCCGCCCACGCGCAGCAGTTCGCCCGCCACGCCGAGCCGGTTCTGCTGCGCGAACGGCACCGCAGGAATCGCCGTGTTCAGGCGCAGCATCTCCGACGGCACCACGTTGGCCGGCTTGTTGACGCCGGCAATGCCGGAGAGGAACACATTGGCGAGGTCGGTGCGCGGAAAGTTCTGCGGCGCGGCGCCGCCGGCCGGCACGCCGAGCGCCACCTCGAGCAAACGCGGGAAGGTGGGATTGGTGACGTAGCTCGCGAACTGCAGATCGTCCTTCGGCTTGGAGCCGTTGAAGCGATCCTTGTCAGGCAGGCCGATCACCACCTCGTTGACGAGGGGCTGCCCCAGCCGCGACACCTGCACCCAGGCGCCGCCGACGATCGCCGTGGTCTGATGGCCCTTCTTCGGCTGCGGGTTCAGCAACATGCCCTGGCGCAGGCTAGCCGTGGTCCAGCCACCGATCACCGGCTCGCTGCCTTGCGTGAGGCAGCTCTTGTGCACCTCCAGCGCCAGCGTGGTGACGTTCGCATCGTCGATGATGTTCGGCGCCGCATTGATGTTTGCGGGATTCGTGATCACCGCGAGCGGCGCGTTCACCAGGTCGAAGATCGTGCCGAGGTTGACCGCGAACGCCTCCTTGCGCTGACCGACGAACAGTTTCGCCGGTTGACCGCACTCGGGGATGTTGACCGAATAGATGTGCTTCGCTGCGTAGCCTTCGTAGTCGGGAATCGTCTTCGTGCCGATGTTGTCCACCGGCTTGTCGAACGTGGAACCGCCGCCGCTCGCATTCGTGATCGCTGCGCGCCGGCCCGCACGGCGGTCGCCGCGCACGACATCGACCGTGTAGGTCTCGTTGAGATTGAGCGCCGGCGCGTTGCGCTCGGTCACCTGCCCGGCCTGAATCAGCGGGATCGCCACATCGGTGCCGCCGATCGGCAGCGTGATGCCCTTGAAGTTGTTCTTGAAGCGGAACTGGAAGCTGATGTCTTCCTTCGCGTCGCCGTTATTGTCGACGTGGATCTCGTACAGCGCGTTCGGATCCATCGAGAAGTAGTTCGGCCCGCCGTATGGCGCCTGCAGCGGCTGGTAGTTGGCGATCAGTGTCACATAGCCGTTGCGGCCGGCCTCGTAGCTCGCGAACATGTAGAAGTCGGTGCCGTCGACCTTGGGCTGCGTGGTGATGTACGGCGCTTCACGGTGGCTGGATGCCTGAGCCGGCGATGAGGCGATGCCGGCAACAGCTGCGACGGCCGCAGCGGCCAGCGGCAACAGCCGCTTGCGACGTGAGGTGATGGTGTGCATGTGATGAATCCTCGTTGCGGTGACGATGGCGATGGCCGACGAACGATGCGACGGCCCTCCGGACATCCCCACCAGCCGATGGCGTCGGGGCGTCTGGGCGGCTGATACGCCGAGGCAGGCGGACTGGATGCGCGCCGCGCACCGGCTGCCTTCGCAGCGGCGGCCGGCGCGGCCGATCAGACGAGCGGTTCGGCCTCGACGTGCGATTGCTGCACCAGCGCAGCGAACTCCTCGGCTAGGCGCTCGCTCTCGGCGAGCGCGATGCGCCATTCGCGCGCGCGCGCCGCATGGTCGTCGCCGTGGTGCCTGAAGTCGCTGCGGTCCGGGAGCTTGCCGCGCGGCAGCCGGGCGATCCAGGACGCATCAGGCACCAGCAGCACCACGTTGTCGAGCGACGCGCCGGCACGGTGGCGGCGCGAGAACGGCTTGTCCAGCCATCCCGGCACCAGCGACGGCTGGAAATGCGGCATCAGCACCAGACCCTCGCCGAGACTCGCGTAGTTCAGATGCAGGTGGTAGTCGGTGATGCCGCCGTCCCAGTACGCTCCCGAAGGCGCGCCGTCGATCCCGGTCACGGCGTCGAGCCAGAACGGGATCGAGCAGCTCGCGAGTATCGTCGCCGCCAGATTGCGCGGCGAAAGCTCCGCATGGCGTGTGCGGTAGTCGTGCAGTGCGATCGGCATCGGTTCGCGCGCGTCGCTGAAGACCACGCGCTCGAGCATCGACCCCATCGCGCGTCGATGCACCGCGTTGGCAGCAAACGCACCGAGATAGCCGAGCGCCGTTCGCAGCTGGCCTGGCCGCGCCAGCAGACCCCGCCCGCGGCTGGTGAAGACGTGCAGCCGCCGCGTCGGGTGCGACAGTGCCTCGGCAGCCCGTGGCGTCAGCGTGCGTGCCAGCGTGTCTGCAAATACGGCGCTCACGTGCGATGGCGTCGGCGGTTTGCCCGGAGCGTGCTCGTAGCGTTGCGCGATGTAGTCCTCGGCCAGCCGCACCAGCGCCGCATCGGGGTCTTGCGTGCAGGCGCAGGCCATGCGCCAGGCGCCGATGGACGATCCGAGCAGATGCAGGGTCTGGCCGACATCGCGCAGCCAATGCGCGAATATGAAGCGGTCCAGCGGATTGAGCGCCAGGCCCTTGGGCCCGCCGGCGGCACCGGCGATCATGCGCACGTCTGCGGCGCGCAAGCCCCGTTCGCGCAACACGCTGCGGGCGCGCGGCCCACCGTAGACGCGCAGCGCCGTGGCGCTCATGGTGCCCCCTTGGCACCTATGGTGCCGTCCCCCAGGGCTCCGAAGGAGCCTCTTCGTGGCTCCAGGGGATCCAGCGATCTTGGATCGGCCCGGCGATCGCTCACGCCGACCGCAACGCGTCGCGTAGCTGGCGACGAACCTCCGGCGTGTCCTTCAGCGGATCACTCGGGTTGCGATGCTGCAGCAGATCTTCCATGCGCAGTTGCACCGAGCCAAGCGCATGCGGATGGCTGTAGACGTAGAAGGCGTCGCGCACGACGGCATCGACGACCTTGGCGGCCACTTGTGCGGCCGTGATCCGGCCGCTGGTCACGGCCTTGTTGCTGAAGGCCTGCGCGATCAGCTGGCTGCGCGTGGGCTTGGCACCGGCATCGCTCAGCGACGCCGGCCGATTGCGCTCGCTCTGGTGGATGCCCGTGGGCACGAAGAACGGGCACAGCACATGCGCATGCACCTGGTCGGTCACCAGCGACAAGTCGTGAAACAGCGTCTCGCTCAGGCTGACCACCGCGTGCTTGCTCACGTTGTACACGCCCATGTTGGGCGGGTTCACGAGCCCCGCCATCGAGGCGGTGTTGATCAGGTGGCCCTCGTAGCCGGGGTCGTGCCGGGCCGCCTCGAGCATCGCCGGCGTGAACACGCGCACGCCGTGCGCCACGCCCATCAGATTCACGCCGAGCACCCACTCCCAGTCGGCGACCGAATGTTCCCAGATCAGGCCGCCGGCACCGACGCCGGCGTTGTTGAACACCAGGTGCGGCGCACCAAAGCGTTCGATCGTCGCGCGACCGAGCGCCTCGACTTCGGCGGCCTTCGACACGTCGAGCCGGAACGGCAGCATGGGCGCACCATGTCGCTTCAACTCCTGCTCGGCGCGCTGCAGGGCGTCGGCCTGCACGTCTGCGAGCACGACGTTCATGCCGCGCTGCGCGCACAGCGTCGCCAGCTCGAACCCGAATCCCGATGCGGCACCGGTGATCACCGCGGTGTCGCCACGTCCGAGATGTTTGTCGCTCATGCTCAGCGTCCTAGAGGTCTGTCAGCAAATCAATGGGGCGGCATCGCGCGGGCAATGATCGCATCGAAGGGTGCAGCGGCACGCAGCAGGCCGAAGGCACCCCCGCCGCCAGCTTCTGCGCCGAGCCGCGAATCGCAGAACGTATCGAACATCTCCGGTGTGGAATGCTGGCGCAGCAACGCCGCCTGCACGGCCAGCGCCACGTCGCGAGCCAGCCGCCGCGCGTCGATCTCTTCGCGCACGCCGTCCACCTGCGCAGGCAATGTGCCGACCAGGCGGTCAAACGCCGCATGCGCACCACGCGCCGGTTGCAGTTCGTGCATCAGCGCGTCGGTCACCGGCCCGGTGCGCAGCGCGCGCAGCAGATCCAGGGCCATGATGTTGCCCGCGCCCTCCCAGATCGAGTTCAGCGGCATCTCGCGATAGACGCGCGCCATCACGCCTTCGCCCTGCTCCTCGACGTAGCCATTGCCGCCGAGGCATTCCATCGCCTCCTGCCCGAACAGGCTGCCGCGCTTGCAGATCCAGAATTTGGCGATCGGCGTCAGCACGCGGCGCATCAACGCTTCGTGCCCGCTGGGATCCCGCGCGTTCTCGCTGCGGTCGACCGCGCGGGCGAGGCGCAGCGCCAGCGCCGTGGCCGCCTCGCTCTCCAACGCCAGGTCGGCCAGCACGTTCTTCATCATCGGCTGCTCGATCAGCCGCGTGCCGAAGGCCATGCGCTGGCCTGTGTGGTGCAGCGCCAGCGCAAGCGACTGGCGCATCAGCCCCGCGGTGCCCAGTGCGCAGTCGAGCCGCGTGATCGCGCCCATCGCCAGGATCTGCGGCACGCCGCGGCCCTCGTCGCCAACGAGCCAGGCGGTGGAGCGGTCGAACTCGACCTCCGAGCTCGCGTTGGCATGATTGCCCAGCTTGTGCTTCAAACGCTGCACGCGCAGCACGTTCGTGCCGCCGTCGGGCAACCAGCGCGGCAGGAAGAAGCAGCTCAGGCCGCCCGGCGCCTGCGCCAGGACCAGGAAGGCGTCGCACATCGGCGCCGACATGAACCATTTGTGTCCGGTGATCGCAAAGCGCCGGCCCCAGACATCCTCGCCCACCGGTTCGGCACGCGTGGTGTTGCTGCGGACGTCGGACCCGCCCTGCTTCTCGGTCATGCCCATGCCGAGCGTGACCGCGGTTTTGCGGTCGAACGGCGCGAAGCGTGGATCGTACTGCGTCGAGACGATGCGCGACTGCCATGCGGCGTACAGGCCCGCGTTGGCACGCAGTGCCGGCGTCACGGCATAACTCATCGACACCGGACACAGCACCGAGGGCTCAGCCTGCGTCGATAGGATGAACGCGGCCGCGCGCTCCACGTGGGAACCCGCCGGACGCGACCAAGGCGCGCCATGCAAGCCGTGCTTCAGTGCCGCCCCGATCAGTGCGTGATAGCTGGGATGGAACTCGACCTGGTCGACGCGGTGTCCGAAGCGATCGTGCGAGCGCAGCACCGGCGAGTGATGGTTGGCCAGGCGCGCATGCTCCACCGTCTGTGCCGCGCCACACTCGGCGCCGATCGCCGAGAAGCGACCGGCGTCGAAGCTCGGGTGGTTGAAGCGCAGCGCGTCGCGCAGGCCGACGTCGGTGTCGAACAGATTCACGTCGACGAATGGCGTGCTCTGGTTGAACACCTCGTGGGTCGAATGGCTCATGAAGTCCTCCCGTGCGTCGATGCGTGCGCGCCGATGCAGCGATCAGGGATGCGGCTCCGGCACGCGGGGGTTACGCCAGCTTGACCAGCTGCTTGCCGAGGTTGCGGCCCTTCAGCAATCCGATGAAGGCCTCGGGTGCGCTCTCGATGCCCTGCGCCACCGTCTCGCGATACTTCAACGTGCCCCGCGCCACCCGCTCGCCCAGTTCGGCCAGGGCCTGCGGCCATAGCGGCAGATGTTCGCTGATGATGAAGCCCTGCACCTTCATGCGCTGGGTGAGAATCAACCTGGGCTCGGCCATCGGAATCGGTTCGCCGTTGTAGCCGGCAATCATGCCGCACATGGCGATGCGCGCGAACGCGTTGGCCTGCTGCATCACGGCATCGAGCACCACGCCCCCGACGTTCTCGAAATGACCATCGATGCCGTTCGGGCAGGCCGCCGCCAACGCGGCCTGCAGCGAGGCAGGGTTCTTGTGGGCCTTGTAGTCGATGCAGGCGTCGAAACCGAACTCGCGGACCACGACATCGCATTTGTCGCGTCCGCCGGCAATGCCCACCGCGCGGCAGCCGCGCGCCTTGGCCAACTGGCCGACGACACCGCCGACCGCGCCGCTGGCGGCACTGACGGTCACCGTCTCGCCGGCCTTGGGTTCGATGATCTGCGTGAGTCCGTACCACGCGGTCACACCCGGCATGCCCACGGCGCCCAGGTAGGCCGACAGTGGCACGCGCGACGCGTCGACCTTGCGCAGCAGCCCGGGCTGCGACACGTTGACGATTGAGTACTGCTGCCAACCGCCCGCGCCGACCACCGTGTCGCCGACCCGGAAAGCATCGTGCTGCGACTCGATCACCTCGCCGACGGTGCCACCGATCATCACTGCGTCGAGCGGCTGCGGAGCCGCGTAGTTCTTGCCGTCGTTCATGCGTCCGCGCATGTACGGGTCGAGGCTCAGGTAGTGGTGGCGCACGAGGACCTCGCCGTCCTTCAATGCGGGCACGCTGGACGTGACGAGGCGAAAGTTCGCCGGCGTCGGCTCGCCGCCCGGGCGCGACGCGAGCAGCCACTGCAGATTGGGTCGTGTCATGAATGGTCCTTTGTCGCGGCCCCGCCCAGCGCCTTGATCTGCCGGCCGGACGGCAGGCCACGCAGGAACTTGAAGGTTCCGGTGCCGTGCGCACAGAGTTCGCCGCTGTCATCGAATACCGACGCTTCGCAGAACGCCATCGTCGTGGTCTTGTGAAGCAACTTGCCGAGCGCGCGCAGCTGCCCTTGAGCCGGCCGCAGAAAGGTGGCTTTCATCTCGATCGTCGCGACGCCGCGGCCTTGCGACGGATCGTGCTGATGCATGCTGCGTGCCGCATGCGCCATCGCGACATCGAGCATCGTCATCAACACGCCGCCATGGGCGACTTCCCAGGAGTTCAGGTGCGCCTGATCGAGATCGAGCCTCAGTTCGGCCTTGCCGCCGCCGAAGCCGTGCAGCTCGAGTCCGAGTTCCTCGACGAACGGGATGCGTATGGGGAATGCGATTCGGGTGCCTGACATGGTGCCGCCTACCCCCCGACCGCGCAGGACACACCGCCGTCGACGGCGAGAATCTGCCCCGTGATGTGCTTGCCGGCCGGTGCCGCGAACAGCAGCGCGGCACCCTTGAGATCATCGTCATCACCGATCCGGCGCAGCGGCGCGTGTGCGGCCAGCTTGTCCACACCGATGGTCTTCAACACACCTTGCGTCATCTTGCTCGGGAAGAAGCCCGGTGCCAGCGCGTTGACCGTGATGCCGTAGGGCCCCCACTCGGCCGCCAGCGTGCGCGTGAAGTTCACCACCGCACCCTTGCTGGTCCCGTAGGCAATGAACTTCACCTCGATCGAGCCACCCAGCCCGGCGATCGACGCGATGTTGATGATGCGCCCGCTCTTGCGCGGAATCATGCTCGCCTTGGCCACCGCCTGCGCAAACAGGAACAGGCTGCGGATGTTGAGGTTCATCACCTTGTCCCAGGCCTCGAGCGGATGGTCCTCGGCCGGCGCGCCCCAGGTGGCGCCGGCATTGTTGACCAGGATGTCGATGCGACCCAAACGCTCCATCGTGTCGGCGACCACCCTGTGCACGTCGGCGGGCTGGCTCGCGTCGGCCGCGATCCAGCGTGTGTCGATGCCCTTGGCCTGCAGGGCTGCTGCCGCCTCCTCGAGGTCGGCCGCCTTGCGCGAGGTGAGCATGATCTTCGCGCCGGCTTCGCCCAGCGCCTCGGCGATCTGCAGCCCGAGGCCGCGCGAGCCGCCGGTGACCAGCGCGGTCTTGCCGGTGAGGTCGAAGAGCTGTTGGACGGGCGTGGACATCGTGTGCCTCCTGGATGGTTCAGAACCACTCGTCGCGCATCTCGCGGCACACCGGGTCGCGCGCCTTCACCACCGCGAGCCAGGCCGTCACGAGCGGCAGCTCGTAGCCATAGAAGTAGCGCATCGCCTGCAGCTTGCCGCGCTGGAAGGCCGCATCGCCGGCGCCGGATGCCAGCTGCCGGCAGGCCTCGCGCGCCAGATCGAGCCAGACCCAGGCGATCACTGTGTGCCCGAAGGCCTGCATGTACGGCATCGCGTTGGCGAGCGCCTCGTCGGGTGTGCCGGCCGACCAGGCCGCCTGCGTGGCCGCACCCACGGCGTCGAGCGCCGAGGCCAGCGCCTGCGCGTGGGGCTGCAGCTCGGCA
Source organism: Burkholderiaceae bacterium (assembly GCA_016790175.1). Classification (GTDB taxonomy): domain Bacteria; phylum Pseudomonadota; class Gammaproteobacteria; order Burkholderiales; family Burkholderiaceae_C; genus JAEUPI01. Next base: position 3,106 of record JAEUPI010000217.1, on the reverse strand, counting down.
TAGGGCTGCACGGCATCGATGCTGGCGCGCATGCGCGTGGCGAGCAGCTTCAGCCCGGCGCCGCCGTTCATCACCACCTTGCGGCCGAGCAGATCCAGCGCCTGGATGCCGTGCGTGCCTTCGTGGATCATGTTCAGCCGGTTGTCGCGCCAGTACTGCTCGACCGGAAAATCGCGCGTGTAGCCGTAGCCGCCATGCACCTGTATCGCCAGCGAGTTGGCCTCGAGGCACCACTGGCTCGGCCAGCTCTTGACGATCGGCGTCAGCACCTCCAGCAGCGTGCCGGCCTCGCGCGCCGCCTCGGGTGAACCGGTGTGCTGCTCGTCGACCAGACGGGCGCAATACAGAGCCAGCGCCAGGCCACCTTCCACGTAGGCCTTCTGCGCCAACAGCATGCGCTTGACGTCGGCATGTTCGACGATGCGCACCGGTGCTTGCGCCACGTTCTTGCCCGTCACGCCGAGCGGTCGCCCCTGGGCACGGTCGCGTGCGTATTGCAGGCTCGCCTCGTAGCCGGCGTAGCCCAGCATCACTGCGCCCAGTCCGACGGCGATGCGTGCCTCGTTCATCATGTGGAACATGCAGCGCAGACCCTCGCCCGGTTGGCCCACGAGGTAGCCGATCGCGCCGGAGCGACCACGCACCGAAAACTTGCCCTCGCCGAAGTTGAGCAGCGTGTTCGGAATGCCGCGATAGCCGAGTTTGTGGTTCAACCCTGCCAGTGCCACGTCGTTGCGCTCGCCGGTCAGTCGTGCGTCGGCGTCGACCAGCTTCTTCGGCACGATGAACAGCGAAATGCCCTTGGTACCCGGCACCAGTTTGCCGTCGGGTCCCGGGATCTTGGCCAGAACGAGGTGAACGATGTTCTCGGTCAGCTCGTGCTCGCCGTTGCTGATCCACATCTTGTTGCCACGCAGACGGTAGCGCGGGCCGAGTGCATCGTGCTCGAAGCCGTGGCCGTCGGGCTCGGCGCGGGTGGCGATGTCGCTCAGCGACGAGCCCGCCTGCGGCTCGCTCAGGCACATGGTGCCGAACCAACGGCCGGCAAACTCGTTCTTCGCGAACACGGTCTTCTGCATCGGCGTGCCGTGCGCCATCAAGAGGTTGGCGTTGCCGCTCGTCAGCATCCCGCCCCCGCCCAGACCGACGCCGGCCTTGGCAAAGAAGGCATGAGCCGCCATTTCCACCGTGCAGGGCAGCTGCATGCCGCCGATCTCGTAGTCCTGCGCAGCGGCGAGCATGCCGGAGTCGACGTATGCCCTCGCGGTTTCGTACGCGCACGCGGGCAGCACCACTTTCTCGCCGTCGAACTGCGGCTCCTCCGTGTCGACGACGCGAGTGAACGGCGCAAACTTCTCGCGCGCGATGCGCTCGCAGGTGTCGAGCACCGACGCGAAGGTTTCGCTCGAGTGGTCGGCGAAACGCGGCCGCTCGGTCAGCGCCGGCACATCGAGCCACTGCAGCAGGAAGTCGAGGGTCTGTCGCACGTGCGGCGCTCCTGGCATCAGGCCTTGGATTCGACCAGGGCCATCGTTGCCGAAGCCTTGACCACGAGCGTGCGCTGTTCACCGGAAACCGCGTAGACCTCGGCCTCGGTGAAGCTCAGCGTGCGCCCGGCGCGCACCACCCAGGCCTCGCAGTGCAGCCGCTCGCCCTTGGCGGCGCGCAGGTGGCTGGTCTTGAGCTCGGCGGTCAGCACCCATCGGCCCGCGGGTGCCAGGGTCTGCGCGGCCGCGCCCATGGTCTGGTCGGCCATCGCATTGGTCACGCCGGCGTGGACCTGCCCGGTGTGCTGGTGATGCCGAGGCTGCAGGGCCAGTTGGCTGTGCACCCGGCCCTCGCCCACCTGCGTGGGCTCGATGCCGAGGTCCACCATGAACGGCGAGGCCCGGTAGAAGCCGCGCACGGCAGCGAGATCGGTCTTCATGACGCGAGGCCGAATTGCGCCAGTGCCGCGGTGGCAATCGGCGCACCCCATTCCTGCACGAAGTGCCCGCCTTCGGCCACCTCCAGCGGCGGCGGGCAGCCGCGGATGAGTTTGTGCAGCGAGCGCATCGCCGCCGGGCCGAGCACCGGGTCCTGCATGCCGATGGCCATGAAGCTCTGGCCGCTGAAATGCTCGCGCCAGAAAGCGGCCGCTTCGCGGCTCACAGCCGCGCCGGGCGCGTCGTCGCGATCGGGCACGAGGTTCGGGAACGCTCGCACGCCGGCCTTGTGGCTGACATCGGGAAACGGCGCGTCGTACGCGGCGACCTCGGCATCGCTCAGGTGCGCGCACGAGCGCTTCATCAGCTTGCCCACCGCGAGATCGGGGTTGGCGTTGCAGTAGGCACGCCATGCCTTGAATCCCTCGGTCACCGTGCCGGTGCCGAGGCCGGTGTTCATCACGAGCAAACGGGTGAACAGCTGCGGCCGCGCCAGCGGCAATGTGAGCCCGATCAGGCCACCCCAGTCCTGGCACACGAGCAGGATGTTCTCCAACGCGAGCGCGTCGATCAGCGCGAGCATCGACTCGCGATGGCGATCGAAGGTGTACCAGGTGTCGTCGGTCGGCTTGTCGCTGCGGCCGAAGCCGAAGAAGTCCGGCGCCACCACGCGCAGCCCGGCGTGGGTGAACACCGGGATCATCCGGCGATACAGGTAACTCCAAGTCGGTTCGCCGTGAAGGGCGAATGCCGTGATCGCGGCGTCGCGTGGGCCCTCGTCCACGTAGTGCATGCGCAACTCGCCCTGCTGCAGATACCGCGGCGCATAGGCAAATCCCGGCAGCCCGGCGAAACGCGCGTCGGGCGTGCGCAGTGCGTTCACAGCACCTCGAAGATCCCGGCTGCGCCCATGCCGCCGCCGATGCACATGGTCACGCAGACCTTCTTCGCACCGCGGCGCCGGCCCTCGATCAACGCATGGCCGGTCAGGCGCTGCCCGCTGACGCCATAGGGATGGCCAACAGCGATCGCACCGCCATTGACGTTGAGCCGATCCATCGGGATGCCCAGCTTGTCGGCGCAGTACAGCACCTGCACGGCAAAGGCTTCGTTCAACTCCCAGAGGTCGATGTCGTTCATCGTCAGGCCCAGGCGCTTCAGCACCTTGGGCACCGCGAACA